>NZ_JAUHIU010000020.1:0-138246 GCF_032381555.1 Bradyrhizobium sp. SZCCHNPS1003
ATGGCTCGAAATTGCACCGCGCCGAGCCCTCTCACCCCCCTAATTCGGATTCTTGCCCAGCCTCGTCGGGCAAATCAAATTGGAGCACACAGTGACGCGCCAAACGATCGCGGCGGCGGGCAACACAGAAGTGCCGGACGACAGTGGTGGAGATTCGAGTCTCGGCCCATGACTACCGAGGCCCTAGTTGAGGGACGTGACGCATGTCTGAATTGAGTTTCTTCTGCGATCGCTACGCGGTCTGCGCTTGCGTGGGGGTGCTGCCTTGGATTTACAACAGTTACGTCGAACACGCGGTTCTCAACGATGACCTGGGGATTCGTTCAACGGACGGAACTCCATTGTTCGTTGCCGTGGGTCGAGATTCTTCGTCCTGGCCGGAATTGGTTGTTTCTCTGCGTTTCGATCCAGGTCCTAAGTCCTTCTTCTACCCAGGCATCCTGCTCATCCCGGATCGAGATATCGTTTTCATCGGTGCAGGAACGACGCTCCTCGCCTACAAACTGTTGCCTCTTCGACGCCTTTGGGAGGACACCGCAGATTGTGGATTCTGGAGATGGCGGCAGCACGGCGAACTCGTCCTGATGTCGGCTGAACTCGAGTTGGCCGCTTGGCATGTCGATGGGCGGAAGCTCTGGTCCACCTTCGTCGAGCCGCCGTGGGGGTACGAGATCACCGAAGGTGATGTGTTACTCGATGTCATGGGACGAAAGTCCAGGTTCAACGCTGAGGTCGGGCCGGCAAGGAGGTCGTAGTTTCATTGCTGGAGGTCAGGCTGCCGGTGTTTTTTTCATCTCACGCATCGGTGGGCATGGATTCCGGGCTCGCGCTTTCGGCACGAGGCCGGCGCGCGCCGAGCTCGCTGCCTTCCGCGCGCCCCGGAATGATGAGGGGGAGAGAGGCGTTAGCAGGCGGGCGGTGCTCGATCGCGCCTGTAGAGGATGAGTGATGCGCCGGCCGCCCATACGGTCACTACATGCCGGCCAGTATAGCGATCCGCTCGTCTTCCGTGAAATGGGCCGCGATCCGGCCGAGCGTGCGCTGTCCCTTCGCGATCGCGACGACGCCGAGGATGCCATTGACCAGCATGGGGTCCCCGGTCGTAGCCAATTCCCGCAGTCCCATGTCGACGAGGTGTGCCCAGGCGGCGCTATAGCTCGGCTGAAGATCCGGTGGGATCGGTGGATTGCCGACCCTGTCGCGTGCGAGTTCGATCGTTGCGATGATGCCGTACATGTTCCAGTCAGCACCGCCGCGACGTTCGTGGATTCGGACCAGACAGGGCACGGCGGCGAAGGATGCTTCGCCGATGTCGCCTTGATGGTGCAATTCGTTCCAGAGTTCGTCCCAGGCGGATACATCGCCTTGAGCGAGGCGGTGCAATGCCGGTCGCGGATCATAATGGACGCGATAGCCGCCGCGGAGGCTGGCCCATCGTTCGTTCGACAGCTCGGGTTCGGGGACTTTCACGCAGCGTGACTCGTCTCGGGAGCAGTACGAGCATAGAGGAGCAGAGGGGCCCGCATCGATCAACAACTGCGGTCAGCCGGGGCACGCGCTGCTGCCAACGGCGTAAACGTCGATGCCTGCACAGGCAGGCGACGCCGTCAACTTCTTCATCGAGACATGCGGCCCACCGCCCAATTATCTTGGGCGAGCAAACGTGGGCACGATCCCTTCTGGTCTGCTTCGGGGCGTCGTTCGCGATGAGTGGAATGCCTTCATTCAAGATGCGCAGCCTCGCTAGGACGTACGACGCGCTCTGTCCTTGTCATTGCGAGCGCAAGCGAAGCATTCCAAACTGTCTCTCCGAAGGATTCTGGATTGCGTCGCTGCGCTCGCAATGACGCGCGCAGACATCGTGCTTCCAGGCGAGCCGCTCGCCACCGATCGCCTCACGCAAATTGCGCGAGGCCGTGGCCGACCGACCAGTTCTCCTTGGCGGCGTCGAGGATGGTCATGAACAGGTCCTCCGGCCTGATGCCGGGGCTGTCCCCGAGCAGGTCGGCGATGCGTCGGAACAGCGCCTTCTTCTGCTCTCGCGTGCGGGTGTTGAAGACGGTGATCTGGATGTAGACGAGATCGTCGCTGCGGTTGATGCCGAAGGCGTTGCCATAGCGGAAGTTGGAAGGATCGTGCTCGGTGATGGTCATGAACTGATCGTCCTCCGGCACGTCGAGCGCCTCGCGCATCGCCTGGTAGAGGCTGTCGAAGATCGCCTGCCGGTAGGCCTCCGGCTTGCCCGCGCGCAGCGAGATGTGAAGCAGCGGCATCCCTGGTCCTTTCATCCGTGATGTCGGCTGAGAGGTTAGATGCGGCGATGCGGTTCGGGTATGCTGGGGATCGAGATATCAGTCATAATGGCTGGAAATGACCGAACACCCGCTCGACCTGGACGAGGTCCAGGCCTTCGTCCGTATCGCCGAGCTCGGCAGCTTCACCCGTGCCGCCGAGGCGATGCAGACGACCCAGGCCGCGATCAGCCTGAAGCTGCGGCGGCTCGAGAACCGGCTGGGGTGCCGGCTGATCGAGCGCACGCCGCGTCATGTGCAGCTCTCGGAGCGAGGCAGGGTCTTCCTCGATCCTGCCCGTCAGCTGCTGGCAGCGCATGACCGCGCGCTCGCGGTGTTCGCCGGCGTGCGGCAGCGCCTGATCATCGGCATCAGCGACCATGTCGCCGGGCCGGAGCTGCCGGCGCTGATCGCGCGCATGAACGATCATGATCCGCATCTCGTGGTCGAGATCCGCATCGGATCGTCGGCCGACCTGCTGCAGAGCTACGACCGGCGCGAGCTCGAGGCGGTGATCGTCCGCCTGCATGCCGGACGCAGCGATGGCGACCTCGTGGCCGAGGAGAAGTTCGGCTGGTTCGCTGGCCCGGATTGGGAGCCGCGCGCGGGCGAGCCGTTGCCGGTCGCGACCATGGCCGAGCCGTGCGGCGTGCGCGCGATGGCCGCGCAGCATCTCGATGCGGCCGGCGTGTCCTGGGCCGAAATCTTCGTCGGCGGCGGCGTTGCGGCGGTCGTCGCGGCCGTCACGGCCGGGCTCGGCGTTGCCGCGCTCGCGCCGCGCATGCTGCCATCGGGCGCGGTCGATGTCGGCGCAAGGCTCGGATTGCCGGAGCTGCCCCGGCTGCCGGTCGTGCTGCACACGCGGGTGAGGGATGGCCGGGCGCGCGCGGCGCTCGATGCCCTCGTGGCGGCCTTCCGAAGCGCGGTGCGGGCGTGATGCATGCGGCGCGTGCCGCGGCGCAGGTGATGGAGCTTGGAGCTGAGATCAACTCCGAACGCTATTTCGACGGCCGGATTGATGTCCTGCTCGCGGATGGATCGCGCGTGCCCGCGCGCAGATCTGATCGCTCTTGGAATTGGCTCCTCAGGGGTCGCCGGGGTGGAATTGACGTAAGCCTTATTCCGCAATGCGGGATGTGACACTCGTGTCACAGTTACGGTTATACCGACTCCAAAATATAATATGACTATTCAAGGGCGCCCTGGTGCTTGCTAGGATTGCCATCCAATCTCAGGTTGACGAAATCGCTCCTCGAATGAGCGGCGGCCGGGGTTGAGCCGTGGGGAAGCGCGTGCCGGGACGAAGGCTCTGGGCCGGACGCGACAGAACAACATCCAGAGCCTGGGGACGCTGCGAGGAGCAGGAAAAATGAGTGGGTTTGCGACGACCGCGCGCATGTGCGGCGTAGGGATTGCCTTGTCTTGTTTGTTGGGTGGCGGTGGTGCGGTCGCGGCCGATCTGCCGATGAAGGCGCCGCCGATTCCCTATGCGGGTGTCGATGATTTCTGGATGCGGCCGTATCTGTTCGGCGATCTCGGCCGGACCAGGCTGAAGGAGCAGGGCATCTCGCTCGCGCTCACGCTCGGCGACGAAGCCGTCACCAATCTGTCGGGTGGCTCGCGCAACACCGCGGCCAATGCCGGGCAATTGTGGTTCGAAGCCAAGTTCGACATGGCCAAGCTCGCCGGCATCCAGGGCGGCATGATCGGCGTGACGCTGGTCGATCGCTTCGGCAAGAATCTCAACAGCGAGGCCGGCATTCCGGCGCTGCAACTGACCAACGAGGTGTTCGGCCGCGGCAACATCCTGCGCCTCACCGAATTCTACTATCAGCAGAAGCTGTTCGACGACCGCCTCGTGCTCAAGGGCGGCCGGCTGCCGGTCGGCTCCGACTTCTTCTTCGGCCAGTGCGAGTTCATCAACCTGACCTTCTGCGGCGGCCAGCCGGGCAACATCCAGGGCGGCTACATCTACAACTGGCCGGTGAGCCAGTGGGCCGGCGTCGTGCACTACAACTTCACCAAGGAATGGAAGCTGTCGGTCGGCGTCTACGACGCCAATCCGAACTATCTGACGACGTCGGACGCCGGCGTCTACCTCGCGCCGGGCATTCCGCGCTCCACTCCCGCCTCGGGCGTGCTGGTGCCGGTGGAAGTGGTGTGGGAGCCGAGTGGTCCGCTGAACGGCACCTGGCGCTTCGGCGGCTGGTATGACAGCGCGTCGACGATCGATGGCGGCTTGCCCGGCATCGTCGCCGTCGTCCCCGGTGGTCCCGGCGTGGGAGATCAGAATCTCAGCAGCCAGCGCGGCCGCTACGGCTTCTATGAATCGATCCTGCAGCGGCTGACGGTCGAGGGTCCCAAGGCGCAGGGCTGGTACACCTTCCTCAACACCAGCGTCGCCGATCACCGCACCTCGTATCAGGACTACCAGATCTCCTGGGGCGTCAAGCACACCGGCACCTTCTCGTTCCGTCCCGACGACGAGGTCGGCTTCGCGGTCGGCACGACGCATGTCAACTCGGCGGCGCTGACGCCGAATGCCGGCGGCAACGAGGTGCCGATCGAGGCCTGGTATGGCTGGCAGGCGACCGGCTGGATGAACCTGAAGTTCGACGCCCAGTATGTCATCAATCCGGGCGGACGCGGCTTCAACGCCGCCGGCGTGAAGACCGGCAATGCGGTGGTGCTCGGGCTGCGGACGGTCGTGCACTTCTGATCCTGCGATGTGAGCCGATGGGGCGGGTGTGCAGCATCCGCCCCATCTGCGCGAGGCGTCTCGGCTGTCCCGGCTCGCCGATCCGATGCGGAGCTGGCGCATCCTGCCCATCCGGGTGGGCCGCGGTGCGATGACGTCGATTGACTCTTTCGCATTGCGGCACGACATCTCCTGGACCGCGACGCCAAGCCGCCAGGAGACCGCCATGACCGCAACGGACGCCCATCTCGTCGCTGGCCCGCGCCTGGGCGACGAGGTCGTGGACTGGCTCACCAACGGCACCCGCGACGAGCGCTTCATCGACAACATCTTCGGGCAGATGTGCAACCGGCTGCAGCGTGCCGGCATTCCGGTGAAGCGGGCCTCGCTGCACGTCCAGATCAATCATCCGCAGTGGCTCGGCGCGCGCATGCTGTGGAGCGACGGCATGCAGGGCGCCGACATCGCCCGCGTCGACTACGACGTCCGCGAGCGCTCGGAATACATCGGCAGTCCCGCCAGCGAAATCCATGAGGGCGTCGACGAGATCCGCGAGAACCTCGCGCGCGACCCCGAGCTCGGCCGTCGGCACGCGATCTATGACGAGATGCGGGCGCAGGGCCTGACCGACTATGTCGCCTGGCCGATGTATCACACGCTGGGCAAGCGCCACATCGTCACCTTCGCGACCGACCGGCGCGGCGGCTTCGACCAGGCGCACATCGATGCGCTGTTGCGGCTCGTGCCGGTGCTGGCGCTGGTCAGCGAGATCCGCGTCAAGAACCGCCTGGCGCGGACCCTGCTCGAAACCTATGTCGGGCCGCATGCCGGCGAGATGGTGCTGGCCGGCGCCACCCGGCGCGGCAGCGGCACCACGGTGCGTGCCGCCATCATGATCTGCGACCTCCGGGACTTCACCCGCATCTCCGATAACTGGCCGCGCGACGACGTCATCGATCTGCTCAACAGCTATTTCGATGCCATGGTGGAGCCGATCACGCAGCACGGCGGCGAGATCCTGAAGTTCATCGGCGACGGCCTGCTGGCGATCTTTCCGCTCACCGAGCCCGCTGCCTGCGCCAACCTGCTGCACGCCGTGAGCGGCGCCCGCAAGGCGATGACCGAGCTGAACGCGCGCAACGGCGAGACCGGCCGCGCGCCGCTGAACTACGGCATCGGTGTCCATGTCGGCGACGTCATGTACGGCAATATCGGCTCGCGCACCCGGCTGGATTTCACCGTCATCGGCCCCGCGGTCAACATGGCCTCGCGGATGGAGGCGCTGACCAAGCAGGTGGGCCGGCCGGTGCTGCTGTCGCGCGATTTCGCCGAGCTCGTCGAAGGCCCGTTCGCGCTCGAGCGCGTCGGCGAATTCCCGGTGCGCGGATTCAACGACCCGATCGAGCTGTTTTCATTCGATGGGTAGGGCATTCAGTAGGGTGCGCAAAGGCGCAGCCGCGCTGTCTCCACGTTCGAGATCATCGTGGCGCCGTGCCCACCGTCCTGCTGATGAGTTCGTGGAAAGACGGCGGGCACGCAGCCGCCTGCTGCGTTGCCCACCCTACGCGGACTTCTCCGCCGTTCACGCCTCGTCCAGAAACGGCGCGACCACCTCGCGGGTCTCGGCGCTGGTCACGACCGGCACGATCTCGAAGGTCATGCCGGTGTCGCGGGCATTGGACAGGATCCATTGCTGCAGCAGCCTGATGTCGTCGCATTCCATCAATTGGAAGCAGCGGTCGAAATTGGGTTCGATCCAGCTGCCGAGATATTTCAGCCCGTCGGGAAACGTGATGCCGGGATCGCGGACGCGGCGATAGACCGGGATCGGATCGCGGTCCTTGAAACGTTCGATCACCATGAACAGCATGCGCGCCTCCGTCCTGACGTGCACGCATTGTGCGGTGAATCGGTGCGGGGTGCCAGCCCGGGGGGACATCGTTCGCCTGACGGACGAGGCCTCGATGGCCTCGTGGACGAGACGCCTTTCCCTGGCGCAGTCCTTGCTTCTGCGAGGGAACTCGCATCCAACGGGAAGAGAAACCCATGAAGAAGGCACGTCTCGTCGCGTACGCTCTGGTTGCAGCGGTGCTGGCCGCACCCGCCTTCGCGGAGGAGCTGACCGGCACCTTGCAGAAGATCAAGGAGACCGGCGCGATCACGATCGGCTACCGCGAAACCTCGCTGCCGTTCTCCTACATCGACGACAACCAGAAGCCGCTCGGCTTCGCGCTCGACATCTGCAACAGGATCGTCGACGAGATCAAGGCGACGCTGACGCTCGACAGGCTGGAGGTGAAGCTGACGCCGGTGTCGTCGGCGACCCGCATTCCGCTGATCGCCAACGGCACCATCGATCTCGAATGCGCCTCGACCACCAACAACATCGAGCGCCAGCGGCTGGTGTCGTTCTCGCCGACCTATTTCCTCACCGCCAACCGCTTCGTCGCCAAGGCCGCGAGCGGCCTCAAGACCATCGACGACCTCAAGGGCAAGACCGTCGCCTCGACGTCGGGCACCACCAACATCAAGCAGCTCTTCGAGGCCAACACGGCGCGCCAGCTCGGCATGAACGTGCTGACGGCCAAGGACAATGCCGAAGGTTTTCTGATGGTCGAGAACGGTCGCGCCGACGCCTATGTGATGGACGACATCCTGCTCGCGGGCCTGGTGGCCAGCGCGAAGACGCCGTCGGACTTCGTGATCTCGACCGATCAGTTCTCGATGCCGGAGCCCTATGGAATCATGCTGCGCAAGGACGATCCGGCCTTCAAGGCCGTCGTCGACCGCGCCGCCACGAAGCTCTATACGAGCCCGGAGATCGCGGCCTTGTACGCCAAATGGTTCATGGCGCCGGTGCCGCCGAAAGGCGTCAACTTCAACTTCCCGATGACATCCGCGCTGCAGAAGGCGTTCGCGCATCCGAGCGACAGCGGCGATCCCAAGGCCTATTAGTATCTTCGGCTTATGTCATGCGGCGTATCGACAGGATGGGATGAGGCCGGCGCTCGCGCGGGTCTCGTCCCGCGCTACTGCCCCGAGGGCGTGCGCAGCCCGTGCCAGGCGTCGCGCACCTGATGGTAGTGAACCTCGGGCAGGTAGTCCGGCGTGTTCAAATTGAGATTTTTGACGTCGAGCCGGCCGACCGCGCTGAGCAGCGTGTAGGAGGCGATGACGCGGTCGCGCTGGGCGCCGATCAGCCGCGCCTTGGCCTGGATCAGGTCGGCCTGCGAGTTGAGCACGTCGACCGTGGTGCGCTGGCCGCCTTGCGCCTCGCGCGACACGCCCTGCAGCGCGACGGTGGCGGCCTTCACCTCGGCCTCGGAGGCGCTGACGGCGACCTTGGCGCCTTCATTGGCGACCCAGGCGCTGACCACCGCGGTGCGCGCCTGGTTGCGGACCTGGTCGAGCACGAGGCGGCTCTGCGCCGCGAGCTCCTTGCTCTGGCGGGTCTGCGACGCCGCCGTGCCGCCGTCATAGATCGGCGCGGTGACGCTGCCGACGATCGAGGCCTGGTCGGTGCCGAAGGTGCCCAGCGTCTGATCCGAATCGCGGCTGCGGCTGACACCGCCCTGCAGGGTCACGCTCGGCAGCAGCGCGCCCTCGGCGACCTTGATCGAGGTCGAGGCCGCGTCGACGTCGAAGCTCGCCGCAGCCACGGCCGGATTTTCCTTGTTGCCGAGCGCAATCGCGTCCTCGCGGCTGCGCGGCAGCAGGCGATCGATCGGGTCGGCCGCGCGCAGCTGGCCTGGCGCCATGCCGATGACCTGGGCATAGGTCGCCTGGCTGATGGCGAGGTTGACCTCGGCGGCGTTGAGATCGGACAGGCCGCGCGACAGCCGCGCCTCGGCCTGCGAGGCGTCGGTCGGCGTGACGTCGCCGGCATTGAGGCGGCGCTGCGTGACGGAGAGCGTCTCGCGCAGGAAGGCGACGTTGGAGCGTTGTGCCTCGACCAGCGACTGGTTGGCGAGCACGTTGGTGTAGGCGGTGACGGCGTCGAGCAGCACGCCCTGGCCGACATTGCGCAGCGCCTCGCGGCCGGACTGCACCTGCAGCTCCGCCATGCGCACGCTGTTGGCGGTGCGGAAGCCGTTGAACAGCGTCTGCGTGACGGTCACGCCGATGGTCCAGGGCTTCAATGTCGCGGTCTGGATCGTGTTGTTGGGGAGCAGGTTGCGCACGGCCTGCAGGCCGGCGCCGAGGCTCGCGATCAGTTGCGGACGATAGCCGGCCAGCGCCTGCGGCACGTTCTCGTCGGTGGCGCGCTGGCGCGCGCGCTCGGCATTGAGCGCCGGGTTGGTCTGATAGGCTTTCGCGAGCGCGGCCGCGAGATCCTCGGCGCGCACAGGCGAGCAGACGACGAGGCTGGCCGCGAGGGTCAGGCCGAGGCCGATCCTTCGCGCACGCACCTCGCCGACGCCAAATTCCTTGGCTCGACCCACCATCCGACTCCGCCGCGTCCCACTGTCTTAACCAGTTGTTTACCTGTTTAGGGCGGATGGCGGCCACACACAAACCGTGGATGTGGAATCCGGCAGGCTTTTCCATGGTTTGTTGTGTCGTGCTCGCCACAGACCGTTTGTCGCAGTGCTGCGACATGGCCGCGCGGATACGCGCTCGGTAGGCGGGTGAGGGGCACCCGTGGACATCAGAGGCAGATCGATTCGTTCAGCTGCGAGTGACCCGCAGCAATCTCACCGGTTCTTGTTCACCGGCTTGCGCTTCTCGATGAAGGCAGCCATGCCCTCGGCGCGGTCCTCCAGCGCGAAGGTGGCGTGAAACAGGTTGCGCTCGACGTTCATGCCTTCGGACAGCGGCGTCTCGAAGGCGCGGTTGACGGCCTCCTTGGCCATCGCCGCCGCCGGGCGCGACATCGCCGCGATCTTCTCGGCCGCAGCCATCACCTCGTCCATCAGCCTGTCGGCCGGCACGATGCGGCTGACGAGGCCGGAGCGTTCGGCCTCGGCCGCATCCATCATGCGGCCGGTGAGGCAGAGGTCCATCGCCTTGGCCTTGCCGATCGCGCGCGTCAGGCGCTGGGTGCCGCCGATGCCCGGAATGGTGCCGAGCGTGATCTCGGGCTGGCCGAATTTCGCGGTATCGGCGGCGATGATGAAGTCGCACATCATCGCAAGCTCGCAGCCGCCGCCGAGCGCGTAGCCCGCGACCGCGGCGATGGTCGGCTTGCGGCAGCGCGCGACGCGGTCGCCGCCGATCGCGGTGAAGTCGCTCGAGAACATGTCGATGAAGCTCTTCGGCTGCATCTCCTTGATGTCGGCGCCGGCGGCGAACGCTTTCTCGCTGCCGGTGATCACGATGCAGCCGATGGCGTCGTCGGCCTCGAGATCATCCACGGCGGCGGCGATCTCGCGGAAGACGCCGAACGACAGCGCGTTGAGCATCTTCGGCCGGTTCAGGGTGATGACACCGACCGCGCCTTTGCCTTCGACGATGATGTGCTCGTAGACGCTCATGATGCCAACCCCGAGAAATCAAAACAGCGGGCAATGTGCCCGCTGGATCGATGCGCATCAAGTAGGTGCGGCGCCGCGCGGCGCCTCAGATCATGAACATCCGCGCCGCCGAGCCCAGGGTGAGCAGGGTGCCGCAGGCGATGAAGATCTTGCCGATGATCGAGGCCTTGTCCCAGCCGGAGCTGTCGTCATTGCTGACCGTGACCATGTTCACGGTGACGTCCGAGGCCGCCGGCGCATCGCTCGGCGCGGCGTCGGTCGATTGCGCCGCAGGTGCGGCCTGAGCCTGGGCTTCGGCCGGCAGCGGCGCCGGGAAGCCGTCCTGCTTCGCCGCCGGAGCGCTCTCGGACCCCACCGGCAAGAACGGACTGTAGCTCTGCTGTTCGGCCGCGCGCGCGAATCCAGTGCCAACGAGGCCCAGAACGAACGCGGCGGCAATGATCAATGCTGAACGTCCACTGGCTTGGATCGTCATCGTCGGCCTTCTCCCCATCCCGCCAGCCCAAGCCGGAGTGAGACCCCGACAGATGTCGAGAACGGGGCAGAAAATGGGTATCTTCCTGCCGCTCACGGCAAAAGCTGGGCGCCGCCGCACTTTGCGACGCTGCCCATCAAACCTGATCATGCACCTCGCGATTCGGTGCTATGGAGCGGTTCCAAGACTTGCCCGGTGGCGTGCTCTCGGTGTGGCGTAACTCGGATGGTTCCGAGGCCAATGTCCTCATCACGAATTAGTGATGAGGATGGAGCGAGAGTAACAAACTGAGTGTTTCGGGCGAATTGCTAGGGTGGAGCGGAGTTGCGCGAGCGTGACGACGAGTGGACGGGCTGGATGCGTCAGGCCGTCGCCGGTGACGACGAGGCCTATCATCGCCTGCTGAGGGCGATCACGCCCGTGCTGCGCGCAGCATCACGGCGCGGGCTGGCGCGCGCCGGCCAGCCCTCCGACCAGGCCGAGGACATCGTGCAGGAAATTCTGTTGGCGGTTCACCTGAAGCGGCACACCTGGGACGTCGACGCGCCGTTCGCGCCCTGGCTGTTCGCGATCGCGCGCAACAAGCTGATCGACATGCTGCGCCGGCGCGGCCGGCGGGTGTTCGTCGACATCGACGATTTCTCGGAGACGCTGGCCGACGCGCCGCCGGCGCCCACCGTCTCGGCTAGCGAGGTCGAGGCGCAGCTGAAGACGTTGCCGCAGCGTCAGCGCGACGTGCTGCAGTCGATCGCGGTCGAGGCCGCCTCGATCAAGCAGACCGCAGAGAAGTTTTCGATGAGCGAGGGCGCGGTGCGGGTGGCGCTGCACCGGGCGCTCGCAAGCCTCACGGCCAAGCTACGGGATACCTGACCATGGACACCGATCAGCTCATCCGCACCCTCGCGGCCGACAATGCGCAGCGCGCGCAGCCGGTCGGCATCGTGCTGGCGCTGGCCCTGATGGCGGCGACGCCGGTATCGACCGCGATGCTGCTCGTCGGCCTCGGCGTCCGGCCGGACATCTGGCTCGCGGTGCGCAATCCATTCTTCGACCTGAAGTTCGTCGTCACCACGGCGCTGGCGATCCCGGCGCTGATCATCGGCCTGCATCTGTCGCGCCCCGAAGCCTCGCTGCAGGGCTGGAGCTGGTTGCTGATCGCGCCGATCGTCGTCCTTATCGGCGGCATGGCGGCGGAGATGATGCTGCCGCAGCGCACGCCGATGATGGCGCGGCTGGTCGGCCACAATTCGATGGTGTGCATGAGCGCCATTCCCGTGCTGTCGCTGCCGCTGCTGGCCGCCGCGCTGTTCGGCCTGCGCCATGGCGCGCCGTCGCGTCCGGCGATGACGGGCGCGATCGCCGGGCTGGTCTCGGCGGGGATCGCGGCGACGCTCTATGCCGCGCATTGCACCGACGACTCGCCGCTGTTCGTGGCGACCTGGTACACGGTGGCCGCGCTGATCGTGGCCGGGCTCGGCGCGCTCATCGGCGCAAGGGTCCTGCGCTACTGAGGGGGCTGCGCGACGAGCGAGGTCGCGACTACGCCTGCATCGGCGCCGCGGCGTCCTGCACGCGGTGGAAGCGCAACACCTGCTGCGCGGTGGACCGCCGGAGCCGCTCATAGGTCGCCTTGCAGGCATCGAGATCGGCCGGCGCGGTGGTGGCGAGCTCGTCGCGCATCAGGATGATCGATTTCACCGTTGGCCAGGACAGACCTGCGACCTTGGCAAGGATCATCACGCCCTCGGCACGGCTTTCGATCATGATGCTTTCGGCGATCGCGACCGGCACGTTGGCCATGGCCGCGACGGCGGCATTGACCTCGTCGAACTTGCGCTGCTCGGTGAACTGCACGACGAGACGGTCGTCGAGCCGGCCCTCGGCATGCAGCGAGCGCACCAGCGCATGCGCGATCTCGGTCTGGCTGGTCAGCGCCACCGCGCTCGATCGCGCCCGCCGGCCCGCCATGCGCACCGCCGAGGAGACCTCCTGTGCGAGCTTCGGATTTGCCGCCTCGAGCCGCGTGCGGACCGTGGCAGACGCCTTGGCGACCAGCTTCAGATAGAGGTGGCGCGGCAGATTGGGCCGCATGGCGAGGCACGCGGCGAGGTTTTCGTCCAGCGCGGCGCGATCGACCAGCGTGTCGAGGCTGGCCCCCGAGACGTCGGCGCCGGGATTGCTGACGGTGCTGTGAACGACCTCGTCGTTGCCGCGCCTGAGCAGGATGTCGGTGACGGCGTGGCTGAGCACGCGCCGGAGCGAGATCGCGAGCAGATGCGCCTGGCTCTTGGTCTCGGCTGTGCGGATCAGCGCGGCCTCATCGATCCGTTCCGACTTCGACAGCACGGGGCCTGCGACATCGATGGCGTCGTCATCCGCCAGCCGGTGCAGCGTCCGCGGCGGCGCCGACGCAAGCGGCGCAAGCCGGCGCGCGAGCAGGGCGCGGGCCGAGATCTCGATGTGGTCGATCAGGCATTCGAATACGTCGTCGAACAGCGCGACCTGGTCATCGGCGAAGTCCGTCGCGCCGTCGACGAACAGGTCCGTCACCTTGCGCAGGGTCTCGACCCGCCGCGCGACGGTGCCGTGCGCGAGCGTGTCCTCGAGCTCGTCGAGCAGGCTTTCGTTCGGGGTGGGTTTCGGGGGCATGCCGGGATGGCTCAGGCGCTGGTGACGCGATTGCGGCCCTGCGCCTTCGAGTCGTAGAGCGCCCGATCGGCCCGGGCGAGCAGCGAATCGGCGGTCTCGTCGCCGCGCGGGGCGGCTACGCCGGCCGAGAACGTGACCTGCAGGCCGGTCGAGAACGCACTCCAGTCGAGGCCGGCGATGATCTGGCGCAATCGTTCGGCGAGCCGCGCGGCGGCGTCCGCCGGCGCGCCCGGCAGCACCAGCAGGAATTCCTCGCCGCCGTAGCGGCCGAAGCGGTCGCTGCCGCGAATGTTGGCGAAGATCGTGATGGCGAAGGTGCGCAGCACGTCGTCGCCGGTCGGATGACCATGCGTGTCGTTGATGCGCTTGAACCAGTCGAGATCGATCAGCACGACCGAGCAGGGCTGGCCGCCCTGCCGCGCCTGCGCCATCTCCTCGTCCAGCACATCCATGATCGAGCGCCGGTTCAGCGCGCCGGTGAGCTCATCGATCTCGGCCAGCTCCTCGATGCGGCGATAGGCTTCCTTGAGCTTCTGTCCGCGCTGGTACAGCGTCTCGCGCAGCGCGCTGGAGAAGATGCCGAGGAACATGCAGCCGGCGATGGTGAGGAGGAAGACCAGGAGCGTCGCGAGCCGCTCGAGGCCGCTGTCGTGCGGCATGCCGAGCGGCTTGTCGGTGAGCAGGAACAATCCCGCCAGCCCGATCGCGAGGAACGTCCAGCAGATCGCGCTCTGGCGCGGCGTCGCGCGCAGCGAGGCGAAGGCGACGACGATGTACAGCGTGCACAGGAACAGGATGCTGACTTCGGGCGCGATGTAGCAGAACGCGACCGTGATCATCATGCTGGCGAGCGATTGCGGCACCACGAGGTAGTGGTCGCGGAAACGGTCGTTGAAGCCACTCTCCGACAAAGCGGTCCACAGCGCGACGGTGAGAACGCCGATCGCTGCATAGGCTGGCGCGATCGTGACCGGGACGGTTCCCGCCTGGGCATAGATCAGCAGGATGACGGCGTCGATCAGGTAGCATCCGGCGACCAACGCCAGCATCTGCCGGCGCCGCCCGGCACGACGCGCGCGCAGGTCGCTGGACGGAGACGGCTGCGCGTCCCCGGCCTCAGCGACATTCGGACTGGGAAAAGGCGGTGCCGTCGTGCCCATGTGCTCGCGATTCTTCGTCGTTGGCTCAAAATCTACGTGGGAAAGCATTTAACTTTGGTATCTATGGGCATGGACGAAGAGGCCGCCGGCGTCGTGCTGCGACGGGGAATCTACGGCTTTCAGGACGCGCAGTTGGCGGGAACGGGCGGAACATGGTAGGCGGGAACCCGCTGGTCGCGATCGACCTGGGCGCTGCAGCGAAATCTGCAAGTCTGTGCGCCAACTCACATTTCGGGACGTATCTTTCCGGTATTTTGAAGATTTTTGCGGTTGTGTTCGAACCGCGACGTCAATCCTCCAGACCAATCTTGCGAGACGGCCATTGAGCGTGACAGCAGCGGCGTCAGATGAAACCCTGATTGCCCGGATCGCTCAAGGCGACCGGCTCGCCATGCAGGTGCTGTACGGACGGCACCATGTCAGGGTGTACCGTTTCGGGCTCCGGCTCGTGCGGGACGAGCAGGTCGCGGAAGACCTCATCAGCGAGGTCTTTCTCGACGTGTGGCGTCAGGCCGGCAAGTTCGAAGGCCGTTCTGCCGTCTCCACCTGGCTCCTGGCGATCACGCGGTTCAAGGCCCTGTCGGCACTTCGGCGCCGGAAGGACGTTGAGCTGGAAGACGAGGCCGCGAACGCGATCGAGGATACCTCCGACGATCCGGAGGTCGCGGTCCAGAAGAAGAATACCGGCGAAGCATTGCGCAAGTGCCTGACGGCGCTTTCGCCTGATCACCGGGAGATCGTCGATCTCGTCTACTACCACGAGAAGTCCGTGGAGGAGGTGGCCGAGATCGTCGGAATTCCGGAAAACACCGTCAAGACGCGCCTGTTCTATGCGCGCAAGAAATTGGCCGAACTCCTGAAAGCGGCCGGCATTGAAAGAGGCTGGCCATGATGGCTTTGAGCAAGATGCTGGAGCAAGAGCCCGGAGAGATCGAACTCCTGCTGCCGTGGTACGCCGCCGGCACCCTGAACGCGCGCGACATGCGCCGGGTCGAGGAGGTGCTTGCCCACGACGCCGATCTCGCCAGGCAATATGCGGAGATCCAGAAGGAATATGCCGAGACCATCGCGCTGAACGAAAGCCTCGGCGCGCCCTCGATGCGCGCGATGCAGAAGCTGTTCGCGGCGATCGAGGCGGATCCGGTGCAGAAGCCTGCCGCGCCGCGCGGCTTCAGCGCGCGGCTGATGGATTTCTTCGACAGCTTGTCGCCGCAGACCTTGGCGTGGACCGTCAGCCTCGGCGCGCTTCTGGTACTGGCGCAGGCCGGCGTGATCGGCGCCGTGCTGATGCGCTCGCAGACCGCGACCTATCAGACCGCCTCGGTCGAGGACAAGAACGCAGCTCCCGAGCCCGCGAGCAAACCGATGGCCGCGCCGCCGCCGCCACCGAGCGCTGCTGCGCCGGCCCCGGCGGAGCGGACGCCCGAGAGCATGACGCGTTCGCGGATGGCCGAAGCACCGGCCCCGGCCGCTCCGCTGATCCGCGGCCTTGGATCGCAGGTCGCCGGATCGACCGCGCCCGCCTATGCGCTGGTGCGGTTCGCGCCGGATGCGCGCATGGCCGACATCTCCGCGTTGCTCGACAGCTACCAGGCGTTGATCGTCGAGGGCGCCAGAGGCGGCCTGTTCAAGCTGCAACTCGGCGACCGGCCGCTGTCGAAGGCCGAGGCCGACAGCCTGATCGGCCGTCTGGCGCGAGAGAAGATCGTCAGCCTCGCGGTGGCCGCGCAATAGGCCCGCGCCGTCCGAACGTCATTCGGAGGCTCCATGTCGTCCACTTCGCCGCTACACTTCGCCAGATCGGTGGCGATACTGATTGTCGTCGCAATGCCTGCTTTCGCGGGTGGCGACCTCAGTGCCCATGCCCAGGCGATGATGCGTTCGCCCAACATCAACATCCCGAGCCGGGTGCCGAGCATCAACCCGGGCACCGCGATGCGTGTGCCGCCGCCGACCGGGATGGCCTTGCGCCCGACCTTGCCCAATGCGCGATTTGCACCGAACCTGCAGGCGTCCTGCAACCCGGCGGATCGCAGCGTGTCGGGTGAATGTCTCGACCGCCGGTCGGTGACGGGGGACGGGCAGGGCCGGCGGTCCCAAGGAAGATTGGACAAAGGCAGGTCCGCCAAGGTGACGCAGCGCGGCGAGCCGAAAGCTGCGGCCGCGGTCGACCCGCGGACCGTCGCCAACGAGATCGTCGCCGAGATCGATGACGGTCTCTCGATCGACCAGGCCGACGCGCTGGCGCGCCGCCATGGCCTGCAGCGCATCAGCTCGCAGCGCTTTCCGCTGATCGGCGCCACCATCGGTCTGTTCAGGATCACCGATCGCCGCTCGGTGCAGGCGGTCAGCCGTGCGCTCGCGGCAGATGCCAGGGTGCGTTCGGTGCAGCCGAACTACCGCTATACGCTGCAGCAGCAGAGTGCGCCGCCTGTCGAGGGCGATCCGGCGCAATACGCGCTGGCGAAGCTGCGGCTGCCGGAAGCGCACAGGCTGGCCGAGGGCGCCAACGTCACCATCGCCGTGATCGACTCCGGGGTCGATCTCAAGCACCCGGAATTCGCCGACGCGTCGTTCGACGCGTTCGACGCGCTCGGCGGTGACGAGGGACCGCATGCGCACGGCACGGGCATCGCCGGCGTGATCGTGTCGCACAAGCGGTTGATGGGCAGCGCGCCCTATGCACGCATCATCGCCATCCGCGCCTTCGGCATGGCCAAGAAAGGCGGCGGGCCGGAGAGCAGCTCCTATGTGATCCTGAAGGCGCTGGACTACGCGGCCCTGCACGGCGCGCAGATCGTCAACATGAGCTTCGCCGGCCCGAAAGATGCGGTGATCGAGCGCGCGATCGCGGCCGTCGCTTCCAAGGGCGTCGTGATGGTCGCCGCGGCCGGCAATGCCGGGGCCAAGTCGCCGCCGCTGTATCCTGCGGGCAATCCGAACGTCATCGCCGTCAGTGCGACCGATGACAGGGATCAGTTGCTGCCGGCGTCGAACCGCGGCAATTACATCGCGCTGGCCGCGCCCGGCGCCGAGATCTTCCTGCCGGCGCCGGACGGAAAATATCAGATCATCTCGGGCACCTCGTTTTCCGCGGCCTATGTCAGCGGGCTTGCGGCGCTGGTGCTGGAGCGCAATCCGGCGTTGAAGCCGGAAACGGTGCGGACCGTGCTGACCGGGACCGCGCGCGATCTCGGGACCCCCGGACGCGACGATCTGTTCGGGGCAGGGGAGGCGGATGCGTTGGCGGCGGTCCAGGCCGTGGTCTCGCCGCAGGATGCGCCTGCTGCTGCTGTGCCTTCCGCGGGGCTGCAAACGGAGCCCGCGGCGGCCCGCGAGTTGCGTTCGGCGCCGGCCGCGGTGACCGAGGCATCTCCAGCCGGCGACGCGCTTCGGCCGGCGCAGCAATGACGCCAACGTTTTCGTGAACGTTCCGAAATTCTCCCGCTCGCTTTGAACGTGCAGCGGGGCGGTCACGACAGAAAGCATGTGGGAGCGGTGATCCCCTCCCCAAGGCTATATACGGCGCGAGCGCCCATCCACCCCAAGCGCCCATATGGCTCGACCCGTCCGGTTGTCCCCCCGGACGGGTCTTCCATTTCTGGGCCAGGTCGAATCCCGGCGACATTGATATCCGACAGTGTTCGCCCGCCCGATGGGCACATCTTCGGGTTGTCAGGCGATGTCGTTGGCCGCGTTCGCGTGGCTGCACTAGGCCGGATTCCGAAAAAGCACGGAGAAAATTTCCGCACGACTACGGTTTGGCCGCCAAACAACATGGCATTAGCTAGACTTTGTTAACCTTTTCCACAAAATATTCACGTCACGTTGCGTTGATTCGTGCCGAGTGCGTCCGTCCCCTTATCTCACGGGCTCCCCCATGACACATCGACCGGACGTGACTTGCAGCCGCGAACTGGCTGCGCGCTGGTGCGCGCTTGCCGAAAGGCGCCTGGACCATCTGACCGAGCTGTTCCAGAGCGGCCGTTGGCGCCGCTACTACACCGAGCAGTCGCTCCTCGACGATATCCGGCACGCCAAGGCCGCGGTGCAGACCTGGCAGGCGCTATCCCGCGCCGAGCCCGAGCAGGTGAGCATCGTGCCGAGCCAGCGGCCGGCTGCGATGGTGGCTGCGCCACCCGCTCCCGTGCGCCCCGCCGAGCCGGAGCCGATCAAACTCCGTCTCCACGAGAATCACCCCATCGAGCGGCGCCCCATCGCGCTGCCGCCCTCGCTCGAAACCATCCTTGCGGAGTCCGAGATCATCGTCGAGCCCGAGATCGAGCTGGCCGCGGATGATCTGGAACCGGACGACGTCATCGAACCCGACTATGTGGCCGAAGATGCCATCGCGCCGGAGCCGGCCGTCGCGCCGCCCCGCATCGACATGTTCGCCCTGGAGCAGGCTTTGAGCATCGGCATTCAATCCGACGCCGAGTATGACGAGCCGGTGGTCGATCTCGATGCCATCGAGCGCCGCTATCCCGCGCTGGCGGTCGCGTTCTAGGCGCAGGGCGAGCTCCAGACCCACTCCGCATCGCAGCCAAGGGGGCCGCAAGCCGCCCTCAATCTGGTCACTTGATTTCAAGACCGAATGGTCCATATATCGGTGATGAGCCGCCAGACTCCGATGCAGTTGCCGCGTGGGCGCCCGCGAAGTTTCGACATGGACGCCGCTGTCGAGCGGGCAATGGGTGTGTTTTGGTCGCGTGGCTATCACGCGACGGCGCTGCCTGATCTTCTTCAGGCGACGAAGCTCTCGCGTGGCAGCCTCTACGCCGCGTTCGGTGACAAACACTCGCTGTTCCTGCTCGCGCTTGACCGTTACATCGCCGATGCCCTGGCCCGGATGGATACCGAGCTCGACCCAAGCAGGGAGCCGGTCGACGGCCTGCGGGCCTATCTTGCCGGCTACGTCGACCGCACCTGCGGGGCCAAGGGTCGGCGCGGCTGCCTGCTGGTGGCGACAGCCATGGAGCTTGCTGGTCAGGACACCGAAGTTGGTCGGCGCATCGCGAGTTTCTTCAAGGCCATGGAGATCCGGGTGGCTGGTGCACTGTCCCGCGCGAAGATGGCGGGCAAACTGGCCGAGGGTGTCGAACCTTCGAGTGCCGCGCGAATTCTCGTCTGTTTCGTTGAGGGGCTGCGCGTGGTCGGAAAGACGGGGCCGGCGCCCATCACATCGCAAGCCACCGTTGACGCGCTTCTCGACCGCGTCATTCGATAGAGACCGTTGAGCGCCTTGTTGTTGAGCTGCCTATATCTGGACTGATCAGTCCATTAAATGGAGAATGCCATGACCATCGTCCAGATTCTCTGCTCGGTGGCCGTTCCCTTGCTGTGGGGTTATCAGTTCGTCGTCATCAAAGTGGGGGTGACGGAGTTTCCGCCGCTATTCTTTCTCGCGCTTCGATTTCTGGCCATCGCGCTGCTGCTCGTTCCGTTCGTCAAAAGGCCGACGCGTCAACAGCTCGGTCACATCGCAGTCATTTCCGTTTTCCTGGGCGGCCTGAACTTCGGGCTGTTCTATGTTGGTCTTGGGCTCGGCTCGGGAAGCATGTCTGCCGTCGCCTATCAACTCGCCACGCCCTTCACCGTCCTGTTGGCGTGGCCGCTGCTGGCGGAGAAGCCGTCCCTCTCCACATGCGCTGGAGTAGGGCTTGCATTCGCCGGCGTGGTCGTGCTGGCGGCCGAGCCGGGTCTGACGGCAAACGTGCTCCCGCTGCTGCTGGTGGTTGGCGCAGCCTTCGCATTCGCGGTGTCCAACGTCCTGACCAAGCGCTACGGCCCTTTTGAACCGCTGATGCTGATGGGATGGTCGTCGCTGCTCACCGTGCCGCAAGTCATGGTCATGTCGTCGTTCCTCGAATATGGCCAGGTGGCGAGCCTTGCCGCGGCGGATGAACGCGGATGGCTGGCGCTCGCCTACACGGTCTTCATCGGCGGAATTGTCGGGTTTGGCGTCTGGTTCTGGTTGATCGCCCGCTACTCCATGAGCCGCGTCGCACCGTTCAGCCTGCTGCTTCCGGTGTTCGCCTTGATCTCGAGCGTATTGTTCCTGGACGAACGGATGACACCGAAGCTGATTGCGGGCGGGCTGCTGGCGATCACCGGCGTCGCGATCACACAAGTGAGGCCGAGCGCTCGGCCGATTTGAAGCGGCGGCTCAGCTTCGTCGCACCGCGTTGCCGCTGACCACGATCTGCGCATAGCCTTGCGTCCCGTCGCGCGTCAGGTCCGATGTCACCGGCTTGATGTGATCGAGCCCGATCACGGCGCCACGGGGCGTGCCCGAGATCATGTTGTTGCTCACAAGCGCCGTGCCCGCGCCCGGAACGACGGACACGCCGACGCCCGCCAGCGCATTGCGAATGACGTTGCCGGAGATCACCACGTCCCTGAGATATCGGCCCCAACCGGCGACGATGCCGTAGGACGGGGCATTCTCGACCACGTTGCCGGTCACCGAGGAGTCCGCCTCGACATAGATCCCGATGCCGGCATCGTCGTCAGGTGCTGTGCCGATCGGCCGCTTCGGGATCAGATTGCGGATGATGTTGCCCTGGACCACCGCGATGCGGCCGCCTTCGTTGAAGTTGCAGACGGAGACGCCGAAGGCGGCACCATCCACCGTATTGCCTGAGATGACGGCGCCCTCGAATGCGAACTCCGAGTAGAGCGCGACCTCGCGCACGTCGCTGACGCTGTTGCCGACGATCTGGATGTTCGAGGCGGAGTTGCCGCGCACTGCCGAGTAGTCGCAGTTCCTGATGCGGTTGCCGCTGATGATGACGTTCCCGGCGCGAAAGGCGTTGATGGCGTTGCCGTACTGGCCGGAGCCGCCGGGACCGGCCTTGATGTCCTCGATCCTGTTGTCGAGCACCATCGTGCCGTCGTCGCCGATCGCGGTGCGCAGGATCTCGATGCCGTTGTCGCGGGTGCCGTTGATGGTGTTGCGCGACACGATCAGGCCGAGCGCGTCGAACGACACGATGGCGGTGACCGCGATGTCGGTGATCACGTTGCCGCTGACGTCGCCCGAGACCTGCTCGAGCCAGATGCCGCTGCCGCCGGAGCGGGTGATCTCGCAATCGGAGATACGGGCGTCGCGGCTAGCGGCGACATGGAGCAGGCCGCGGCGCTGGGGCAGGGCGATGCCGCCGCCGTCGAGCGCGATGCCGCTGACGCCGAGGCCGTCAGCGCCTTCTGCTGACAGCATCGACGGGCCGCCACCGGTGAACACGAGCTTGGCGGCGCCGCGGACGCCGACCAAGTGGCTGCCCCTGGCGAGGCGCAGCATCGAGGTCCTGTAGGTGCCTGGCGGCAGCGCCAGCGGCGCCTGCGCGCGGGCGGCCTCGTCGATCGCACGCTGCAGCGCGCGAGTCTGGTCGTCGGGACTGTTGGGCTTGACGCCATACTGTGTGGCGTCGCGCCCGAGCGCGGAGATCAAGGGGGCGGCCTGTGCGGCATCCGCCGGCAGGGCCAATGCCCCGGCGGCGCCGGCAGCCGATCCAGCCAGAATGCGGCGGCGATTGACATCCATGGTCAGCGTCTCACGCAAAAGATGATGTGCGGCCACGACTTAAGCTGAAAGCCTCAAAGCTGATGCTGAGGATGAGCGCCTGCGCCCGGGATTGTTGGCGGTAGGGTTAAATCTTCACGTCAGATCGCCGCCGGCGGTGGGTTGCCCGTCGAACCGGTGAGCCTCTCCCGAGGGAACCAATGGGACTCGGGGACATTGTTCCCGCAATGGATCGGCGAGGAGAGGGTCATGCATCTGTCAAATGAGAGTCTACTGGTTATTCTGTTCGTCGGCATCGTCGCCGGGTGGCTCGCGGGCCGCGTCATGGAGGGCGGCGGTTTCGGCCTGATCGGCGACCTGGTCGTCGGTCTCGTCGGCGCCTTCATCGGCAACTGGCTGTTGCCGCAGCTCGGCATCCATCTGGGCGTCGGACTGGTCGCCGCGATCATCAACGCCTTCATCGGCGCCGTGGTCCTGCTGCTCCTGCTGCGCCTGATCGGCGGGGGATTTGGCGGTCGGCGCCGTTGGAGCATCTGACACAGTGCTGACGGTCAGCGGTCATACGGTCATACCACTATCGACGTCAGCTCGTGCGACAGGTCGCCTGTCGCACGAGCTTGACCAGCTCCATCAGCATGGCTTCGCCGGCATCGACCAGCCCCTCCAGCGTGACGCGCGAACTGCCGTGCGGCAACGCCGAGCCGGCACGCGGCAAGGGAGGAATGTGGATGAAGGCGGCGACCCGCGGCCCTTCGGCGGCCTTGGTCGCCTCGATCGCGCGCCAGCTCAGATAGTTGCAGAGATAGCTGCCGGCATCGCGCGAGGCCCGGGCATCGATGCCGGTGGCGCGCGCCGCGCGCAGCAGCCGCGCCATGTGCGGACCGAACGTCGCCGGATGTGCGCCCGGCGCGATCACGCCCTTGCGCGCGACGTGGCGATCGGCATCGGGGAAGGTCGTGGTGATCGCATTGCGCGCGCGGGTCTCGATGCGCAGGTATGATGTTCGCCCGGCGAGGCCGAACATCAGGAGCGCATGCGGGCGCCGCTCGGCGATCAGGGCGGGCAGCTCGCGATCCACGGTCGCATAGGTCACGTGAAAAATGTGGCTGCTGATGGCGACGTCATCCAGCGCCGGCCGCCGCAGCTCCGACAGCCGCTTCACCAGCGGCATGGTCGGATTGGACGGCGCGCCGGGAAACGGGCCGAATCCGGTGATCAGGATGCGCGGCCGCTCGCTCATGTCAGCATCTCCGCGAGCTGCTCGGCGGCGAGCGCCGGCGCGACGCGGCCCTCGGCGACGTCGGTCTCCAGCTTCTTCACTTTCGCGCGGACGGACGGATCGGTGCGCAGCCGCGCCATCAGGCGCTGCTCCAGCATGGTCCACATCCATTTCACCTGCTGGTCGCGGCGACGGGCGGCGAATTCTCCGGAGGCGATCATCGCCTTGCGATGGTCGAGGACCTTCTGCCACAGCTCGGCAATGCCCGTCCCGGCCATCGCCGAATAGGTCACGACCGGCGGATGCCAGTGCTCGGAGCGGGGGCTGAGCAGATGCAATGCGCCGCGATAGTCGGCGGCGGTGATGTTGGCGCGCTTGACGTTGTCGCCATCGGCCTTGTTGATCGCGATCATGTCGGCGAGCTCGATCAGGCCCTTCTTGATGCCCTGCAGCTCGTCGCCGCCGCCGGGCAGCATCAGGGCGAGGAAGAAATCGGTCATGTCGCAGACCGTGGTTTCGGACTGGCCGATGCCGACCGTCTCGACCAGGATCACGTCGAAGCCCGCAGCCTCGCACAGCAGCATCGCCTCGCGCGTCTTGGCGGCGACGCCGCCGAGCGTGCCCGACGATGGCGAGGGGCGGATGAAGGCGTGCTCGTGATGCGACAATCGCGCCATCCGCGTCTTGTCGCCCAGGATCGAACCGCCGGTCCGCGCCGACGAGGGGTCGACCGCGAGCACCGCGACCTTGTGGCCCTGTTCGATCAGATACATGCCGAGCGCATCGATCGTGGTGGACTTGCCGACGCCGGGCGAGCCGGTGATGCCGACCCGGATCGCGTGCCCCGTCCGTGGCAGCAGCGCCTGCACCAGCTCCCGCGCGGCGGCCTGGTGGTCGGCGCGGCGGCTCTCGACCAAGGTGATCGCACGCGCCAGCGCCGCGCGGCTGCCGGCGCTGATATCGTCGGCCAAGGCCGTGGTATTTGGCGAAGGAGAACGAGAGGACATGCGCCCGTTATAGCGGATGCGAGCGGCCCGGCCAGCTAGTTCTCCTCCGCATCCCCCTTCGGCCTCGCGCCGCCGAAGATCGCCTGCCCCTCCACGCTGAGATAGGGCTTCAGCGTTTCCCAGGGCACGAAGGCGACATAATCGCCCTCCGCGTAGGCGCCGACGGCGTAGGGCGGATAGTGGAAGGTGAGGCCCGAGCTCTTGCCGGCCAGCGTCGAGGGCGCGAGCGTGACGGCGCCAATGCCGAGCAGCTTCGGCTCGACGCTCTTCAGCCACCACTCGTCAGTGTCGCCGGCGTCGCGCGCCTTCTTCTCTGCCCGCAGCGAGGCGATGATCGCCTTGCTGATCGCGGTCATGGTCGGACCGTTGTCGGCGGTCTCGTTGAAGAACGGGCGGATCGAGATGCGCTTGGCGGCGGCCTTGTCCCAGAGGATGGTGTCGACCGTCCGGTTGGGATGGGCGCCATGCGTGTCCATGTAGTCGTTGCGCAGCACGCTGACATAGCGATCGGCGACGATCGAACGCACCGAATAGTCGCGGCCATAGGTGTAAGGGCCGTCGCGGAACAGTTCCTTGTCCGCCTTGTAGTCCTTGGCGGCGTCCGCGGCCTGCTTGTCCATCCACTTGCGGCCTTCGGCGAGGCAATTCGCGGCGAGCGCCGGATCGGCCTTGATGTCGGCACTCAGCGTGACGCTGGCCTCGGCGGCCTTGGTCTTGATCGACGCATCGGGCTTGGCTTCGGCGGCGATCGCCGGCGAGAGGGTGAGCAGGCCGAACAGGGCGGCGACAAGCAGTTTGGCAGAATACATGAGACTTGTGATCCGGGTTTGGTTGTCTGTGCGCGCACGTACCGCAAAGGTTCGATCGTGCCCAGATCGAACGCGCGGCGATTGATTACAGCGCGTCAATAGCTCGACGCTCTCAGGAATGGACGCAAGACAAGGTCGAGATTCCGGGTTCAAGGCCTTTGGCCTTGCCCCGGAATGACGGTGGGGTGTGACGCAGTCGGACTACTCCGCCGCCTCGCTGTGGCCCAGCCGCGCGTTGAGCTTGTGGATCAGCTCCTCGGCGGCGTCGGCGATGACGGTGCCCGGCGGGAAGATCGCCTCGGCGCCGGACTTGTACAGCGCATCGTAATCCTGCGGCGGCACGACGCCGCCGACGATGATCATGATGTCCTCGCGGCCCTGCTTCTTGAGCGCGGCCTTCAACTCCGGCACTGCGGTGAGATGCGCGGCCGCCAGCGACGAGACGCCGAGAATGTGCACGTCGTTCTCGACCGCCTGCCGCGCCGCCTCGTCGGCGGTGGCGAACAGCGGCCCGATGTCGACGTCGAAGCCGATGTCGGCGAAGGCCGACGCGATCACCTTCTGGCCGCGGTCGTGGCCGTCCTGTCCGATCTTGGCGACCAGGATGCGGGGACGGCGGCCCTCGGCCTCCTCGAACGCCTCGATCAGCGCCTGCAGCTTCTCGGCTTTGCCGGACATGGCGGCAATCTCCCGCTTGTAGACGCCGGTGATGGACTTGATCTCGGCGCGATGGCGGCCGAACACTTTTTCCATCGCGTCGGAGATCTCGCCGACGGTGGCCTTGGCGCGCGCCGCGTCGATTGCGAGCGCCAGCAGGTTGCCGTTGCCGTCACCGGCCGAGCGCGTGAGCGCCGCCAGCGCCGCATCGACCTCGGCCTGCCTGCGCTCGGATTTGAGCCTGGACAGCTTGTCGATCTGCAGTCGGCGCACGGTGGAATTGTCGACCTTGAGCACGTCGAGCGGCGGCTCGTCGGTCGGCTTGTACTTGTTGACGCCGATCACCGACTGCCTGCCGGTGTCGATGCGGGCCTGCGTCTTGGCCGAGGCCTCCTCGATGCGCAGCTTCGGCACGCCGGCCTCGATCGCCTTCGCCATGCCGCCGAGCTCCTCGATCTCCTGGATGTGGCCCCAGGCCTTTGCGGCGAGGTCGCGGGTCAAGCGCTCGACATAGTACGAGCCGCCCCAGGGATCGATGATGCGCGTGGTGCCGCTCTCCTGCTGCAGGAACAATTGCGTGTTCCGGGCGATGCGGGCGGAGAAGTCGGTCGGCAGCGCCAGCGCTTCGTCGAGCGCGTTGGTGTGCAACGACTGCGTATGGCCCTGGGTCGCCGCCATCGCCTCGACGGCGGTGCGCACGACGTTGTTGTAGACGTCTTGCGCGGTCAGCGACCAACCCGAGGTCTGGCTGTGGGTGCGCAGGGACAGCGAGCGCGGATCCTTCGGGTTGAACGGCTTCAGCAGCTTCGCCCACAACAGCCGCGCGGCGCGCAGCTTGGCGACCTCCATGAAGAAGTTCATGCCGATCGCCCAGAAGAACGACAGCCGTGGTGCGAAGCGGTCGACGTCGAGACCCGCGGCGATGCCGGCGCGCAGATATTCGACGCCGTCGGCGAGCGTGTAGGCGAGCTCGAGATCCTGCGTCGCGCCGGCCTCCTGCATGTGGTAGCCGGAGATCGAGATCGAGTTGAACTTCGGCATCTTCTGCGAGGTGAAGGCAAAGATGTCGGAGATGATCCGCATCGAGGGAGACGGCGGATAGATGTAGGTGTTGCGCACCATGAACTCTTTCAGAATGTCGTTCTGAATGGTGCCCGACAATTTCTCCGGCGGCACGCCTTGCTCCTCGGCGGCGACGACGAACAGCGCGAGGATCGGCAGCACGGCGCCGTTCATGGTCATCGACACGCTCATCTGGTCGAGCGGAATGCCGGCGAACAAGGTTCGCATGTCGTAGATCGAGTCGATCGCGACGCCGGCCATGCCGACATCGCCGCCGACGCGCGGATGGTCGGAATCATAGCCGCGATGGGTGGCGAGATCGAATGCGACCGACAGGCCCTTCTGGCCCGCGGCGAGGTTGCGGCGGTAGAACGCGTTGGAATCCTCCGCCGTGGAGAAGCCGGCATATTGCCGGACCGTCCAGGGCTGGTTGACATACATGGTCGGGTACGGACCGCGCATAAACGGCGCGATGCCCGGCCAGGTGTCGAGGAAGTCGATGCCGGCGAGATCGGCCTCGCCATAGGCCGGCTTCACCGGAATGCCTTCGGGCGTGAGCCACGGCTCGGCTGGGCCTGCGGGAGCCGGCGTGGCCGTGGGCGCGAACGCGATCGCGGTGAAATCGGGAATGCGGCTCATGGCCCGGCGTCCTCGTCTCAATCGTGGTCCGGATGCTGATGGCTGACGATGGTCGCCATCTTCTCCGGTCCATAGTTCTGTTGTGTCGTCTGGCTCGGCAGATTGGCGATCGCGACCACCCAGCCAAGTCGCGACTCCGAGCCATATTGTCGCGTCGGCACCACCCGGTCCGGCCGGTCGAAGCTGCCGGTCATGATCTCGATCCGCGGCCCATCAATACGCCCGAAGCCGAGCGGCGTGCCGCAGGCGGGACAGAAGAAGCGCTCGGCGATCGTGGATGAACGGAACGCGGCGGGCTGACCGCGCGTCCAGGCGAAGTGCTCGCGGTCGATCTCAGCGAACGAGGCGAACGGCGCGCCGGAGGCTTTCTGGCACATCCGGCAATGACAGATGCTGACCTTGTTCGGCGTGGTCTTGAACGCGAAGCGGACGGCACCGCATTGGCAGCCGCCGGTCAGGAGAGGCTTGGTGTCGTCGGTCATGCTCACTCCAGATGCGTATAGGCGTCTTCGAGCGTCTTCAGCGCGTCGCCGCCGGCGGACACGAAGCTGCCGATTCCGGCCTCGCGCAGCGCGGCCTCCTGCTCGCTGCCGCGGCCTGCCAGATAGATATGTCGCGCGCCCGCGGCCTGAAGGGCCTTGGCCGCCGGAACCGCGGCGTCGGCATAGACCTTGTCGGACGAGCAGAGGCAGGCAATGGCGGCGCCGGAGGCGCGGAAGGCGGCAGCCAGCGCGGCCGGATCCGAAGCGCCCGCGCCATCGATCGCCGCGATGCCGCCGGCCTCGAAGAAGCTGCGGGCGAAAGTCGCGCGTGCGGTGAAATCGGCGGCGGTGCCGAGATTGGCGAGGAAGATCGAGGGGCGCTGTCCCTGGCTCTTCAACAGGGCGTCGGAGCGATCACGCAGCGTCTCGAACCCGTCTGCGAGACGGATGGGCGCGAGCGCCGTGAAGGTGAGCGCAGCCTTGGCTGTCGCCTGCGGAGCCAGCGGTGCAACCGCTTCGACCGCGACCTCGGCCTCGTTGAGATTTGGAAACTCGCTGGCGCCGGTCAGCACGTCGCGACGCCTGGCGATGTTGGCATTCCGCGCCGCCTTCACCGCGGCGACCTTGGACTGGATCAGCCCAGCCCGCAAGGCAGCCACGACGCCACCGGCCTTTTCGATCTCCTGGAACAGTGCCCAGGCGGTAACGCACAACTCGCTCGTCAGCGCCTCGATGCCGCCGGCGCCGGCGGAGGGATCGGCGACGCGGGCGAGATTGCTCTCCTCCAGCAGCACCAATTGCGTGTTGCGGGCGACACGGCGCGCGAAGGCGTCGGGCAGGCCGAGTGCGGCCGTGTGCGGCAGCACCGTCACGGCGTTGGCGCCGCCCAATCCGGCCGCGAACGTCGCAATGGTTGCGCGCAGCATGTTCACGTAAGGATCGCGCCGGGTGAGCATGCGCCACGCCGTCTCGCCTGAGATGAAGAGCGGCCTCGGTGTCAGCCCGCACGCCTCCTCGATGCGCGCCCACAGCCGCCGCAGGCTGCGGAATTTTGCCAGCGTGAGAAACTGATCGGTGTCGGCGGCGAGCCGGCCATAGATCATGCCGCGCGCGGTCTCGAGCGCGATGCCTTCGGCTTCGAGCGCCCGCAGATAGGTAACACCAGAGGCGAGCACGAAAGCGAGTTCCTGCGCCTCCGATCCGCCGGCGTCGTGCACGACCCGGCCGTCCGCGGCGAAGAACGGGCCTTTGAAGCCGGCCTCGTGCAGTTGCTTGACCAGCGCGCCCGAGTTGCCGCCGAGCATCGATGCGTCATGTGAGCTTGCGCCGCGACTGGCAGCATCCCCGATCGGATCGAGGCCGAATCGGATGTCGCAGCCAGCGGCCTCGACGCCGCGCTGCTTGACGTAGTCGGCGAGAAGCGAGGCGGGCGAGACCGATTCACCGAGCTGCAATTCGATTGCAATCGCAGCATCGAGATGCACGCCGTCGAGCGCGCGCGCCACTGCGTCGGCGCTGGCGGCGAGGCCGAAGCCGTGTGCGGCATTCGAGCCGGCGAACACCAGCGACAAGCCGGTCGCGCCGTTCTCGAGGTCGATCAGCGCCTGCGCATTGGCCTTGGCCGGATCGGGATGATCGACGCGCTGCATGATCTGCCATGGCGCCGATGCTGAGCGGCCTGCGACCGGCGCGGCATGCTTGGCGCGCGGATAGATCGGCTGGATCTGGAGCCCGTCATAGGTCTTGCCGACCAGCTTCTCGAAAGCCGCGCCCTTCAGCACGCCATCGACCAGCTTGCGCCAGTCCGCTTCGCTGGCCGGAGCAAAATCGGCAGCCAGTCGCAGATCGTCGGTCTCGGTCGTCATGTCGGCACGCGTCTCCCGGGGCGTCTGTTATCGCGATTGTTGTGGCGCAAAATGCCACGTCAGGGGGGCCAAGCCAAACGGTTGTTTGGCCGGAGACGTCAGCTATTCGGCTGGCAGCGGCCGGATTCCGTCGCGCGAAACGGCGCGCAGGGCCTCATCGACGCGGCGGCCGGCAATCCGTCGCGCCGGCACGATCTCGGCCAGCGGCACCAGCACGAAGCCGCGTTCGAACAGCCGGGGGTGTGGCAGCGTGAGATCGGGCGTGTCGATCGCGAAATCGTCATAGGCGATCAGATCGAGGTCCAGCGTCCGCGGACCCCACCGCGTCTCCTGCGCGCGATTGCGGCCGAACATGCGCTCGACCTGGTGCAGAATGCCGAGCAGCGGCCGTGGGGGCATCGCGGTCGCGATCTCGATGCAGGCATTGATGAAAGGCGGCTGCTGCTCCTCGCCCCATGGCGGAGTGATGTAGTCGGACGACCGCGCGACAAGCGCCGCCGAGGCGCGCGCACAGATCTCCGGAATGGCGCGCCGGAACGTCGCCCTGACGTCGCCGACATTGCCGCCGAGAGCAATCAGCGCGCTCGCCATTGCCGTCATGGATGCCGCGAGCGCGTCAGCACGACGCCGACATCCTCGAAGATGGCGGCGATCGGCGCATGCGGCTTATGCACCGTGACCTTCACGGCGCGAATGCGGGCGAAGGTCGACAGGATCGCATCGGCCACCGCGCCGGCCGCGCGCTCGAGCAGGCGGTAGTTGACGTCCTTGAACGCCGCGGTCGCGGTCTCCACCACGTCGGAATAGGACACGGTGTCGGCGAGGCGGTCGCTGCGCGAGGAGTCGGACAGATCGGTGTAGAGCTCGAGATCGATGACGAAGCGCTGGCCGACCTCGCTCTCATGCTCCATCACGCCATGACGCGCGTGGATGAGAACGCCCTTGATGAAGATCGTGTCGGTCATCCCAGTGCCTCGATTGCCGCGGCCACGCGCACGGCCTGAACCGTCTCGGCGACGTCATGCGCCCGGATGATTGCAGCACCGCGCCGAGCCGCAATCAAATGCGCCGCGATCGAGCCGCCGAGCCGCTCCTGCGGCTCCGACGCGACCACGGTGCTGATGAAACGTTTTCGCGACGCGCCGACCAGCAGCGGCAGCCCGAAGCGCGCGAATGCGTCGAGCCGCGCCAGCGCGGTCATGCTCTGCTGCGCCGTCTTGCCGAAGCCGATGCCGGGATCGAGCACGATGTTACCAATGGGGATGCCGGCCTTGGCGGCGATGTCGAGCGAGCGCGCGAAGAAGCCCAGCATGTCTTCGATGATGTCGATCTCCGGATCGACGGCAGCGCGGTTGTGCATCACCACGACCGGCGCGCCATGCGCGGCGACGATCGCGGCCATCGCGAGGTCGCGCTGCAGACCCCACACATCGTTGGCGATCGCCGCACCATGGTTCAGCGCGTAGTCTACAACTTGAGATTTCATGCTGTCGATCGACACGGGGACGCCGAGTGCGACGATCGCGGGCAGGATCGGCTGCAGGCGCGCCAGTTCCTCCTCGGCCGTGACCGGCACCGCGCCCTTGTAGGGCCGGGTGGACTCGGCGCCGATGTCGATGATGTCGGCGCCGGCCGCGATCATGCGCTCGGCCTGCGCGATCGCCCGCTCCGGTGCATCGAAACGGCCGCCGTCCGAGAACGAATCCGGCGTGACGTTCAGGATGCCCATCACCGCCGGGAATGGACGCGCCAGCCACGGCCGCAGCAGCGGGTGGCTCGACGTGAGGTCCGAGGCGGAGTGCGGCGAAATGGCGCTCATGGGCGCCGCTTTGCGCGGTTGCCACCGTCAAGTCAAGGTGTCGCGCCGTACAAGCGCGGTCAATCTAGAGGCTGGTCAATAGCTGATCTTCGGCTCCAGCCGGCGCGCCTTTTCGATGAGCTGGCCGACCGACTTCTCCGACGGCAGGATGCGAACCAGCTTCCGCCGGGTGTTCACTTCCTTGATGTTCTGCGCCAGGCGGGCGGGGTTGCGGTGCGCCAGCTCGCGCACGGTGGGCACGCCGGCCGCGCGGACGAGGCAGACCTTGGCCTTGCCCATGCCGGGAATGCGCATGTAGTCGGCGGAATTTGCCCAATCGAGCAGTTGCTGCTCGCTGATGCCGGTCGTGGCGGCAAGCGCCTTGCGCCCTTTCACGGTCCGGGCGGCTTCGAGAAATGCGTCGGTGGTGCGGATGCCCAAAGCTTTCAGCTTGGCAGCATAGAAGGCCGTCATGCCTTCGAGTTCGGTGATCGGATATGTCATGATGCTCGGCGCGCGCGAAGGTGCTTCAGGTGATCTGGCCCAGGCGGTTGGGCTTTGGGCAACCGGCTCAGGCCGGGTGTGCCTGTCGCGATCGTGCCAACTGATCCGCTTCGGTTTGGTCGCGGCCGAATTTGAAAAGTTCACCGGCGGATCGCTGCTGCTCCCGTCGTTGCCGTCCATTGTCGCTGAGGAGGTCGGGCTCGGTGCCGATGATTTCAGCCACGACTCTACCGATGCCGGCCGTTCTGGCCAGCGGCTCAATCAACTCGTTCATGTGAACCCCGTATCATCCGGTCCCCCAAGACCGAACGTCCTCTCGCTGAATTCATCTTGATCGGACGATCCGTGAATTACAAGCGAGGAGCCGGCCCGGTGCGCGAATCGATTCGTGATCGACGATGAACTGTTGCAGCGATGCAAGACCAGATGTTGAATCCACGGCTCAAACCTGCGTATCCCGCAGCACCAATGTTAAGAAGAGTGCGTGTCGTGCGAAGAGGTAAGGCAGCCTGACCCTAGTTCCCATTCGCGAAACTCAACTATGTTACTGGACGAGATGCTCCGCTCCACGTGCGATGCGAAACAATCACTCTCGAAAGATGGATCATCATGGCACCATCCGGAAAATCCCTGGCTGATACCGACGACAAGATCTTCGTGGGAGCCGGTGAGCAGCCGGCCTGGTTGACGCTTGCGCTCGCCAATCGCCACGGCCTGGTCACCGGCGCAACCGGCACCGGCAAGACCGTCTCGCTGCAGGTGATGGCCGAAGGTTTTGCTCGTGCAGGTGTTCCGGTCTTCGCCTCCGACATCAAGGGTGACCTTTCGGGCATCTCGCAAACCGGCGAAGCGAAGGACTTCATCATCAAGCGCGCGACCGAACTCGGGCTCACCTATCAGCCCGATCAGTTCTCGACGGTATTTTGGGATGTGTTCGGCGAGCAGGGCCATCCGGTGCGCGCCACCGTCACCGAGATGGGGCCGCTGCTGCTCGCGCGGATGCTCGACCTCAACGATGTCCAGGAGGGCGTGCTCAACGTCGCGTTCCGCGTGGCCGACGAGAACGGCCTCGCCCTGATCGACATGAAGGATCTGCGCGCGCTGCTCGACGCCATCATTCCGGAGGCCGGCAAGAAAGGCGCTGATGCGGACGTCGATCCGCTGGCGCCGATCCGGAAGGCTGCGCAATCGTTCGGCAACGTCACGCGCGCCACCGTCGGCACGATCCAGCGGCAGTTGCTCGTGCTCGAGAACCAGGGCGGCACGAAGTTCTTCGGCGAGCCGGCGCTGATGCTCACCGACTTCATGAAGACCGACCGCGACGGCCGCGGCATGATCAACATCCTCGTTGCCGACAGGCTGCTGGAGAGCCCGCGACTCTACGCGACGTTCCTGCTGTGGATGCTGTCCGAGCTGTTCGAGGAGCTGCCGGAGGTCGGCGATCTCGCCAAGCCCAAGCTGGTCTTCTTCTTCGACGAGGCGCACCTCTTGTTCAACGATGCGCCGAAGGCGCTGATGGACAAGATCGAGCAGGTGGTGCGGCTGATCCGGTCGAAGGGCGTCGGCGTCTATTTCGTCACGCAGAATCCGCTCGATGTTCCGGACCGGGTGCTCGGGCAATTGGGCAATCGCGTGCAGCACGCGCTGCGCGCCTTCACGCCGCGCGATCAGAAGGCGGTGGCCGCCGCCGCGGACACCTTCCGCCCCAATCCCAAGCTGGACACCGCCAAGGTGATCACCGAGCTCGGCAAGGGCGAGGCGCTGGTTTCGTTCCTGGAGGGCAACGGCACGCCGGCGATGGTGGAGCGCGTCCTGATCCGGCCGCCGTCGGCGCGGATCGGGTCGGTGACGCCGGAGGAGCGCAAGGCGGTCATCGCTGCGAGCCCGGTCAAGGGCAAATACGACACCGCGATCGACGCCGAGTCCGCCTATGAGCTGCTGCAGAAGCGGATCAGCGGAACCGCCGTGACGACGGAAGCCTCGTCCGGCAGCGTGCTCGGCAAGATCGGCGACATCGCCGCGACGATCTTCGGCACCAACGTCAAGCGCGGCCAGCTCTCGACGACACAGGTGATTGCGCGCAACGTCGCCCGCTCGGTCTCCGACAAGGTGGTGGGCGGGATTGCGGCCGATCTCGGCAAGCAGGTCGGCGGCTCCTTGGGCAGTTCGATCGGCCGCTCTTTGGTGCGCGGCGCGCTTGGGGGATTGCTGCGGCGATGATCCAGGCAGCGCTCTCCTTCGGCGCGATGCTCTCGCCGCGGGAGGCTGGCCCGGACCGCGCAACGGAGCTACAAGCGGGCCGATCGTCGTCAATTGCTTAAGGGGTCTCGTGGCCATGGCCAATGCGCAGCTTCAATCCGTTCTCGACCACATCGATGCTGATTTCGACAACAGCCTGGAACGGCTGTTTGCGCTGATCCGCATCAAGTCGATCTCGGCCGATCCGGCCTTCACGGAGGATTGCAAGGTGGCGGCCAACCACCTCGCCAAGGATCTTGCGACGCTCGGCTTTGCGACCGAGGTGCGGCCGACCGCCGGTCATCCCGCCGTGGTCGGCAAGAGCAACGGCCATGGCGCCGCCAGGCCGCATGTCCTGTTCTATGGTCATTACGACGTGCAGCCGGTCGATCCGCTCGAATTGTGGCACCGGCCGCCGTTCGAGCCTGTCGTCGCCGATCACGCCGACGGCCGCAAGATCATCGTCGCGCGCGGCGCCGAGGACGACAAGGGCCAACTGATGACCTTCGTCGAGGCCTGCCGCGCCTGGAAGAAGGTGACGGGCGCGCTGCCGCTCGACGTCACCGTGGTGATCGAAGGCGAGGAGGAGGTCGGCTCGAAGAACTTCGTGCCGTTCCTCGAAGCCAACAAGGACGAGTTCAAGGCCGACTTCGCGCTGGTCTGCGACACCGGCATGTGGGACCCGAACACGCCGGCGATCACGACCTCACTGCGCGGTCTGCTCTATGAAGAGGTGAAGATCAAGGCCGCCAATCGCGACCTGCATTCGGGCGTGTTCGGCGGCGGCGCGCGCAATCCGATCCGGGTGCTGACGGAAATTCTCGGCGGTCTGTTCGACGCCGACGGCCGCATCACCATTCCCGGCTTCTATGACGGCGTGAAGGACGTTCCGCCTGAGGTTCTGGAGCAGTGGAAGAAGCTGAACCTCACTCCCGAAAGCTTCCTCAAGCCGATCGGATTGTCGATCCCCGCAGGCGAGAAGGATCGTCTGCTGATCGAGCAGATCTCGTCGCGGCCGACCTGTGACATCAACGGCATCTGGGGCGGCTATATCGGTGAGGGCTCCAAGACCGTGATCCCGTCGCTGGCCCATGCGAAGGTCTCGTTCCGGCTCGTCGAGGGCCAGGACCCGCTGAAGATCCGCAAGGCGTTCCGCGACTACGTGTCGGCGCGCATCCCCGGCGACTGCTCGGTCGAGTTCGGCGATCATTCGGCAGGTGCCGCGATCGCGCTCGACTGGACCATGAAGCCGCTGGCGGCTGCCAAGCAGGCGCTGACCGAGGAGTGGGGCAAGGAGACCATCCTGATGGGCTCGGGCGCCTCGATCCCGATCGTGACCGACTTCAAGAAGACGCTCGGTCTCGATTCACTGCTGGTCGGCTTCGGTCTCGACGACGACAACATCCATTCGCCGAATGAGAAGTACGACCTCAAGAGCTACCACAAGGGCATCCGCTCCTGGGCCCGCATCCTCGCTGCGCTCGCGGAGATGCCGCGCTAGATCCGCTGGCCCTCGCATGAGTCCGTAGCCCGGATGAGCGAAGCGACATCCGGGGGCAACGCGGCAGCGCGTGAGATCCCGGATGTCGCTTCGCTCATCCGGGCTACGACTGCGACGGCGCAGATTGTTTGCACGAGGCTGAACTCACGCTGCGCTGGCGACCGACTTCGCAGCGAGATCGCCGCCGGCGATTTTGCGCAGCGCTGCGAGGTTGGCTTCGGCCGAGGCCAACCGCCAGCAGGATTTCCCGCTCGATTTCGCTTCATACAACGCGGCGTCCGCCGCGAACAGCAGGGCTTCCGGATCGGTGCCGTGCTCGGGCGCGACGGCGATGCCGATACTGATGCCGATCTGGACATGCGCACCGCCCGGCATGACCATCGGGGCGGCCATCACCTCGATGATCCGCTCGCCGAGCGCCAGTGCGTGATCGATCGCCGGATCGCCGGCGAGCACCACGAATTCGTCGCCGCCGATCCGGGCGATGACGTCGTCCGGAGAGGCGGTCCGCCGTAGCGTGTTGGCGACGATCTTCAGCAGCTCGTCGCCTGCGGCGTGACCGAAGGTGTCGTTGACCGGCTTGAAGCCGTCGAGATCGAGATACAGGACGGCGAAGCTCCGGTCGCCGCCGGCCTGGTCCGTGAGCCTGCTCTGCAGCGCGTCGATCAGGCCGGCGCGGTTGGACAGGCCCGTGAGCGGATCGCGCCGCGCCCGCTCGTCGCTCTCGCGTTTGGACTGCATGACCGCCACCAGCATCTTGTTGAGCCGGAACGCCGCGCCGGTCATCGCGAGGAAGTAGACCGGCATCTGCAGATACATCGCGAACAACAGCGGCTCATGCGACGTCGCGACGCCCGGGATCACCGGGCCGATGCTGAACAGGATCATGGTGCCGACGAGGCGCGGCGCGCTGAAATTGCGAAAGCAGATGCCGCCCACCATGGCAGCCGACGAGATGCAGGTGAGTGACGCGGCGACCCAGTCGCCCGACGCCAGGCTGATGCCGACGCCGAAGCCGACGCTGGCGCTCCAGGCCACCGACAGCAGGATGTGGATGTCGGTCGGCGTCGTTAGCCGCTCGCGCGCGCGGCGGTAGGCAATGATCATCACGATCAGCCGCGACAGGCAGATTACGACTTCCATCACGAACCATGTGATGAAGAGGGCGGTCGGCGTGCGCAGCGCAAGCGCCGCGGCGACCGCCACGGTGTTGATGGCGCCGCCGGCGAAAACCGACCAGCAGCCGTACAGCTCACCCGTCAATGCGAGTCGGATATCTGATGACACCGGATATCCCGGGTCGGCCAGCCAGCGCGTCACGCGCCAGCGTGGCAAACTGAACGCCAAACCATCACCCCGCATTTCAATACCTCCGCGGGGTTGCAATAAGCGCGATGGCACTTAACAGGCGTTTAGAGAGGTATCGGCGTCTCGCTGCATGCTTGATGCACGGTAAAAATTTACTCCACGTGGTATGCGCAGCTAATAGCGAACAGAAGTTGAATTCTCAGCCCGAGGTTCTCGCGCGCGCACGTTCTTCGGTGACTGGCGCGACCTCCACCGTCGCGTTGCCGAGCGCGCGGTCGCGCTCGAACACGAGACGGACGCGCTGCCCGACCGGTGTGAGGCCGATCAGGTTGCGAACCTGCGTGGCGCTGCGCACCGGCATGTCGTTCGCTTTCACGATGATGTCGCCCTTGCGCAGTCCCGCGCGTTCGGCCGGCGAGCCCACGCTGACGTCGGCGACGCGCGCGCCCTGAATCCGGCCATCGGCCGGCGCGTCCAGGTCGAGCAGGGTCACGCCGATACGCCCGCGGTCGACGCGCCCGTTGGCGACCAGTTGCTCCATCACCCGCCGCGCCATGTTGATGGGCACGGCGAAACCGATGCCGACATTGCCGCCGCCCGGCGAGATGATCGCCGTGTTGATGCCGACCAGCTCGCCGCGCAGATTGATCAGCGCGCCGCCGGAATTTCCGGGATTGATCGCCGCGTCGGTCTGGATGAAGTCCTCGTAGCCCTGCTTGCCGAGGCCGGTTCGCCCGAGCGCGCTCACGAGACCCGAGGTGACGGTCTGGCCAAGGCCGAACGGGTTGCCGACGGCGATCACGAAGTCGCCGACCTCGAGCGCATCACTGTCGCCAAGCGAGATGACCTTGAGGTCGATGGGGTCCCTGATCTGCAGCAGCGCGATATCGGTGGCGGGATCGCGCCCGACCAGGCGGGCGGCGAATTTGCGGCCGTCCTTGGTGCGGATCTGCGCTGTCGTGACGTGCTCGACGACGTGATTGGCGGTCATGACGTAGCCGCGCTGCGCATCGACGATGACGCCCGAGCCGGTGGCGCTGATCTGCTTCTCGACCTGCTTGGGGACGTCGAAGAACTCGCGAAACAGCGGGTCCTGGTAGAGTGGGTTGTCCTGGCGGACCTTGCCTTCGACCGAGATGTTGACGACGGCCGGCGTCACCTCCTTCACCAGCGGCGCCAGCGTCGGCACCCGGCCGAGCTTGAGATCGGGAATTTGGGCCAGGGTGGGCCCGGTCATCAGGCAAAACAGGATGGCAGGCGCCAGGACGGCCCGAAGAGAAGGCGGAAGCTGCATCGTGATCCCCAACAAGCGCGATCAGGTTCTTTTGGCGACGACAGAGCTGGGAAAGCAGCCGGCCCGGTTCAAGAGCCGCACTGGCAATCGTTCCCCGAGAGTGCCAAAAAATTTACGTGACCCTCTTGAACGAAAAGTTCGGCTTTCCTAGGTCGTTGCTCGCTCGGGGGCCTGATGGGACCCGAGGCTTATGACATCGCTGATCTGTAAAGGAGGATGTGCATGCATTTCCGTCCATTGCACGACCGCGTGCTCGTGCGCCGCATCGATGCCGAGGAGAAGACCAAGGGCGGCATCATCATTCCCGACACCGCCAAGGAGAAGCCGCAGGAGGGCGAGATCGTTGCCGCGGGTCCTGGCGCGCGGAATGAGCAGGGGCAGCAGGTCGCCCTCGACGTCAAGCCCGGCGACCGGGTGCTGTTCGGCAAGCCGCGCCATCGATGGACTTCTGATCGCACGAATCCGGGCGGACTGGTCGCAGCCCGGCCCCGGCTGCGCGAAAGAAATACCTACAAACAACTCATCGCTGCCGCGGCCGGTCGTGGATCGGCCACAACGCGCAGCTATCAATCAGGTTGACGACCGCAATCGGTCCAGAACCGGCCACAATTGCCATGCGGCTGGACTGTGAATGGATCGACGGTTCACGGGAGGTGTGGTTGAGCGCTGTCGCGCCGCCCGGTCTCATCAGCAGCGCGAGCTCGCAGGCCCGATCATGCCAGCCTGGCAATACGATCATCCGCCGCCTAACCCGACCTCCGTCATGAGCATGGGTGATCCTAGACGTTTGACGCGGTTCCTGATCGAGAGCGAGCAGCGCGTGGTGGCACACTGCCAGGCCGTGTTGTCGCGTGGCGACATCGACCAGCGCGAGCGCGACCGGCTGGTCAGCGTGCTCCGGGAGGCGACGATGCGGCTGCAACGGCTGTCCGCCGTGGCCGCCTGACGGGTGTTGCGCTGCGATAGAGGCTGCGACAAAAAATTCGATTTTTCCTCTTGAAACGGATGTCGGCTGTTCTAAGTCGTCTGCTGCCGCTTCGGCGGCGCCGGGTGCCGTAAGGGCCCGGTCGATATCTGGGCGCTGACCGGTCGTCTGATACTCAGAAGTTTCTGGGACTTTGAAGTTTGCATCGGCTCGGCGCTCCTTCGTATCCATCTTGCTCTTAGGAGGACTTGGCTATGAGGACCTACGACTTCTCTCCGCTGTGGCGTTCGACCATCGGCTTCGACCGTCTGTTCGACCTGCTCGACGAGACCCAGCGCGCGGTCGAGGACAACTATCCCCCGTACAACATCGAGCGGCTCGGCGACGACCGCTACCAGATTTCGCTGGCGCTGGCAGGCTTCGCCCCGGACGAGCTGTCCATCACCGCCGAGCACAACGTGCTCACGGTGGAAGGGCGCAAGGCCGACAAGGAGACCCGCGAATATCTCTATCAGGGCATCTCGTCGCGTCCCTTCAAGCGGCAGTTCAATCTCGCCGACTACGTGCAGGTCACGAACGCGGCGTTCGACAACGGCCTGCTGCGGATCGAGCTGGTACGCGAGATCCCCGAGGCGATGAAGCCGCGCCGCATTGCCATCGGCACGGCACCGGTCGAGCAGATCGCGCAGCAGAAGGCGGCTTGACGCCTTGTTCGAGCTGCGGCGCGGGCGGAATGTCGCCCGCGCCCTCGCAGCAACTGTCTCTTGTGAAAGGAGTGTAGGAGGAGAGACGCCATGAGCGAGCACCGTTTTTCGATCACCCCCGGCAGTGCCGGATTCCATCCGGTCTCACACTACGAGTCGCCGGCAGACCTGCTGAATGACCGCAAGCTGTCACTGGCCGAGAAGCGGCTGATCCTGTCGTCCTGGGCGTCGGACATGTATGCCGTCGAGTCGCAGCCTGGCCTGCGCAAGATTCCCGGCATCTCCAGGCCGCTGCATCTGGCCGACGTGCTCGGCGCGCTGCGTCAGCTCGACCGCGAAGATCAGCCACCGCGCCCGCGCGGCGGGGCCGCCATGCGCATCGTTCCGCCTGTCGATGTCGATGCCGATGGCGCCGCGGCCGACAATCTCCCCGGCGGCCGGATGCGGCCCGCCGCTCGCCTGCGCTTCTCGCGCGAGGCCAATGTGCGGCGCTATCGCAAGCTGCTCGCCACCCGCCTTGCCGAGCACGAGCGGCGCTTCGTCGAGCGCCGGCTGGCCGAGGAACTGCAGCAACTCGACGGTCTGCCTGAGCGGCAGAGCCGGGCGGTGTGCTGCTGACGGACGCATCATCGGACAAATAAAAACGCCGCCCGGAATTGGGCGGCGTTTCATTCCGAAAAGCGTAGAGGATGATGGAATCAGACTAGCCGATCAGCGGGCGACAATCAATTCCGGTAGCCTGGATTGAGGCGATCGAGCCGGCGCAGCAGTGGCGGCCAGACCAGCTGAGTGGAGCGCAGCTCGACGCGATCCTCATTGTCGAACAGCTTCGCGTTCTTGTCGATGACCTCGTCGCGCACCGGATAGGCCGAGGGTCCCAGCGTGCGCGTCCGCACCTGGATCGAGCAGGCGCGCTCAAGGTGATACATCCGCTCGAAGGCGGAGGCCACCGAGCGACCGACCGTCAGCGTGCCGTGATTGCGCAGCAGCATGTGGTTCCTGGTGCCGAGGTCGCGCTGCAGCCGCGGCCGCTCGTCATGGTCCAGCGCCACGCCCTCGTAGTCGTGGTAGGCGAGGTCGTGGGTGACGTATTGCGCGATCTGGTTCAGCGGCAGCAGGCCGTCGGCGCAGCTTGACACCGCGACGCCGTCGAGCGTGTGCAGATGGATGACGCAGCCGGCATCCTCGCGCACCTCGTGGATCGCGGAATGGATGGTGAAGCCGGCGGGATTGATGCTGTACTCGCTCTCGGACAGCTGGTTGCCGTAGAGGTCGACCTTGATCAGGCTGGAGGCGGTGATCTCCTCGAACAGCAGGCCGTAGGGGTTGATCAGGAAGTGATGCTCGGGGCCGGGCACGCGGGCCGAGATGTGAGTGTCCACCAGGTCGTCCCAGCCGAACAGCGCCACCAGGCGGTAGGCGGCGGCGAGATTGACCCGCTGCGACCATTCGGCCTCGGTCATGTTCGACGGCACTTCCTTGAGGCGCGCTTCGGCTGGCGACATGGCATTCTCCGATTTCCAGGGTTGACCGGAGCCTAGGCGGCACGCCGCCGTGCGGCAAGGCGCAGGGCAGGGCAGCAGTCATGTCGTTTGGCTGAGCAGGCCGCTCAGGGCGCCGGGATCGACAGCAGGCTGGAAATGCTGCGGCCGCGGATGTCGTAGACCCGGGCGAACACGACGTCGTCGCGCTTGATCTCGACCATGACGGGGGCAGTCAGTCCCTTGCAGTAGAACTCGCCGAGCGTCATGGCGAAGTCGGCCGCATGGCTGTCCCAGCCGATGGTGAAATCGGGGCCGAGCGCGACCTGGGCGGGACGCTGCGGGCCGCACACCGCGACCTTCCATTTGTGCCCGATCGGCGGCACCTCCTGGCGCTCGTCGAGCTGCTCCTTCAGCCCGTCGGAGGCCTGCTTCAACGCCAGCCCCCAATAGTCGAGCATGAAGCGGGTGTCGGCCTCGCGCACGGTGCCGGCGATGAAGTTGAAGTGGGTGTACTGATAGGGATGCAGCCGGATCATCTCGGCCAGCGGCAGCAGCAGGCCGAAGCAGAAGGCGGCGATCGCCACCGGCTGCCAGCTGCGGCGCTCGTCGGCGTTGAGCCACGACAGCAACCACGAGAAGGCGATGCCGCCGAGCAGCGCCATCGGCGGGATCACGAACACGAAGTGGCGGATGCCGTTGTAGAGCGCCGGGCGTTTGACGATCGCGATCAGGATCGGCAGCGTCGCCGCCAGCGTCAGCATCAACAGGATGCTCTTCTGGCGTGCCGGCACGTCGGGCCGCGACAGCGACATGATGGAGGCCACGACGCCGGCGACGAACAGCGCAATCATCAATTCAGGCAGCTGCAGCGCGAACAGCGTCGGCAGGTACGACCAAGGCATGTCCGGCACTGAGACCAGCGCACCGTCGAACATCTCCTTCCACGGCTTCTCGAAGAAGTGCGAGAAGTAGGTCAGGGCCCGGAACGGGTTGGCCGGCTCGATGATCGACCAGGGCCAGATCAGTCCCATGATCAGGTAGCCCAGGATCAGGCCGGGGATCAGCACATAGAGCACGTGGGCGAAGCGGCGGATCGCCTCGCGCGGCCCTTGCGTGCGGTATTCCTCCATGAACAGCGGCAGGAAGCCGACCATCGCATAGACGACAGCCATGCCGCCCAGGATGCGCGAGCCGATCGCAAAGCCGGCCCCCAGGCCCAGGATCAGGATGGTGCGCGGCGAGGGGTAGGGATACTCATCGGCGAGGCGGACCAGGCCCATCAGCAGCACCACCATCGCCACCGCGAAGGGCGCATCCTTCGGGTTCATGAACATGTGGCCGTAGAAGATCGGGCAGAGCGCCAGCAGCAGCAGGGCGGCAAGGCCGGCCACCGGGCCGCCGATGCGGCGCGCCAGGCGCCAGGTCACGGCAAGGCCGATCAGCCCGACGATGGCGCCGACCAGCCGGCGGGTCTCGAACAGCTCCAGCGGCAGGATCTTGTGCAGCAGGGCTGCAACCATGTCGAAGCCGCCGCCGTACATATAAAGGTTGGCGAACGACAGCGCCGCCTGATCCCTGAAACCGGAACCGTACATGCGCAGCAACAGATCGGCATATTCGGCATGGGTGTAATCATCCCAGCCGAGGCCGTAATCCCGGAATGTGAGCCCGGCCACCACCGCGACCGCGGCAAGCGCGAACATGGCAAGATCGTCATACGTCCGCTCAAGGGACCGCCGCGTCGGCGTCTCGAGGACCGAAGTGGTTATCGTTGTCATGGCTGAGTGTAACCCGGCGTCCCCTGGCGACCCCGCTTCCGCGTTTCAGGCCTGTGTTCCCCGCCTCCGTATAGCGCGTCCCGGCTTCCGAGGTGTCGGAATTATGGGAAGGCATGCTTCTCGCAGCGCAGCGGGGACCCGAATTTCGGCTGCTGAGCGCCATATTGGCACAGTCAAATGAACGCCCGCTGAACCACGGGGGCCGGAAGAACCCGGGAGGAACCTCAATGAATGCCGAGGGTTGGCCGATGTATATTGTGGCGGCATCATGACGATGGCTGCACGGCGGACGAGAACTTCAGCAGGATTGGCCGAACTTCCGCTGCAAATTGTCGCGGATTTGGACTAGAAACCGGATTCAAGGACGCGGGCAACCGCAACTATCTAATGTGATTTCGGTCGGGACACCGTCCGGAACCGGCGCATTAGGGGATGAGTTCGATGATGAGTGCAATGTTGGCCGCCGGGGCCCTCGCCGTGTTGGCCGGGCTCGGGGCGATCGCCTGGGGAATTCCAGTCAAGGAGTTCAGCGTCGGTAACACGCTGATCCTGTCGGGGACCCTTGGCGTCTGCAGTGGGCTGATCCTGTTCGGACTGTCGGCCGTCCTGAGCGAGCTGAAGATGATCTCGAGTCGGCTGCGGTCGCGTCCGGGCGCTGAGGCTGAGTCCGAACCCAGACCTCTTCAGCTCCCGCTCGCCGCCGGCAAGACCGACTTCGAGACCGCCCCGGTGCCGCCGACGGAGGACGTCTGGCGCGAGGGCGGCTCGCCACGTCCGCGTCCCCGCATGCCGGACCTGTCGTCTCCCTTGTCCTCGGGGGTGTCGTCGTCGCCACTGTCCTCGTCTCCCTTGTCGGCCTCGCTGCGCGAGTCGAAGCCGGCCTCGGATGAGCCGCCGGCCGAACCCGCCGAGCGGCCCAAGCGCAACCTGCTGTTTGCGTCTTCGTCGCGCCGCGAGCGGGAGCGCGCCGAGAAGCGCGGCGCCGAGCCGCTGCCGACGGATTTCCGGTCTCCGCCCCTCAGCGACCCGCCGCCCGTGCCGCTGGACGAGCCCGCCGCAACCGAATCGGATTCGTCGCTCGACAATAGCTGGTCGCGACCGGAGCGGACGCGGACGCCGGAGCCTCTGCGCCCGCCCTTCCCGCGACGCTTGGCGCGGGCCGCACCGGCCTTCGTCGAGCCCGAGCCAACCCCGCCGCCGCCCGAGCCGAAGGACCTGGACGCGCCGGCCGTCAGCATCGTCAAGTCGGGCGTGGTGGATGGGATGGCCTATTCGCTCTATTCCGACGGGTCGATCGAGGCGCAGATGCCCGAAGGGATGATGCGCTTCGCGTCGATCGACGAGCTGCGCACCCATCTCGAAGGCCGCTCCTGACGGGCCAGACCACACGGTCAGGTTGAGCGCGTCTGGAATGTGGTACACAGTACTTGGCAGGTGACAGACTTCTCAAGAAGAAGTCCTCACTATCTTGTCATTTTGCCAGTCAATTGCCCATATTGCTTGTAGAATCGCGAGACAACGCTGTCACTCGGCGTGAGTGATACTTGCGATCGAGGAATACTTTGCGATCGACGGTCACAGGGCGGAGCGGGATGAGGGTTCGATGACCGAAGCGGCCGGCAAGAGCTTTATCGATCTGACGGCCGACATCGTGTCGGCCTATCTCAGCAACAATCCGACCCCGGCGGCGGAGATTCCCTCGCTGATCAGCCAGGTGCATGCCGCGTTGACCCGGGTCGCGGCGGGACGAAGCGAGGCTGCGCCGGAGCCGGCGCGGCCGGCGGTGCCCGTCAAGAAATCGATCCACCCGGACTATCTGGTCTGTCTCGAGGACGGCAAGCGCTTCAAGTCCCTGCGGCGGCATCTGCGCACGCAGTACAACATGACGCCGGAACAATACCGCGACAAATGGAACCTGCCGCCGGACTACCCGATGGTGGCGCCGAACTATGCGGTCACCCGGTCGCAGCTCGCCAAGAAGATGGGCCTGGGCCAGCAGCGGCCCGAGCGGGAGAAGTAGCCGAACCGATCAGGATGCCGTGGCGAGCGCTTCGCGGGCGTCGGCACGGATGCGCTCGACCATCGAGCGCAGGCCGTTGGAGCGCTGTGGCGTCAGGTGCTCGCGGAACCCGAGCTCGTCGAACACGGCGGGCGCATCGATGGTCATGATCTCCTGCGGCGTCCGCCCAGAATACAGCGTGAGCAGAATTGCGATCAGACCGCGAACGATATGGGCGTCGCTGTCGCCGAGATAGTTCAGCACCGGCACGGCGCTGCTGCGATCGACGTGCTTCGACAACCAGACCTGGCTGGCGCAGCCCTGCACCTTGTTCGCGGCGGAGTGCTCGTCCTCCGGCATCGGCGCCAAGGTGCGGCCGAGCTCGATCACGTAGCGGTAGCGGTCGTCCCAGTCGTCGAGCAGGGCGAAATTGTCGCGGATGTCGTCGATCGTCATGATGCTCTTCGGTCCCGATATCGGCCTTCATATAGGCGTTCGGGACGGCGAAAGCGACAGTCGGTTCCGCCGGTTCAGGGCGTCGGCGGCAGTTGCCATTCGGCGGCGAGATCGTCGGCCGAGAGCGTGTCGGCCGGCGCGTCGCCCGGCGGAACCTCCTCGACCACGGGGGCGTCGATCGAGCCGGTGTGATCGTTGCCGCGCTTGTCGAGACTGGCCGGTTTCACCGGGCCGATGAACTTGTCGGCGCCGGCCGGCTTCTCCGCGGCATCGGCCTTGTCGGTGATGATCTGGTAGATCTTGCGCGCGCCTTCCTGGGCGCGGTGGCCGATGACGGTCGCAGCCTGGCCGCCGACCTCGCAGGCCTGCGGCTGCCGCTTGCAGAACTGGCTCATGTCGGAGACGGCGGCGGTCGCAGCTTGCACGGCTTCGTGCGCATTGATCTGCGGCAGCTTGTCGGCGTCTTGGCTCTTCTCGCGCGGCAGCAGCACCAGCACGAGCCCGAGCCAGAATGCCATCCGAAGCAGAAAGAACATCACGCAACCCCGACCGTGCTGCTGATCTCGCGTGCTCAAATCGCGCAACCGGGATCGCAGCTGATTGTTCTATGTCGCGACTGCTTGCATTGGGCTTAATTGGTTGAGATTTCGCGAAGCCGGAGGCCGGATTTTCTTCGGAGTAAATTTTTCATTGGCGCGGGCCGCATGCGCCGCGCAACCGGCTGTAGATCGCACAGCTTTCGCAACCGCAGGCCCGGCCGGAAACGATGCATTCACCATCCCGGCCGAATGGCGGGCTTACCGCAGTCTGGCCCTTAGCGTTCGCTTAATGCGAGTCTGACACGGTGACTTCCGACGACAGGGGGCGTCCCGGCGCGTTCTCTTTGTGAGAACGACCGACAGGCCGAGGCGCGAGAGCCGTGAGTGTGTTGAGTATCATCCGCGATTGTCTCGATGCGTTATTGCATCCATCGGCTCGAACTGATGCGATGACGCGCGCGCGTCACCGCGCCTTCATCGCGCCGCGCCTGCTCGGCAGCCTCGCCGTCTTCGCTGTGTTTCCTGCCTATCTCGCGATGCGCGGCGCGCCGAGCGCGCTCGAGGTCGGCGCGCTGTCGTGGCTGATCGCGCCCATCCTGCTGTCCTGGTATCTGTCGCGCACCGGCCGCTACGAGAGCGCCTGCGCGCTGTCGTCGCTGGCGTTGTCGGCGTTGATCATGGCGGTCTCGATCGAGACCGGCGGCATCGAATCCTTTGCTGCGGTGTGGCTGATCGTCGTTCCCCTGGAAGCCTCGTTCTCGGCCTCGCGCCGCGTCGTCGTGTTCTCCGCGGGGCTCGCGCTGTGCTGCGCGCTGCTGCTCATCCTCATCGGTCATTTCGGCTGGCTGCCGAAGCCCGAGACCACCCCCGCCTTGCGCACCGTGCTGCTCGCCTTCGGCGTCGCCTCCGCGACGCTCTATGCGGCCGTGCTCGCCTTTGCCGCCGACACGCTCGCGCGCACCAGCGTGACCCTGCTGTCGATGGAGGAGGAGCGCTATCGCCTGCTCGCGCGCAACATGAGCGACGTGATCTCCCGTCATCGCCGCAACGGCGCTGTCATGTTCATCTCGCCCGCGGTCGAGACGCTGCTCGGCGCGCCGGTCGCGCAGTTGCACGGCCATGGCCTGTTCGAACGCGTCCATGTTGTCGACCGGCCGGCCTATCTCACGGCGCTGTCGGAGGCGGCAGGCGGCAGCGAAGCCTCGAGCGTCGAGTTCCGCCTGCGCCGCGATGCGCCGGGCGAGGGGCGCGGCTTTCAGCATCCGGTCGATTTCATCTGGGTCGAAATGCGTTGCCGCCCGCTCGACCGCATCGGCGTGGCGCCGGGCGGATCGGAGCAGGAGGTGGTCGCGGTCATGCGCGACGTCACCGACCGCAAGCTGCAGGAGCAGGCGCTCGAATTGGCGCGCGGCGCCGCCGAGCGCGCCGACGCCGCGAAGACGCGATTCCTCGCCACCATGAGCCACGAGCTGCGCACGCCCTTGAATGCCATCATCGGCTTCTCCGAGATGCTGATGCAGGAGCAAATGCTGGTGCTGAACGCCGCGCGGCGCCGCGAATATGCGCAGCTCATCAACGATTCCGGCCAGCATCTGCTGTCGGTCGTGAACGGCATTCTCGACATGTCGAAGATGGAGTCCGGCAATTTCGAGCTGACGCCGGAGCCGTTCGCGCCGCGCGCGGCGCTGATCAATTGCTGCAACCTGCTGGCGCTGCGGGCGCGCGAGAACGGTGTCGATCTGTCGGCCGACGTGCCGCAGGACCTGCCGATGGTCACCGGTGATCCGCGCGCCTTCAAGCAGATCGTGCTCAACCTCGTCTCCAATGCCATCAAGTTCACCGAGCGCGGCGGCCGTGTCACGGTCTCTGCCGGCGTCGACGGCGCGCGCCTGCTGCTGCGAATCACCGACACCGGCGTCGGCATCGCCGCCGATGATCTCAAGCGCATCGGCGATCCGTTCTTCCAGGCCGGCAAGACCTACCAGCGCCGTCACGAGGGAACCGGCCTCGGTCTGTCGATCGTCAAGAGCCTCGTGAACTTGCACGGCGGCGAAATGTCGATAGAAAGCAAGATCGACGAGGGGACCACGGTCACGATCGCGCTGCCGATCAACTTCGTGGCCGAGGCGACCGCGGGCGCCACCATCACGCCGCTGTCGCCCTCGCGCTCCGCCCTGCCAGGGCAGGTCATGCAGGTGAAGAAGAGTGCCTAGACGAGCTGCAGAGGATGATCCGGCGCCCCCGCGCCGTCGCAAGCGCGCTGCCGCGGCTGCAGCCGTCGTCGACGTGGCGGACGAGCGCGGCTGGCTGCTGCGGGCCATGCTCTACAGCCCCAAGGATCTGTTTGCGGGCCTGTTGGCCTGCGCGGCCGGCAGCGCCATCATCGTCAATGCCGTGTTCCTGCAATCCGGACCGCATCCAGCGCCGATGTTCGGGTCCATCGTGACCATTCCGCCCAATCTGACGAGCTCCAATCCGCTGCCGCGGCCCCGGCCGATGGACATCTCGCCCTTGGATCCGAAGGTCATCGAGACGCGGCCCGCTGAAACCAGGGCTGCAGAGCAGAGGGCGGTTGAGCAGCGCGCCACCGAGGCGCGTCCGGATCAGAAATATGCCGATCCTCTGGCTGATCTCGTCCGCTCGGTCAGCGGCGGTCAGGGCAACGTGCCGCGTCCGCAGCCGACGCAGCAGGGCGGCAATGTCCGCCGTGTCGCCGCGGTCCAGCGTGCGCTGACCGAATACGGCTATGGCCAGTTGAAGCCGACGGGGATGGTCGGCTCCGACACCCAGGCCGCGATCCAGAAGTTCGAGCGCGAGCGCAAGCTGCCGGTGACGGGCCAGGTGTCGGACCGCCTGGTGCGCGAGCTTGCGATTGTCATCGGTCATCCGATCGAATAGAGCAGGGGCGGCTGCGACTTGCAGCGCGCTTGCACCTGCATCGAACCATCATGCGATTGAAGAGCAGCATCTGGGTGAGCGCCTATCTGCGGCGTTGCCAGTCGGCCGGCGCGTTCAGCGCGATCCGCCACCGTGGCGCGGAGGAAGCCGGCGCGGTGTTCGTCAAGGTCGCGCTGATGGACGGCACGGCCCAGCTCTATGTTCCCGCGCCGCAGACCGTCTATGATGACAGCCGGCCGATCGACCGCTTCTTCGTACCGATATCGCCGCAGCCGATCGAGGAAGCGCAGATCGAGGAACGCCTGGTCAAGGAGCTGCGCTTCGATCCCGACGCCTGGATCATCGAGACCGAGGACAGGCAGGGCCGTCATTTTCTCGATCTCGTGCGCGAGCGTCCCTGATCATCGCCAAGATTCGGGGCAGCGATCGCGCGTCATCGCTTGAAGCCGTCGGTCCCCGTGCGCACGATCGGCCTCGTCGCGGTGCCGGCCCGCGCCGTGCTGCCACGGACGTGCTGACGTTCGTCGTCATAGAGCGCCGTGCGATGCTTGGCCCTGATCGCGGCCATCCCGGAGCCGCGCCAGGCCGCCAGCATGATCAGCGCCGCGCGCTCGCTGAGGCGCTCGTAGAAACGTGACAGCCGAAACACGGTCTGGACGGACTGGCCCATCTCCGGCTTGAGGAACAGCAGCACGCGCTCGAACACCGGCGCCGGCATGCCGAGCGCCTTTGCGGCGCAGGCCAGCGGCTCGCCGTTCGGGTCGTTGACGACCTCGTGGGTCATGCGTGAGGGCAGGATCAGGCTCTCGCCGAGCTCGATCGTGAACGTCTCGACGTCGGCGTTGAAGGCGGCCATCTCCAGCGCCTCGATCGCATGCACCGCGCGGTGCAACGGCGTCGGCGCGGCAGGTCTCAGCGGCGTGGTGGCGAGGTTCTGCAGGATGGCGATGCGTTCGTGCGAGGCGGCGCGCATGAACATCTCGCTGAGCTCGGCGGCATCCTTCGGCTGCATCGACAGTCCGGACGCCGCGTCGTCGCGCGGCGGGATCGGAGACGACGAGCGAAGCGATGCGGGAATGGGGCCGGCGAGCGGCGGCGTCGGCTCGCTCTGCGCCGGGCGCAAGCCCAGCTTGTTCAAAATCTCGATCGGCGTCGCCGGATAGATCGCCAGCCGCGCTCGCACCGCCGCACGGGTCGCATCATCGACGTCGTCGACCAGACGGGAGGCCAATTCGACGAACTGCCGCTCCTCGTCGGCGGAATGCGCGCTCGCCTGGACATAGAGGTCGGTCAGGACGCGCAGCAGAGTGGGCTTGATGTCCACGCCCTCGCGGCGCGAGAGCGTGAGCAACCCGTCGAAGCCGGGGAACAGCGATGATCTTGTCATGTCGGGGTACGCAACTTCGGCAATCGTTGCGCCGATTAGAGCGGAGTTGTTTTAATGCGGCGTTAAGGAAAACAATCGGTGAAGATGGGCCGAAATGACCCGGTGAGACAAAGGCGCCACGCTGGCTTGCCTTCTCTCCCGCCGGTACACGCGATCCGTGTCGGGCGGCCCGCGCATTAATATCCTCTTAACCACGTCCTGATCTTAATCGATCCGTTCGATGATCTCGCCTTGGCCGCGTCACGCGGCCAGCCTGATCTTCGCCGCGCCGAATGCCAAAGTGCAGCTTCATGCGCCGGCATTCGTGATCGTCAGTTCTGCGTGCCCTCTTGCCTGCGAAGTTCGGGCGACGGGGAGTTTTCAGGGGGTCAGAACTTCGGGCACGAAAGAGAGTCAACATGGCGACCATCATTGAATTCCCGGCGGGCGTTGCGCGTCGCGCGCGGCCTGCCGTGACCGGCGCGCCGCAGGAGGGCATGGGAACGATCCTGATTCTTCCCGTCGTTCGGATCGAGCGCGAGACCCCGACCGACGACCGCGGGCCCCGCGAGGGCACAGCGCCAAGCCGCCGCCGCCGTCGCCGCTGACAAGGTCGGGGGAAACGGGAATGCCGGCCATCGTGAATCCGGCCCGGCGCGCGGTGCCGGTCCTCGCACTCGTTCTCGTCGGCGGACTGCTCGGCGCCTGCAGCGGCGGCGATTTCGGCCGCACCCGCGCCGACATGCGCAATGACGACATGCACAAATGGATCGGGGCGGAAGCCACCGCCAGCGTCGGCGTCAACCCATCGCAATTCCAACTGACCGACAACGAGCGCCAACTGCGCGATCTCGCTTATCCGCTGATCGAGCCGCCGCATTCGCGCCCTGCCTGGAAGAGCGTGTTCGGCGACTATCAGCCATCGGCCTCGCCCTGGCGCCAGAAGGTCGTGTTCGACCGCACCGCCTATGGCCGCGCCCTGATCGACGAGCCGCACCGCTCGCACGCCTCGCGCTACGCCCAGTTGATCGACGACGTGCGTGACGACATCACCCGCTTCGAGCCGTTCTTCGCATCGGCCATCCGCGTCATCGATCTCGACCGCAAGCGCGATGCCAGCATGAGATACATGACCGAGCTCTCGCCGCGCGAGAAGGCCGATGCGGTCGCGCGCATGCAGGAGAACTCGCTGATCGTGCAATGGGTGCAGATCAGTCTGGAGCAGCGCGTCTCGTCCTACCGCTGGGCCTTGGAGCGCCTGGTGCTCCAGGCTCCCGACGGATTGGCCGCCGACGCCGATCGCCTGATCCATGAACTGGCGGCTCAGACCGCCAATCCGCCGGTCGCCGCGCGGCCCCTGATCGAACGGCCGCTGACGACGCGGGGCTAGCCCGGCGCGACCTTGCTCCGGCGCCGGCCTCGCTTGGCCGGTGCTCCCTTTTGCCGCCCTGCTGTCGCACGGAGCTTCTGCGGCGCCGCCGCGCGCAGCGTCGCGATCAGGATCTTCAGCGCCTCGGATGGGGCGCGCGAGGCGGAGTAGGCGAGGCCGACCTGGCGCTTCAACGTCATCTCGATCTCGCGGACCGCAACGTCGCTTCGGCCGTGCACGACGCCTTCGGGAACGATCGCGACGCCGACGCCGGCGGCGACCAGCGCCAGGGCCCAATCCTCGGTTTCAGCAATGGCGGCGATCTCGCGCGGCCCGCCGCTGCGTCGCGCCAGTGCGCTGTGCTCGCAATGGCAGCGGTCGATCATCGCCACGTCGGCGAGGTCGGCCGCGCGCAAGCGCGGCTTCAGCGTGAGCGGATGCGCGAGCGGGAGCGCCGCGACATAGCGCTCGCTCCACAGCGGCAGGAAATACTCGCCGTCGCCGACCAGGCTTTTTGAGACGATGCGTCCGTCGGCCCGCTCGGTCGGACCGACGATGTGAAGCCTGAGATCCTCGCGCGCCGTGAGCGGCTTGAGCAGCGCGGTCACGCGGCGTCCGTCAAGGGTGCGCATGAGCCCGAGCTTGAGCGCCTGCTTCGGCGCGCCGTGCCGGAACAGGTTGCGGGCGGCATCGGCCTCGCCGACGATCCGGCGCGCGATCGGCTGCAGGCGTTCGGCCGCCTCCAGCGGCACGACACCCTTGCGGTGGCGGAGGAACAGTTCGGTGCCGAGCTCGGCCTCGAGATTGGCGATCGCCAGCGAAATCGATGGCTGCGAGACGAAGCAGCGCGCCGCGGCTCTGGTCAGGCTGCGTTCCTCGAACACGGCGGAGAAATAACGGAGCTCGCGGATATCCATAGGAGCTGCCTATGATGCGTATCACTGATCAATATTTTACTTATCTCAGGCCGGCACGCAAGGATGCGCCCGATATCGGCAATGAAGGAGGAGATCGATGCGCGTCCACCACCTCAACACCGGCACGATGTGTCCACGCGGCGGTCGGCTGGTGAGCGGCAGCGGCGGCCTGTTCGCGCGCGCCCGCCTCGTCTGCCACTGCCTGCTGATCGAAAGCGATGACGGCCTGGTCCTCGTCGACACCGGCATCGGCACCGGCGACATCGCCGCGCTCGCACGATTGGGGGCACGCTGGGTGAGGCAGGCCGCGCCGCTTCTCGATGCGTCGGAGACGGCGCTGCAACAGGTGAGGGCATTGGGCTTCTCGCCCGGTGACGTCAGGCACATCCTGCTCACTCATCTCGACCGTGACCACGCCGGTGGCATCGGCGATTTCCCGAAGGCCAAGGTGCACGTTCATCGCGCGGAGCATGCGATGGCTGTCGAGGGATCCCCGGCGCCGCCGCGCGGCCGCTACGTCGCCGGCCAATGGCGGCATCGTCCCGACTGGCAGTTCTACGGCGATGACGGCGAGGACTGGTTCGGCTTTCGCGGTGTGCGCGCTGCCGTTGATCGCAACGGCGACATCCTGATCATTCCTCTGCCGGGCCATACGCGCGGACATTGCGGCGTCGCCGTGCGTCGCGGCGACAAATGGCTGCTGCACGCCGGCGATGCCTATTTCTTCCACGGCCAGCTCGATCCGCGGCCACGCATGCCGCTGCTGCTCGGGCTATTCCAGCGCAAGGGCGATCAGGATCGCACGATGCGGATCGCCAACCAGGAGCGGCTGCGGCGCCTGAAATGCGACCATGGCGACCGGGTCACGATCGTGAACAGCCACGATCCCGTTGCCTACGAGACGTGCCGCTGCGGTGATCGGGCCGCAGCACTCATTCCGGCCTGAGCAGGCGGAACGCCTCCTCGAGCAGATGCGGCGTGTGCTTGCCGGTCGAATCACGGCAGGCGCGTTCGAAATAGTCCGCCAGCGCCGGCCGGAATTTGGGATGCGCCGCCTGGTCGATGATGGCGCGGGCCCGCTGTTTCGGCGACAGGCCGCGCAGATCGGCGAGGCCGCGCTCGGTCACGAGAACCTGTACGTCGTGCTCGGTGTGGTCGACATGGGTGACCATCGGCACGATGCAGGAGATCGTCCCATTCTTTGCCGTCGAGGGCGTCATGAAGATCGATAGATAGGCGTTGCGGGCGAAGTCCCCGGAGCCGCCGATGCCGTTCATGATGCTGCTGCCGCGGACATGGGTCGAATTGACGTTGCCGTAGATGTCGGCCTCGATCATGCCGTTCATGGCGATGACGCCGAGCCGGCGGATCACCTCGGGATGGTTGGAGATCTCCTGCGGCCGCAGCACGATGCGGTCGCGCAGGAACTCGATCTCGCGATTGAATTCGATCGCAGCTTCCGAGCTCAGCGACAATGCGGTCGCGGAAGCGAGATCCATCCGGCCCGAGCGGATCAAATTCAGCATGCCGTCCTGCAGCACCTCGGTGTAGGCGGTGAGATGCGGGAACGGCCCGTCGTCGAGCCCGGCCATGACGGCGTTCGCGACATTGCCGACGCCGGATTGCAGCGGCAGCAGATTGCGCGGGAGGCGGCCCTGCTTCACCTCGTGTGCGAAGAACTCCAGGATGTGCCCGGCGATCGCGCCGGAGACATCGTCGGGCGCGGCAAAGCTCGTGTTGCGGTCCGGCGCGTGGGTCTCGACGACCGCGATGACCTTGTCCGGATTGCAGCGATAGGTGGTCTCGCCGATGCGGTCGCCGGGCGCCACGATCGGGATCGGCTTGCGATGTGGCGGCAGGCGCGTGCCGTAATAGATGTCGTGCATGCCGAGCAGCGCCGGGTTCATCCACGAATTGACTTCGATGATGACGCGGTCCGCCAGATCGAGCCAGGTCTTGTTGTTGCCGATCGAGGTAGATGGGATCAGCCGCCCGTCTGGCAGGATGCCGGCGCATTCGATCACGGCGACGTCGAGATGGCCGAGAAAACCAAACCACACGAACTGTGCAACATGGCTGAGATGCAGATCGATATAGTCGATGCTGCCGGCGTTGATGCGCTGTCGTGTCGCCGGATCGGACTGATAGGGCAGGCGCAGGTCGATGCCATCAGCCCGGGCGAGCGCGCCGTCGAGCTCGGGCGCGGTGCTTGCCCCGGTCCACACGCCGATGCGGAACGGCTCGCCGCGCGCATGTGCGGCTTCGATCCGGCGCGCCAGCGCGAGCGGCACCGCTTTCGGGTAGCCCGACCCGGTGAAGCCGCTCATGCCGACATGGTTGCCGGGCTCGACCAGCGCGGCAGCCTCGTCCGCCGACATGATCTTGGCGCGCAGCGCCTGTGACATCACCTGCGATGAACTCATCGTGCAAACTCCATGCGCGATCGTCCAGACCGCCAAGTCCGCGCTGTTTAAGGTGGGCCCTCCACGGGTGATTTGACAGGGGTCAAGCCGCAACGGCCCGGGCGTGCATCACAGCCCTGCAAGGCGCGCGCGTCGCAGCTCCCGGACCTTCGCGGCGCGCGAGCGCTCCGTCAGCATGTTGGCCTTGCTGTAGCGCGGATCGCCGGTGACCTCGTCTCCGACCCAGTCCGGCAGGGTCACGACGGTCGTTTCGGTCGGCAGCTCGATCTCGGCGATCACGACGCCCTCGAGCGCGTCGTGGTAGACGTCGACCTCCCAGACGCCGCTTTCCGCGGGCACGTAGTGACGCGTCTTTTCGAGGATGCGCCCATTGCAATGCGCGAACAGCACCGCGGCGTGGTCCGCTGGAATATCGTACTCGAATTCATCTCGGGTCAGGCCGCGGCGGCCGCTCTTCACGCACAGCGTCGTCCGGTTGCCATAGCAGCGAACGCGGACCTTGAGGCCGTCCTGACGTGCGACGAGCCCGTCGCGCAGGCGTTCACTGTGCGTCGCCTGATCCCGCCAAGCATCGGACTTGACGAGAAACTTCCGTTCGATTTCGAGAGCCATGACCTGATGTTGAGCGAAGCGCCGCCGTCTTGATACGTCATAGCAGCGGCGCGCGACAACGACTATGCCACCAAGGATGAAGAGAGTGTTGTCGAATTCATCCAGGACGTCGTATTGACTTATCGTTTGCCGCGCGGCTTCTCGGCCTTGGCTGGTGCCTCGGTCTGTACGCCGCAGCTTGCCGCTGCAAGGGAGGCCTGCGCCTGCGGCATGAGACCCGGCTCGGCGGCAAGGGCCTTCAGCACGATCAACCCGGTCGTCGTCGGCGAATCGATGATCAGCCGGTCGGCGGCCGTGATCTCCTCGTCCTCGGGCAGGTCTTCATGCTGCGCCTCGGTCATCAGGTTGAGCTCGATCACGCGCTTGCCGGCGGAGCGGTCGTTGATGGCGTAGTAGGCGATCTCGTTGCGCGTATAGAACGACACCGACGTATAGGCCTGGCTCACCGGAACCGTGAGCTTCAGCGGTCCGTCGGACAGATCGTAGCGGCAGATCGCCATGGCGAAAGCCGGGTCCATGAACGGCATCGGCGAATTGCCGGGATCGGCGAGCGGCAAGGGCGTCACGGCGTTCAGCTTGGTCATCGGCGTCAGCCGGGAATAGGCGTCCTGGGTCGAGATCCGCGGCAACGCCAGCACGCTGACGAGATGGACCACGCCGCCGAGCAGCACGCCGACGACGACCGTGAACAGCAGCCGGATCATGATGGGCAGCCCACTGTCGTGATCGACGGCATCGGCGCGTCGCGCTGCGTGCGGGTTGCGACACCGACCGGCGTGTCGTAGAGCCGCAGCATCAGCGCGTAGCGCTCGATGCCGCCGGTCGGCAGCCAGTTGCCGGAGCGCGAGCGCGCGGCGACGCGAATCTCGAAGGAGCCATCGGCACCTCGCACCAGCTCCTGGCTGGTGAAGCCGTAGCGCTGCAGCGTGTTGGCGACGAGGTGGCCCTTGCGGTCGTAGAGCGTGAGCGTCCAGAAGCGGGCGGGGGGCGTGACGCCGCTGACGAGGATGTCGCAGCGACCGTCGAGCGGCTTCTTCTTGTCGTCTCTGGTGGCGGTGAAGGCCACGCCGTCGCCGGTGCCGATCGGCAGCTCGCCGTTGCGGGTGATGGTCGCGCGCGCATAGGGGTCGACATCGGCCGTGCCCGTCTTCGGACGCGCCGTCCACGCGCCGATCGTCAAGGTGCCGAATTCGGTGCCGCGGGTCGTCGTCATCCAGGTCGCGCCGATGCCGACGCCGGTGGCGATCAGGAGCGTAAGCAGGGTGATGAAGAGCAGCCGCACGGGGATCGCTGACGTCAGTTCTTGCGCAGGGCAGGAGTGGTCACGCCGTCGGCCGTTGCCGCGACGTAGTTTTCAGGAAAGGCCAGCGCGCTCGACGACACCGGCTTGGCGGGTTTGCGCGGATCGACGGGCGCCGCCTTCTCGGCCACGCGCGCGGCGTCGTCGAGCATCTTCTCGACCTGGACCAAGACGTCGGCGCCGCGACGGGTCAGGACCGGCGGTGGGCCGGGCTTGATCTCCAGCGTTTTCGGCTGGCCGGCCTGCGCCATCGCGGCGGACGCGGGCTGCGGTGGCAGCTTCTCGCCCATGCCGACTCCGGGCAGCTCCTTGACCTCGATGCCCTGATGCGCGGCGACCATGATGTCGTGCCACGTCTGTGCCGGCAGCGAGCCGCCGGTCATACGGTTGGTCGGCGAATAGTCGTCATTGCCGTACCAGACCGCGCAGGTGAAGTTGCCGGTGTAGCCGACGAACCAGGCGTCCCGATAGGCATTGGTGGTGCCGGTCTTGCCGGCGGTCGGAATGCCGTCGAGTGCGGCGCGGCGTGCGGTGCCTTCGCTGACGACGTGGCTCATCATGCCCGCCATGTCGGCAGCAACCGAGGCCGGGATCGCCTGCTTCGGCTTCGGGCCGTCGCGGTCCCAGCGCCAGACCAGGTCGCCGCCGCCGGTGCGGACCTCGAGCACGGAATGCGGCGTCACCGCCTTGCCCTTGTTCGGGAAGGTCGCATAGGCGACCGCGTGCTCGAGCACCGTGACCTCGTCGGAGCCGATCGGCATCGACGGCGTGTCGGGCAGCGGCGCCTTGAGGCCGAAGCGCCGGGCGACCTCGATGATCTTGGCGCGGCCGGCCTTTGGTCCCTCCCTGCCGCCAAGCGCGATCGACAGCTTCACAGGCACGACGTTGATCGAGCGCGTGATCGCCTGCGTCAGCGTCACCGAGCCGGAATAAGAATGGCCATAATTCTGCGGGCACCAATTGCCGATGCAGACCGGACCGTCGACCACGATCGACGTCGGCTTGAAGCCGTTCAGCAGTGCGGTGGTGTAGACATACGGCTTGAACGACGATCCCGGCTGCCGGTAGGCGTCCACGGCGCGATTGAACTGGCTGGCGCCGTAGTCGCGGCCGCCGACCATGGCGCGGATGCCGCCGTCGAGGTCGGAGACGACAGTTGCCGCCTGGGTTGCGTGATAGTCGCGGCCGAACTGGCGCAACTGGTTCTCGATCGCCTCGTCGGCCGCATGCTGCACGGTCATGTCGATCGAGGTCCGCACCACGAAGACGCGCTCGGTGTAGGATTTCGGGAACGTGTCGACCAGCTTGCGCATCTCGTCGAAGGCGTAGTCGAGGAAGTAGTTCGGCGAGCTCTCATCGCGGCGGTCGACCGCGAAGGCCGGGTTGCGGCGGGCGCCGAACACCTGGCCTTCGGTCATGAAGCCGGCGTCGACCAGATTGTCGAGCACGACGTTGGCGCGGGCGCGGGCGGCGGGCAGGTTGATGTGGGGGGCGAACTTGGTCGGCGCCTTGAACAGGCCGGCCAGCATCGCGGCTTCGGCGAGGTTGATGTCGCGCACCGACTTGTTGAAATAGAAGTGTGCCGCGCCGTCGACGCCGAAGGTGCCGCCGCCCATATAGGCGCGGTCGAGATAGAGCTTGAGGATCTCGTTCTTTGTCAGCCGGGTTTCCAGCCAGATCGCCAGGAACGCCTCGTTGACCTTGCGCTCGATGGTGCGCTCGTTGGACAGGAACAGGTTCTTGGCGAGCTGCTGGCTGATCGAGGAGCCGCCCTGGCGGACGCCGCCGGCCTGGGCGTTGGTGACGAGGGCGCGCGCCGTGCCGGCGATGTCGATGCCGAAATGATCGTAGAAGCGGCGGTCCTCGGTGGCGAGCGTCGCCTTGATCAGATTGTCCGGAAAGTCCTCCAGCGGGATCGAGTCGTTGTGCTTGATGCCGCGGCTGCCGATCGGGTTGCCGTAGCGGTCGAGGAAGGTGACGGCGAGGTCGGACTTCTTCAGCCAGTCCTCGTCGGCTGTTTCCCGGAAGGCGGGGATCGCGAGCGCCAGCATCAGCACCAGGCCGCCCAGCCCGATGGTGGCAGCCTCCGAGAACGGCTCGACGAACACCCAGCGCTTCCAGCCGCCGACATAGAAGCGGTCCATGAACGCCGAATAGCGTTCATACAGCTCGCGGGTGCCGCGCAGGGAGGAGAACAGCGCCGAATCGAAGCGGGCGTCGAGATCCAGGCGGAAATTGTTGATCCGCTTCTTCCAATCGTCTGGAATGATCTGCCGCACGGGAACCCTGGTCGTTTCGAAAGCGTGTCAGCTGGCTTCGAAAGCACTCAGCAAGTGGGGCTGGGGGCCATCGAAGGGTCTTGCGCGATTGTTGCGGCAAACCCATGGCACTGCACAGTCAGCCGCCCGAACCCGAGCACCTGACCCCAAGCCGCGTTGCCGGCGCCGCGCCGGAGTGACTTAACCATCTATCTAGCCGAGCGGAGGTCACAAACCAATGGTTCCGCTCACAATTTGATGCACAAAGCTAACGTGCCGCCGTAATCGGCAAAGCCCCTTGCGCGGCTCGGGGCCGAGCACCTAGATGGCGGCCACGCCACGCCCTCCTTGAGAATCGCCCGATGACCGCACCGCTCAAACGTCCCTCGGGCCAGGAGGGAATGTTCTGGAAAACCAAGATCTTGGAAGAGATGTCCGAGGCAGAATGGGAAAGCCTGTGCGATGGCTGCGGGCGCTGCTGTCTGGAGAAGCTGGAAGACGAGGATACCGGCGGCATCTACTTCACCCACATCTCGTGCAAGCTCTTGGATGCCGGGCTATGTGCCTGCAAGGACTACCCGAATCGTTCCGAACAGGTGTCGGATTGCGTTCGCCTGACGCCTGAGAACGTCCGCACCCTGACCTGGCTGCCACCGAGCTGCGGCTACCGCCTCGTGGCTGAGGGGCGCGATCTCTACTGGTGGCATCCCCTGATCTCGGGCGATCCTCAGACGGTGCATGAAGCCGGCGTCTCGGTGCGCGGCCGGGTCGAAGGGACCGAGGACGACGTTCCGGACGACCAGCTCGAGGACCACATCGTGCAATGGCCGGTGCTGCTGCCGAAGCGGGCCAAGCTGAAGCGACGGCCGAAATAGGCTCGATCACCTCGCGTTCGCAGCAAATCACGATGATGCGACCGTTCTCGTGCTGTCGGGATGCACCCATGCGCCCGGCCGGCTGCCGCGGGGGAAATTTATGCCTTAAGTAGTTCGCCAGTCAGCGAATCCGCGCGGCGTTGGTCGCGCCCGGCATAGCATTCATCCCATGAACAAGTTCGATCGGCAGAGCCTTTGTCCTGCCGCGTCCCAATCCCTGCCCGAAGAGATCGCCGCCGAGCTGCCGGCCATTCCGCCGCAGGTGCAGGCGATCGAGGATGCGCCGCCGCTCGCGCCGCCCGTGCCGCTGACCCAGGCCGAGGTGCGGACCATCCTGATGAGCCTGCTGCTGACGATGTTCCTGGCCGCGCTCGACCAGACCATCGTGGCGACCGCGCTGCCGACCATCGGCCGCGAGTTCCAGGACGTCACCAATCTCTCCTGGGTGATCACCGCCTACCTGCTGGCGTCGACCGCGGTGGCGCCGGTGTTCGGAACGCTCTGCGACATCTATGGCCGGCGCTCCATGATCATCACCGCGCTCAGCCTGTTCGTGGTCGGCTCGGTCGTCTGCGCGCTGGCGCCGAACATGCCGGTCCTGATCCTCGCCCGCAGCCTGCAGGGGCTCGGTGGCGGCGGCATCATGCCGGTGGTCCAGACCGTGATTTCCGACGTCGTCAGCCCGCGCGAGCGCGGCCAGTACCAGGCCTATTTCAGCGGCGTCTGGCTGTTGGCCGGCCTGCTCGGGCCGGTGATCGGCGGCTTCTTCGCCGACCATCTGCACTGGTCGATGATCTTCTGGATCAACGTCCCGCTCGCGATCGCGGCGCTCGCATTGCTGCTGCCCAAGATGGGCCGGCTGCCGGTCTATCACCGGCTGCGCAAGGTCGACTGGGCCGGCGGCCTGCTGCTGATGGCCTCGGCCGTCGTGTTCATGCTGGTGCTGACCTGGGGTGGCCACAAGCTGGCCTGGCTGTCGCCGACCTTGCTGGCGATGATCGGCAGCGCGGTGGCGCTGGGCTTGGCCTTCGTCTGGCACGCCAGACGGGCCGATGAGCCGTTCCTGCCGCTGTCGCTGATGGGCGGCACGGTGGTACCCTACGGCATGCTGGCAAGCGGCTGCGCACTTGGCGCGCTGATCGGGCTCACGGTCCATCTGCCGCTCTACTACGAGCTGGTCTATCATTTGACGCCGAGCCAGGCCGGCCTCGGCCTGATTCCGATCGCGGCGATCTCGACCTTCGGCGCCGCGATTGCCGGCCGCACCATGGCCCGGGTCAAGCACTACAAGCGCGTGGCCATCGTGGGCACGATCATCGGCACCATCGCCGCCGCGGTCATGACGGTGACGACGCCCTCGCTCTGGGTGCTGATGGCGCTGCTGTCGATCTACGGCATCGGGCTCGGCACCGCATTCCCGATCTCGGTGGTGTCGTTGCAGAACGCGGTGGACCGCTCCCAGATCGGCACCATCACCGGCGCCATGAACTTCTTCCGCTCGATGATGTCCTCGTTCACGGTCGCGGCCTTCAGCGCCATCCTGCTGATGGCGCTGGGCGCCGACATTTCGCTGGCGGAGGGCGCCCATGGCGCGGTCAGCGGCATCGCGGAAGCCGACATGATCCATGCCTTCCGCTTCGTCTATGCCGCGGCCACCGCGATGCTGGCCTGCGCCTCCGTCTGCATGATGCTGATGGAGGAGCGGCCGCTGGCCGGCCCGTCGCGCAACGAGGCGGTGGAGATGGCGGAGTAGGAAAGACAGGTAGGGTGGGCAAAGGCGCCGGGCACAGCCGTTGTTCCAAGGCACCCTGTCGCGCGCCGTGCCCACCGTCGTCAAGCACAGCCCGCGGCGAGATGGCGGGCACGGCGTCACCACGATGGGACGTGAGGAGAGAGCACAGCATCGCCTTTGCCCACCCTACGGTTCGTCAGTTGGGGCTGCTACTCGCGCGGCTGAGGGATCTCGATGTTGTCCTGCCCGCGCGAGCCGTCGTCGAGCGATGACTTCACCAGACCAGCCTCGACGCGTTTCGCAAATTCGGTCGATCGGCCGCTCGCCAGCTCCCTGGCTTGGCTGATCCATCGCTCGCGCTCGATCCGTCCTGCGAACGCCAGATACGAGCCGACCCATTTGGCGTGCTCGGCGGTCCAGGCTGCGATCTGCTCGAAATGCCAGATGCCGAGGCCGTGCAGCCGGGCCTCGTTCTGCTTGCCGATGCCCTTGATGAGCTTGAGATCGTCGGCTTGCCCGCCGCGCGGCGCCGCCAGCCCGAGCGGCCGGCTGCCGCCATGGGCGTCCTCGTTCTCGACGGGCGGCATCAGCGCCGGCAGGTGGGCCAGGAGGTAGCTGGCCTCGTCCTCGCTCAGCGGCGCGTCGGCCTGATCATCGATCGTGATCGCGCCGGACTTCACCGCAGTCGAATGCGCGGTGTCGAGGCCCGCGGCGAGCAGCTTGGCCTGCGCGATCCAATGCTCGCGCTCGATCCGGCCGGGGAAGGCCATGTGATGGCCGACCCAGCTCGCATGGTCAGGCGACCACGCCGCGATCTGGCTGAAATGGTGGATGCCGATGTCGTTGAGGACGCGCTCGTTCTTGGGTCCGATGCCCTTGATCAGCTTGAGATCATCGGCGGCACCGTTGGGTGCGGGCAGGGCCGGCGGCCTGCCGTCGGCCGAGGCCGGGATCTCCGGTGCCGATGATGCGGCAACCTCGGCTGCAAGCCGTTCCGCCTCGGCGTCTGCGGCGAGGTCATCGGCTTCCGCGCGTGCGGCCGCGTCGGCGGCCAGGCGATCGGCCTCGGCCTTGGCGGTCGCTTCGGCCGCGAGACGCTGAGCCTCCGCCTCGGCTTTCGCGACGGCCTCCGCCGCAAGACGGTCCGCTTCGGCTTTCGCCGCTGCCTCAGCGGCCAAGCGTTCAGCTTCGGCCTTTTCAGCCGCTTCTGCCGCAACACGATCGGCCTCTGCTTTCGCGGCTGCTTCCGCAGCGAGGCGGTCGGCTCCGGCTTTCGCGGCGGCCTCCGCAGCAAGGCGCTCGGACTCGGCGTTCGCCGCCGCCTCGGCAGCGAGACGTTCGGCTTCGGCCTTCGCCGCGGCCTCGGCCGCCAGACGATCAGCCTCGGCCTTTGCCGCGGCTTCCGCGGCGAGCCGCTCAGCCTCGGCCTTTGCGGCCGTTTCGGCGGCTAGACGCTCGGCCTCCGCCCTTGCAGCGGTTTCGGCCGCAACACGATCGGCTTCGGCTTTTGCGGCGGCTTCAGTGGCGAGGCGATCGGCCTCGACGCTGGCTGCGGCTTGCGCAGCCGGGGATGGGCTGTCCGCCCAAGGACTTGCCGCCGCCGTTGCGCCGGCGAACGCGACGCTGTGTCCAGGACCGCCCGGAGACATCGCACTGGTGTCACCCAGCCCGACATAGTCCTTGAGCTGTCCGCCGATCAGGCAGCCGAGCAGATAGGCGCCGACCATCAGCAGGCCGACCTCGAGCCACAGGCCGGCACGTCCGGGCAGCACGCTCAGCAGCGCCATCACGATCCCGATGACGAGGGCGAGCGTCGCCGGCAGCAGCCAGCTTCTCAGCCAATCCGGCCGCGGCGCGTCCGACCAGGTGCGCCAGCCGACAAAGCCGCCGATGCCGACGGCGAGGATGATCCAGAACGGAAATGTCGCAAGGTCGTACATCATGATGTCAGCGCCTCACTTGACGACGAATTCGATGCGGCGGTTCTGCGCGCGGCCTTCGGCCGTGTCGTTGGAGGCGACCGGCTTGGTCTGGCCGTAGCCTTCCGAGGTCATGCGCGAGGTGTCGATGCCGGCGTCGCCGATATAGCCGACCACCGCGGCCGCCCGGCGCTTGGAGAGGTCCATGTTGTTATCTTCGTCGCCGACATTGTCGGTGTGGCCTTCGATCGCGATCTCGGCATCCTTGCAGCGCTGCGCAACCTCGATCAGGTGATCGAGCAGCGCCAGCGACTCGCGGCTGAGCTCGGCGCTGCCGGTGCTGAAGCGGACGCGGCCCTTGGCGAGCAGCCCGTTGAACGCCGGCTGGCACTCCGTGACCGCGAGTGGCGGGCTTTCCGGCTTGAGGCCGATCTTGACGTCGTCGAGCTTGAAGCCGCTGCCGACCGCATCGGCGAGCTCCTTGCGGACCTGCTCTGCCGACTTGTCGTAGATGGCGAGCCCGTCGACCGTGATCGCCGCGTCCTTCGCCGTCAGCGCACCCGACCACAGCCGCGCCAGCGCCGGGAACGTCGCCTTCAGCGACTGCACGTAATCCTTTGGCGCGCCGTCGCCGATCTTCAGGCCGTCCTCGACCGTCTCGGTGATGAACGTCGACGTGGCGGCGTCGACGAGATCGCGGCGGGCGGCATCATCAGGCACATAGCCGCTCAGCCTGACGCGGCCGTCCTGCTTCTGCAGTCCGAACGCGTAAGGCGAGACCGGGCCGTCGCGGACGTCGATGGACGCGAGCGCAAACGGCGCGGGCAGGGCGCCGGCCAGTTGCTCGCGCACGGCTGCGCCGGTGACGTTGGCGAGTCCGACGCCCCTGAGCGAGACCTGGGTGTCGTTGATCTCGGCGCGCCCCTCCGACAGCCTGGCGAGCTGCTGCAGCAGGCTCGCGCTCGCTTTGGCAAGGTCGCCATCCGGGGCGCCGCGGGCGATGTCGATCTGGCTCTTGATCGGCTTGCCGTCGAACTGTCCGCTGGCGGAGCCCAGCATCGCATCGCGGGTCGCTCCGCTCGGCGCGAGACCTGTGAGGCTCAAGCCGGTGCCGTCGAACTCCGCCGACCAGCGATAGGGCTTGATCTCCGGCGGCAGAATGTCGGCCTTCGCCAAGGTCAGCCCGGTCGGCAGCTTGCCGACACCGGCCATCGATTCATCGTAGGCGGCGGTCGAGGGCGCCTCGCCCGAAATCGTGTAGGTGGCGTCGGAGATGACGACGCGGCCCGTGCTCAGCCTGGCGAGCTCCGTCAGCGCATAGGACGTGTAGGCACCAAAATCGCCAGCAGGCGCGCCACGCGCGATCTGCATGTGATGCATCACCGACGCGCCGGGCCAGGCCTTGATCGCGGCGGCCTCGAGCACGCGCCTGATGTCGTCATTCGGAACGACGCCGGACATCACCAGCGTGTTGCCCTCGCGAACCGCGCTCCAGATGAACGGTTTTGCCTCCGGCGGCAGGATCGCGACCTTGTCGAGCACGGCGCCGCCCGGCAACTGCCGCGTCGCGGCGATGGCGGCCTCATAGGCGTCCGACGATGCGGCGGCACCTGCGATCGAATAGGCCTTGTCCGCGAGCGCGAACGCGCCGCCGTTGAGCTTGGCGGCCTGGACCGATCCGTGGCTCGCGATGGCCGCGAAGTCGGCCGGAGCTCCCAGCGCATAGCCGAGGCGATCGACCACCTCACCGCCGGACGAACGGACGGCATTGAGCACGGCATTTCGAACGGCGGGCGTCGGCACCGCGCCTTCGAGCACGAGCTGGCCGCCGTTTCGCGTGGCGCGGAAGGCATACGGCTTCGGTGTCGGCAGCTTGTCGTAGGTGCCGTCGACGAGCCGAACGCCGTTGACCGACGCGGCGTCCTCCAGTTTCGTCGACTGATCGGGACTGAACTCCGGCCCTTCGATGCGAACGTCACGCCCCGCGACAGAGACCTTGAGAGCCGCGGCTGTGTCGGGGACGGCGGCGGCAACGGCGGCACGTGCCCGCGGTGCGATATCGTCCTCGACCCCCGCCGTCTTGAAGCTCATGGCCGCGAGCCACAGCACGGCAACAGCGATCAGTCCCGCCCACCATTTCGATGGTTGATGCATGTGAGAGCCCCTCGTTTCCCCACCTGCGCCCGGTTCACCCGGATCGTTCCGTTGTCATGAACCACGTGCCGAGCCTATCAGAACAGCTCTCGGAGACCAGCCGTCGGCACGTTGTGTGTTTCAATATGCACAAGCTGCGAGAGCGTCGCCGTCTGTGAGCTTCGCACCGCACCCGATCGTCCTCAAGGTGCGATCAAAGTGTGACCGTTCGACGACGAACATCGCAGGCGCGCAGCCTTCGCGGCTACGCCGCTCGCATCACTCCTCCAGCGCCCGGCGCAGGCGGCGGATGATGACGCCGCGGGCGCGATCGTCGGCGGCCTGCTCGATCCGCTCGTGGATGTCGAGCAGCAGACCCGACATGTCGTTGTGCCAGTCCAGCCGGGTGACCGCCTCCGGCGCCAGCCGCCGTCGGCGCGCGACGTCGAGCGGCGTCGGCACTGCGCTCGTCAGCTCATAGACGTCGTCGAGCAGGGGCGAGAACACTTTCGCCGCCGGCACGATCCGCTCGGCGACGCGCGTCGCCAGCGCCGCGATCGCAGCGTCCTCGCCGTGGGACAGGAAGAGGCCGCGCGCGATCGGGCGGCGGGCCGCGATCCAGCGCGCGATCTCGGCGCCGTCGGCGTGGCCGGAATAGTCGTCGATCATGCGGATGCGCGCCGCGACCTTGATCTCCTCGCCCTGGATGCGCACCGCCTTGACGCCGTCCTGCAGGAAGCGCCCAAGCGTGCCGTTGGCCTGGTAGCCGACCAGCAGCACGGTGGCGCGGCTGTTCCACAGCCAGCGCTTGAGATGATGGCGGATGCGACCGGCATCGCACATGCCGCTGGCGGCGATGATGATGTGGAAGCCGGTCAGCTTGGCGATCGCCTTGCTTTCATCGACGGTCTCGGTGAAGCGCAGATGCGACGACGACAACAGACGGCCGACATCGCTGCCGCCGTCGAGGCTCTCGGTGTGCGCGCGAAACACCTCGGTGGCGTGGATCGCCAGCGGCGAATCCAGGAACATCGGCGCGGCCGGAATCTCGCCACGCTCCATCAGGCCGACCAGATCGACGATCAGCTCCTGCGTCCGTTCCACCGCGAAGGCAGGGATCAATAGCGCGCCCTGGGCCGCCGCCGCGTCGCGCACCTCGCCGGCCAGACGGCCGCGGCGCAGCTCCGGCGTGGTCGGCTCACGGATGCGGTCGCCATAGGTCGCCTCCGAGATCACGTAGTCGAAGCCCTCGGGCGCTTTCGGGTCCGGCTGCAGCAGCTTGGCGTCGGGCCCGACATCGCCGGAGGCGAGCAGCCGCAGCGGTGCGCCGTCGGCGCCTTGTCCTGCGAATTCGATCTCGATCGAGGCCGAGCCCAGCAGATGCCCGGCATTCCAGTAGCGGGCGCGGACGCCGGGAATGATATCGGTCCAGGTCTCGTAGGGGACGGCTTGGAAGTATTGCAGCGCGGCGATGGCGTCGTCCTGGGTGTAGATCGGGCTGACCTCGCCGCGGCCGCGCGCGGTGTTGCGGCGGTTCAGCGCCAGCACCTCCTGCTCCTGGATGTTGCCGGCATCAGGCAGCATCCAGGAGCAGAGATCGATGGTGCCGCGCGTCGCGAAGATCTTGCCGTCGAAGCCCATGCGCACCAGTTTCGGCAGCAGGCCGCTATGGTCGATATGCGCATGCGTCAGCAGCACTGCGTCGATATCGGCGGGACGGAATGGGAAGTCGCCGTAATTGAGCTCCTTCAGCGTCTTCTGACCCTGGAACAGGCCGCAGTCGATCAGCATCTGTCCGTTGTCGGTCCGGACCAGATAGCAGGACCCGGTGACGGTGTGCGCGGCACCGCAGAATCGAACGGTCACACTCATGCGGCGGTCTCCCGAGGACGATGGATCGATGCTCGACGAGGGTTCATCACGAATGACCGTTCGCGCCGTCGGCGAAGCTATAGCCGTGGTTGGCTGCGGCTGCGGCTGCGGCCAGATCATGCTCCGATGGATCGCAGGTGAACACGCGATAGAGTGGCTCACCCCGGTCGACACGATCGCCGATCTTCCTGAACAGCATGATCCCGGAGCCCTTGTTCACGGGCGCGCCGGCGGTGCGCGCCAGGCGATTGAGCCGCAGGCAATCGATCGCGGACACGATACCGTCGTGTTCGGCCTTGACGTCGAAGGCGAGATCGCCGAGCTCGCTGCGGCATTCCGGTGGGCCCTGCGCATCGATGATCTTCAGCATCTGCTTGAGCGCCGCGCCGCTGTCGAGCAGCTCGCGCGCCCTGTTATAGCCGGCGCCGCCGCGCAGCTTCGGATCATATTCGAGCAGATGCGCCGCCAGCCGCAGCGATTTCTCGCGCAGGTCAGCCGGGGCCGACGGCTCGTTGCCCAGCACCGCCATCACGTCGCGCGCCTCCAGCACCGGCCCGATGCCGTTGCCGATCGGCTGGCGGCCGTCGGTGGTGATCACCTCGACCTTGAGACCGAACCTGTCGCCGACGAACTCGAACAGCTTGCGCAGGCGCATCGCCTCCGCTCCGCTGGTCAGCTTGGCGGTCGGGCCGACCGGCAGGTCGAGCAGCAGATGCGTCGAGCCGGCAGCGAGCTTCTTCGACATGATCGAGGCGACCATCTGCTCGCGGGTATCGAGGCTGAGCGGGCGCTCGACCGAGATCAGGATGTCATCGGCCGGCGACAGGTTGACGTGGCCGCCCCAGATCACGCAGCCATTGCAGGCGGCGACGATCGATTTCATCTCCTCCGCGCCGACATTGACCCGCGCCAGCACCTCCATCGTGTCGGCGGTGCCGGCCGGCGAGGTGATCGCACGCGAGGAGGTCTTCGGGATGGTCAGGCCGTGGGCGGCGACGATCGGCACCACCACCATCGAGGTGCGGTTGCCGGGGATGCCGCCGATGCAATGCTTGTCGACCACGACCGGGTCCGGCCATTTGAGCTGAGTGCCTGCATTGGCCATGGCGCGCGTCAGCGCCAGCAGCTCACCCGAGGTCATGAAGCTGGCCGACCCGATCAGGAAGGCTGCGATCTCCATGTCCGAATAGCGGTAGTGGGTGAGGTCCTCGATCACGGCAACGATCGCCTGGTCGCTCAAGGTCTCGCCCCGGATCTTGGCCCGGACCGCCTCCATGCTGTCGGGCGGCGTCGCGGGCGACACGGTCGCGAGCGTGCCGGCCGGCTCGGCAAAGCGCCGCAGCGCCGGCTCCGACAGGCCGATCTCGTCGGGCCCGATCAGTGCGTCGTCGTCGGTGATCAGGAGTGTGGCCAGCAGCGTCCGCGAGTTGCAGCGCAGCTCGACGCGGCTGAAGCCGCGGAAGACCTCGGGCCGCAGCGCCTTCGAGCGGCGGGAGATCACGACAACGTTCTCGCGGCCGGTGTCGAGCGCGACGCTGCGGATCTTGAGCTGGGGGCGGGCGGAATCTGTTGTGCTCATGGCGACCAGGATAACCTTTAAGGCGGTCCACGCCATCGCCGTTGACCCAGATCATGACGTGGCATCTGGCGGATAAGCCGAATTTTCTCTGAATGTGTCGGACGAGGATTCAGCGGCTCGGCTTTGCCGCCAACCGGCCAGGGGGCAGCGGACTGAGAATAAAGCGAAGCAAGTTCAGTTGCTTGCACTCCGGTTCGGATCTCGGAGGTCGGGCGAGGGCGGGCCTGCGATGGAATGCCGGCTCCGAATCTGGGCCGCGCAGGTACCTCATCGGGTTAACCGATTGTTCAAGCCGATGACGGAGGGTTTCCGGCGGGGCGTCCATCCCGGCCTCGGCGCGCCCTTCCGGCGCGTCAGATGATCGAGCCCGACCGGAGAGGTAGATGCGGCAGTTGATTGCGAGCTTCCTGAAGAATCAGGCTGGCGCGACCTCGATCGAATACGCCATCATTGCCGGCGGATTGAGCATCGTGATCCTGGCGGCCGTCAATGGCCTGGGCTCGGGGCTGAGCAGCAAGTTCACCGCGATCAACACCTCGATCAAGTAGCCCGGCGGTCAAATTGCCGCGCGATCAAGTCGGCGCGTGATCAACTCATTGGCCGATCAAGTCACAGGCGTCGTGATTGTGCACGACGCCTGCTGCATTGTGCCCCATCCCATTCTGTTGCATGCGACGCGCCGCCAGTCTCCACGAACGAAGCTTCCGGCGGGGGCATCGCCGGAAGCTCGTCGAGCAGTCAGAGGTTCAACAGCCCAGCTTCAAAAGTTGCGCTGGGCGCGCAGCAGCATGCTCACCGTGTCCTGGTCCTTGAGCTGGTAGATCGCGGCCGGCTTCGCCGTGCTCGTGACGGCCGGAGCAATCGCCGTGCCCGAATATTTCTGGTCGAGGTGGCTGTAGGTCACGTCGGCCGAGAAGGTCAGGCCCTTGACCGGCGTCCATCGGGTGATGAGGCCGATCTGTCCGAGATTGAAGTCGGGGTTGCAGGTCGAGCCCGCCGTCAGCATCGCGGTGGCGGCAATGCCGGCACAGATGAGGCTCGATCCCGTCTGGCCATAGCGCACCTGGGCATAGGCGCCGTACAGCGCCGTATTCCAGCGCGGATCCCAATTGTGGGTGAAGGCGCCGCGCATGCCCCAGGTCTGCACGGTCGACAGGCCCGTGCCGGTGCCGAACACCGCGTCGGCGACGCCGGCGAAGCCGATGCTCTGATAGGCGCCGGCTACGTTGGTGCCGCCGTACATCGCGTAGGTCGTATTGGCGAGGCTCTGGAAGTTGTAGCGGCTCGCGCCGTCGGTGTAGACCGCCTGCAGGTTGACGACGTCGCCCGGACCGGTCGGGATGTTCTTGATCGACAGCGCCAGTTGCGCGGCCCAGCCCCACTTGTCGGAGGGATGACCCGAGGTCTCGGTCGCGCCGTAATAGGCGGCATGATTGTCATGCGCGGCGAACGACGCCTGGAAGATGCCCCACGCCTGGTCGACGCGAACCATGCCGATGATGTCGGGAGACACCGTCCCGCCGAAGCTGCTCGAGCCATAATTGCCGCCGAGCACGCCGGCCGCGGTGATGCCCGACGTGTTCCAGATGTTGGTGGTGAAGAACTGCGTCTGGTCTTCCAGCGAGACCGCGGCGGTGATGCCCTGGCCGAAATCGGCGGTGTAGGTGAACTGGTTGACGCCGTTGTTGGAGCCGCTGCCGCCGACCAGGCCGTCGAAATTGTTGCCGGGATAGTTGGTCCAGGGCGCGTCGAAGGTCGACACCGCCTTGCCCATCGTGAAGCCGGCGAACTGAATGAAGGCGTAGTAGACGCCGACGATGCCGCCCGAGATGGCATCGCCGGTGTAGGAGGTGGCGCCGGCGCCCGCGCCGCCATAGGAGCCCGAAGTCCAGTTCAGCACGGTCTCGAAGTAGGTGCGCACCACGCCATATTCGGTCGCGGTGCGCGTATCGATGTTCAGATCCTGGCGCGAACGGGTCTGATAGCGGTTGCTCAGGCGGTTGTCTGCGCCGGCCTGGCCTGAATAGGCGCCACCGTAATTGCTGTTGGTCCACAGCGCGGTCTCGGCGCGCAGATAGCCGCCGAGCTTGATGCAGGTGTCGGTGCCGGGAATGTAGTAGAAGCCGGTGCCGTACAGCGAGCACACCTTCACATATTCGACGGCCTTGGCCTTCAGCGGAAGATCCGCGGCCTGCGCCGCCGCGGCGGACAGTATCACTGCTCCCGTTCCGAGTAGCAGGCCCCTCAACGTCTTCATTTCCGTTTCTCCGGTTGACGGCGATGCACACGGCCCCCCGCGTGTCGCCTCTGGCTTCGCCAGATTGCTGCTCTCACACATTTGATTCCGGCGACGGCTTGATCGGCGCGACTGGCGGAATGGTTGAATGCAGTGTGCATGAGCCAATTTCGATTTGATGAATGTGCTCTGCTTGTTCGAGGCACACTCGATCGTCGTTAACACGCTGCTCGCACGCACCAGCGTCGACGCAGTCACGCCGCGGTTTTGGCCTCGCTGTGTCAATTTGTTAATGGTGATAATCGTGAATAGGTTAGATGGGAATCCCGAACAATCCCGCTGCACATCGCAAACTGCGCGCATCATGGCGTTTCGCAGCGTCGCTGCCGACGCGCGAATGATCTCTCCGGCCTCGCACGTGATCTTAGCGGCGGTTGGGCTCGACGTGCATCGACGTTCGATGGGACGTCGCTGCTACCAACCCGTGTGCGCCGTAATCCGCCGCGCGCGACATCGCGTCCAGGGTGACGCCGCTGCGCCAGCGCTTGACGAAGTCGAGAAAGACCTGCAGCGGCATCGGCGGTTGCCGGCGGCTTGGATGGTACAGGAACAGTCCGGGCGTCGCGTAGCGCCAGCCGGGCAGCAGCCGCATTAGCCGTCCTTCGGCCAGATGCGGCTCGATCATCGGCTCGACGAGATAAGCGACGCCGATGCCGTCGAGTGCGGCATTCAGCGCGAGATCGAAGTCGTTGACGATGAGGGAGCCGTCCACAGCAATCTCGGTGCGCTCGCCGCCCTTTTCGAAGATCCAGGGCTGCAGCGTATCGTCGGCAGGGACCCGATGCCGGATGCAATTATGGGCCTGGAGATCGTCGGGAACGGCCGGCGCGGGATGCGCCGCGAGATAGCCGGGGGCGGCAACCGCAACGAAGCTGCACTCGTCGAAGACGCGGATGACCTTCATGTCGCGCTCCACCCGGTGTCCGGATCTGATGCCGGCATCAAAGCGATTGCGCACGATGTCACTGTTGGTGTCGTCGACAGCCAGTTCGATATGGATGTCCGGGTATTCGGCCAGGAATGACCTGATCAGGGGGCCGAGCCCCCTTACGGCGAACACGCGGGATACGGTCAGGCGCAGGGTGCCCATCGGCTTGTCGCGGAACGCGTTGATGCTCTCGATGGCCTGGTCGACCCGTTCGAGAATCGGCTGGATCTCCGCCAGCAGGCGCTCGCCGGCCTCCGTGAGGGCCACGCTGCGTGTCGTCCGGTTGAACAGCCTAACGTCCAGCCGCTCCTCGAGGCTCTTGATGGTCTGGCTGATGGTGGGCAAGGAGCAGCCGAGATAAGCGGCGGCCTTGGTGAAGCTCAACGAATCCGCGACGGCTGCGAAAGCGGAGAGCTCGGACAGCTGAACCCGTGCCATCGCTAGGCGTACTGCGCCCGGCGTTGGTCCGCATCGTGCTGAAACATCCATATCCCCCTGATACGCCGCGTCGCGCGGCTGGGACGACTTCGCCAGCGTCGTCCCGACCGACCAGGCACATCGATCTTCCATCAGGAAGCTGTACGCCCGGATCACCATCCCGCGCCGCAGAGCTAGGCGCGACGTGATCATTCCGCAAGCATCGAAGCGATGTCGAAACGATCACAAATCCGCGCCTGATCGCTGGATCACCGCCGCAGGATCAACTTACCTGACCAAGGCAGATGTTTCCGCCGTGAATGGGACGGCGGCGATCGATGCGGTGTCGTTGGTGGATGACAGACCCGTGGCCACGCGCGGTGTGGCGTGCCCGCTGCAACACCTGGAACTCGCGGCAGTCGCGGCCGAGCGACCGTTATGCAGAGGACCCGTACGACGTGCAGAGATCCGGAGGTCGCTCGCCGTATCGAAGCCTCAACTCGCTTTGCGTGAGCGTGCGGTGGTTCGCACGGGCTTCTCCGACTTCTTCGGCTCCTCGGCCTTCTTCGTCTCGTCCTTGGCCTTCTTGCCGCTGATCGGCAGCAGCATCTCGCGCTGGCCTTCGACGCGCTTCTTCGGCTTCTTGGCCTTGGCCTTCGGCGCGGGGGCGGCCGCGGCGGGCGCCTTGTCACCCTCGCTGGCAAGGCTGCGCTTCAGGGCGTCCATCAGGTTGATGACGTTGCCGCTCGACTTCGGCGCGGCCTTGGCGGCGATCGTCACGCCGCTGCGCTTCTTGTTGATGAGCTCGATCAGCGCGGCCTCGTAGTGATCCTCGAAGTTCTCCGGCTGGAAGTCGGCCGATTTCTTCTCGACGATGTGCTTGGCGAGATCCAGCATGTCGCTGGTGATCTTCACATCCTGGATGTCGTCGAAATATTCTTCCTCGTTGCGCACTTCGTAGGGGTAGCGCAGCAGCGTTCCCATCAGGCCCTTGCCGAGCGGCTCCAGCGCGATGATGTGCTCGCGGTTGGTGAGCACGACACGGCCGATCGCGACCTTGTCCATGCTGCGGATGGTCTCGCGAATGACCGCGAAGGCGTCATGGCCGACCTTGCCGTCAGGGACGAGGTAATAGGGGCGGATCAGATAGCGGCTGTCGATGTCGGTGCGCGGCACGAACTCGTCGATCTCGATGGTGTGCGTCGATTCCAGCGCGATGTCCTCGAGCTCGTCCTTGGTGACCTCGATGTAGGTGTCGGTGTCGACCTTGTAGCCCTTGACGATGTCGTCATTGGCGACTTCCTCGCCGGTCTCGGCATCGACCCTGCTGTATTTGATGCGGTGGCCGGTCTTGCGGTTGATCTGGTTGAAGGAGACCTTCTCGGACTCCGACGTCGCCGGATAGAGCGCGACCGGACAGGTCACGAGCGACAGGCGCAGAAAACCCTTCCAATTGGCGCGCGGGGCCATGACCTACTCCACTTAACTCCGAACTAACGGCTTGCTCCGAACCGGGCTGCTGCGGATGTCGTTCTCGCGGCAGCCGCGAGGATAACACCCGAGGCTGCGGATTCAACAAGCTGGCCGGCAGATTCTCGGATCGGCGTTAACCCGTCGCAGGGGGGGGCGCCGTACCGGAACATCACCTGGCTGCCGACGTTGCCAACGAGAGTGCGTGACAGAGCGCTTTACCGCTCGAACGCGGATAACAGTCAGCTGAGGGCACCATGGCAGCCAGACGACCGACGCAGATCGTCGAGACCCCCACCGAAGCGCGGCAGGGTGAGCCTGGACCGTCCGTCCTGGCGATGCTGGCCATCTCCACCGGACTGGCGCTGCTGGTCCTTGGCCTGGTCTGGTTCGTGTTCTTCCGCACCTGACACGAGGACCGTTCGACCCGCTCCGTTGCGTGGCTGGGGAGGGGACCGGGGGAGCAACGTCCGTCCGCGTCCCCGCAGGTCCGCGTTCGAGCCCCGCCATCGGTGCGGCGGGTCTTCACATGCCCATCCTCCAGAGCTTATATCCGCCCCAATTCTGTCGGCCCTTGCCGGCGGTCCCGATCGAGATGACCAAAAAGTAACTTGGTCGCTCGGGTTCCGTTCATGCACGGTTCACGGCCTTCCGGTTCATCTTGAGGGCGGAAATCGTGCAGTTCAGCTTTGGAGGCAAGCGTGCGTCTGCTCGTTGTCGAGGACGATCCGGATCTCAACCGTCAGCTCACCACGGCCCTGAGCGACGCCGGCTACGTTGTGGACCGTGCGTTCGATGGTGAGGAAGGGCACTATCTGGGAGACAGCGAGCCCTACGACGCTGTCGTGCTGGACATCGGCCTGCCCAAGATGGACGGCATCTCGGTGCTGGAAGCCTGGCGGCGCAATGGCCGGGCGATGCCCGTGCTGATCCTGACCGCGCGCGACCGCTGGAGCGACAAGGTCCAGGGCTTCGACGCCGGTGCCGACGACTATGTCGCCAAGCCGTTCCATCTCGAGGAAGTCCTGGCGCGCATCCGCGCGCTGCTGCGCCGCTCGGCCGGCCATGCCCAGAGCGAGCTGACCTGCGGGCCGGTCACCCTCGACACCCGCACCGGCAAGGTCAGCGTGTCAGGCAACCCCGTCAAGATGACCTCACACGAATACCGCCTGCTGTCCTATCTGATGCATCATTCCGGTCGCGTCGTCTCGCGCAGCGAGCTGGTCGAGCATCTCTACGACCAGGACTTCGACCGCGATTCGAACACGATCGAGGTGTTCGTCGGCCGCATCAGGAAGAAGCTCGACTGCGACGTCATCCAGACCGTGCGCGGCCTCGGCTACCTGCTGACCCCGCCGCCGGCCGCAGGCGCCTGATCCGTTTCCGGAGCATGCCATTCGAGGTGGCCGGGCGCCGGCCGTTTCGCTAGTTTGCGGTCATGCGCCAGAGTTCACTTGCCACCCGGTTGTTCCTGTCCGCGACCGCGTGGCTCGTGGTCATTCTCGCCATTACCGGCATCGTGCTGTCCTCGGTCTATCGCAACGCGACCGAGCGCGCCTTCGACCGACGGCTCAACCTCTATCTGCGCACCCTGATCGCCGAGGTCGCCACCCCCGATGATCCACCGGACCGCCAATTCCAGTCATTGGGCGAGCCGCTGTTCGAGCTGCCGCTGTCCGGCTGGTACTGGCAGATCACCCGTACCGACGCCGAGAAGCCGGAGGTACGGGCCTCGCGCTCGCTGTGGGACAAGAAGCTGCCCAAGCTGGAGGAGCAGGGGGTCGAGCTCACGGCGGCCGGGATCCGGATCGGCTATGTCGAGGGGCCGGAGAACCAGGACCTGCGCATGGTCGAGCGCCCGGTGGATCTCGGCTCCGACGGCAAATTCCTGGTCAGCGTCGCCGGCGATGCCTCGGAGATCTTCGACGAGACCCGCAGCTTCGACTATTACCTCGGCGGCACCTTCACGGCGCTCGGGATCGTGCTGCTGCTCACGACCATCTTCCAGGTCCGCTATGGCCTCGCGCCGCTGAAACGGATCTCCGAATCGATCGCCGACATCCGGTCCGGGCGCGCCGAGCGGCTGGAAGGGGAGTTTCCGGTCGAGATCGCGCCGCTGGCCCGCGAGACCAATGCGCTGATCGATGCCAATCGCGAGATCGTCGAGCGGGCGCGCACGCATGTCGGCAATCTCGCCCATGCCATCAAGACGCCGCTCTCCGTCATCGTGAATGAAGCGGCGACCCATGCGGCGGACCCCTTCGCGGCCAAGGTGATGGAGCAGGCGGACGTCATGCGCGACCAGGTCGCCCACCACCTCGAGCGGGCGCGGATCGCCGCGCGCGTCACCATCGTATCCACCGTGACCGAGGTGGCGCCGGCCATCGAGGCGCTGCGGCGCACCATGGAAAAGATCTACCGCAACCGCAGCATCGTGGTCGAGGCGACCGCCGATCCCGCCGCGAGGTTTCGCGGTGAGCGCCAGGATCTGGAGGAGATGGTCGGCAATCTGGTCGACAATGCCTGCAAATGGGCGGCTTCGCGGGTTTCGGTCGAGCTCACGGTGGAGCCGCCGGCCCAGTCCGGGGCGTCGCCGATGCTGCGGATCGTGGTCGACGACGATGGCCGCGGCCTCTCGGCCGCCGAGCGCGCCCAGGTGCTGCGGCGCGGCCAGCGGCTGGACGAATCCAAGCCGGGATCGGGGCTCGGGCTGTCGATCGTCACCGATCTGGCCGCGCTCTATGGCGGCCGCCTGACCCTGGGCGATGCCCCGACCGGGGGACTGCGGGCGGAGCTGAGATTGCCCGGCGTTTGACGGGGCGGCGAATTTCGCCATCCTAAAGGTGTTCTTAATACCGCGGACGCTATGGTTCGGGCAGGGGTGCGCGATGTGCGCTCTCGCCGTGGAAATTTGCACGCCGGCGCATGGGTCAGACAGCTCACGAGCGGTTAAGGGAATATCTCGGGCAGCTGCCGCCGAACGCGCAGTCGCTCCTGATGCGCGAATTCGAGCGCGCCATTGAGCGCGGCCAGGACGTCGCCGTGGCGACCCTGGTGCTCGAGCAACTGCGCAAGGTGGTGCGTCCCGTCGCGCCGGCGGCTCCCGCTCCATCTGCCGACCCGGCGCGGCCGCAACCCGCCATCGAGATCGCCCGTCCGCAGGCCCGCGAGGAGCGCCGCCAGAGCGGCGACGGCCCGCGTCGGCTGTTCCGGCCGCTCGACCCGTTCCTCACCGATTCCACCGGTCCTCTCCGTCCCGGCCAGATCCGCCGTGCCTCGCTGCTGCCGGTCTGGCAGTGGCTCGGTCGCGAAGGCGCGCCGGAGCGCTACGCCGAATTCGAGGCCGCGATGGCGGTCTCCAGCGACAGTTCGCGCGAGGTCGAGATGGCCGCGCGCAAGCTGCAGCGCGCCGCCGCCGACGCGCTGATGAACCTCGTCGGCCCCAATGCGACCGGCGACCGCCAGCGCGCGCTGGCCCGCATCGGCGCCCCCAGCGTGATCGAGGATCTGCTGCCGATCGGGCTGGTGCTGCAGAATCGCGAGGCGCTCGACGGCCTCAACGGCCGGTTGCCCGGCATCATCCGCGTGCTCGGCGATTCGCAGATTGCCTCCGTCACCGAAGCCATCAACGTGCCGTCGCTGCAGACGCCCTCGATGCTGCCGTTCGCATTGTCGCTGGTGATGCAGCGGCTCGCCGCGCCCTGGCAGATCATCCGGCTCGCCACCAAGATCGCCGCCTCCGATGACGAGATCAGGGTCGCGGCGACCCCGTTCGGCGTCGCCGTCACCATCGCGCTCAACGATCTCGCCGGGCTCGCCTCGGTGCTGCGCGCCGACATCCGGCGCGGTCATTTCTCCAATCTCGGCGATACGCTGAAGACGCTGCATGACGGCGTTCGCGGCCTGCGCACCGAGCTCGACCTGCGCTCGGAATCGAACTGGGGCAAGCAGCTCACCGCGATCCGCGCCGACATCTCCAATGCCCTGCAATCGGAGATCGACAGCGTGCCGGGCCGCGTCCGCCGCATCCTGCGCCAGCGCGCCGACAAGGACATTCCGGCCGGCGCCGGCGTCGACGGCAGCGAGGTCGAGGAGGTGGCGGCGCTGATCGAGTTCGTCGCCGTCTGCCGCAACTATGCCAGCGAGCTCGCGATCAACGAGGTGACGCTGCGGACCTATTCCGACCTGCAGCAATATGTCGAGAAGGCCACCGAAGCGCTGGTGCAGTCGCTGCGCTCGGGCGACGCGCGGGCGCGCGCCTATCGGCAGTCGCAGGTGTCGGCGGCGATCCGCTTCTGTCACGTCCTGTTCGGCAACGACTACGCCCAATTGATGAGCAGGGCGGCCGAGAACGCGATGAACGGCGAGCGAAAATCCTCGCGCGCCGGCTGAGATTTTCTGCTAATCTGTTTACGTTTTTGATTTTGCAATTTCAGGTTGACCCCGCCCCGGGGCCACGCATAGGTTCCCGCCCGGTTCCATCCTTTTTCATCAAGACCATGATTTCCGTCATCAACTTCGTCGAGGTCGAGAACCGCGTCGTTCGCGCGACCTATCGCAACCTCATGATCAAGGCGAAGGTCGTGCTCGTCGACAAGACGAGCGGGGCGCCACTCGCCGATCCCGTCATCACCATCGCCTCGCCGGTCCCGGTCGGGTCGCTGCGGATCAGGCTCACCGACCATGTCAGGCCGGGGACCTATTTCCTGGTGGCCCTGAACGGGCGCGGCAGCTATCTCGCCAAGAGCGCCGAGTTCGAGGTCCCCTAATTACGTAATCCTCCTGAGTTTTTCGGCGCGGACGGCTGGGCTACCACGGCGGCAAATGTGAATTGCCGCCGGGAACAGTGCTGGTTAAAAGCGGCGCGAGGCGCGCCTGCCGGTGGGCGCTGACTGGAACTCTGTCCGATGACTCTCTGGTTCGTGTTCGCCGTGATGACGGCCGCGGCGATCTTCGCCGTCCTGCTGCCGCTCGGCCTGGGCGCGCGGGCCTCGTCGGACGGTCGCGAGGTCGCCGTCTACAAGGACCAGCTGGCCGAGATCGAGCGCGACGTCGAAACCGGGCTGATCGGCAAGGTCGAAGCGGAGGCCGCGCGGGTCGAGATCGGCCGCCGCCTTTTGGCCGCTGCGGACCAGGAGGGCGAGGCCACGGTGAAGCCGAGCCTCGGCCTGCGCCGCGCGTCGGCCGTGCTGGCGCTGATCGGCGTGCCGATCGTGGCGCTCGCGGTCTACCTGCCGCTCGGCTCGCCGCAACTGCCGGATTTCCCGCTCACCGCGCGCGCGGCGCCGCCCACCGGGACGCAGCCGCTGGAAACGCTGGTGGCGCAGGTCGAGCAGCATCTGCAGAAGAATCCGACCGACGGCCGCGGCTGGACCGTGCTCGCCCCGGTGCTGGCACGGCTCGGCCGCACCGATGACGCGATTCGGGCCTATCGCAACATGATCACCTATGCCGGCGACGGCGCGGCCAAGCGCGCCGATCTCGGCGAGATGATCACGGCGGCCGCCGGCGGCGTCGTCACCGCCGAGGCGAAGGTGGAGTTCGAGCGGGCCCATGCGCTCGAGGCCGACGAGCCGAAGTCGAACTATTATCTCGGTCTCGCCGCCGAGCAGGACGGCCGCAAGGACGATGCGAGCGCGATCTGGCGGGCGATGCTGGGCAAGGCGCCGGCGGATGCGCCGTGGCGGCCGCTGGTGACGGCGGCGCTCGGCCGGGTCGGCGGCGGCGAGGTGCCGGCGCTGCCGAGCGAGGCGATGGCCGCGGCCAAGAGCATGAGCGACGGTGACCGCGAGACGATGATCCGCGGCATGGTCGACCGGCTGGCGGCGCGGCTGAAGCAGAACGGCGACGACGTCGAGGGCTGGCTGCGCCTGGTGCGCGCCTATGTCGTGATGGGTGATCTCGACAAGGCCAAGGGGGCGCTGTCGGATGCGCGGCAGGCGGTGTCCGGCAATGCCGAGCGGTTGCGGCAGCTCAACGAGGGCGTGAAGACTTTCGGCTTGGATGGATGAGCGGCGCTTCCGCCGCCAACGGGATGACGGGATGACACGCAAGCAGAGGCGTTTGACGATCATCGGCGGTGCGCTGTTCGTGCTCGCGGTCGCGGCAGGGCTGGTGCTCAACGCGCTGCGTGACTCCATCGTGTTCTTTTCGACCCCGACCATGGTGGCGGAGAAGCATATCGGCCCGGGCAAGCGCTTCCGGCTCGGTGGCCTGGTGCAGCCGGGCTCGCTGAAGCGCGGCGACGATCTCGACATCAGCTTCGAGGTCGCCGACGGCGGCGCCAAGCTGGCGGTCGCCTATAAGGGCATCCTGCCGGATCTGTTCCGCGAAGGGCAGGGCGTCGTCGCCGAGGGCGCGCTCGATGCCAACGGCGTGTTCAAGGCCGACACCGTGCTCGCCAAGCACGACGAGACCTACATGCCCAAGGAAGTCGCCGACAGCCTGAAGAAGCAGGGCCATTGGAAGGACGATTACGGCAAGCCGCAAGCCGGCGCCAAGCCAGCCGGCGCAGCCACACCAAGCCCGGTGTCGATGCGCGAGGGGGCTGACAAGAGCGCGGCAGGAGCGACGCAGTGATTGCAGAGAGCGGACATTATGCCCTGGTGCTGGCGCTCGCGCTGGCGCTGATCCAGTCGACCGTGCCGATGCTCGGCGCCGCCCAGCGCGACGTCGCGCTGATGAATGTCGGCCGCTCGGCGGCGCTGGCGCAATTGCTGTTCGCCGGCCTGTCCTTCATCGCGCTGATCACCCTGCACGTGACCTCGGATTTCTCCGTCGCCAACGTGTTCGAGAACTCGCACTCGATGAAGCCGCTGCTCTACAAGGTCACCGGCGTGTGGGGCAACCACGAAGGCTCGATGCTGCTGTGGGTGTCGATCCTGGCGCTGTTCGGCGCCATGGTCGCGGCCTTCGGCAACAACCTGCCGCTGTCGTTGCGCGCCCGCGTCCTCGCCGTGCAGGCCTGGGTGGCGACCGCGTTCTATCTGTTCATCCTCACCACCTCGAACCCGTTCACGCGCCTCGCCACCCCGCCGATCGAGGGCCGCGACCTCAACCCCGTCTTGCAGGATATCGGGCTCGCCGTGCATCCGCCGATGCTCTATCTCGGCTATGTCGGCTTCTCGATCTCGTTCTCGTTCGCCATCGCCGCGCTGATCGAGGGCCGCATCGATGCCGCCTGGGCGCGCTGGGTGCGGCCGTGGACCCTGATGGCCTGGATCTTCCTGACGCTCGGCATCGCCATGGGCTCGTACTGGGCCTATTACGAACTCGGCTGGGGCGGCTGGTGGTTCTGGGACCCGGTCGAGAACGCCTCGCTGATGCCCTGGCTCGCCGGCACCGCGCTGCTGCACTCCGCCGTCGTCATGGAGAAGCGCAACGCGCTCAAGGTCTGGACCATCCTGCTGTCGATCCTGACCTTCTCGCTGTCGCTGCTCGGCACCTTCCTGGTGCGCTCCGGCGTCATCACCTCGGTGCACGCCTTCGCCAGCGATCCCACGCGCGGCGTCTTCATCCTCGGCATCCTCGTGCTGTTCATCGGCGGCAGCCTGACGCTGTTCGCCGGCCGCGCCACCGCGCTGAAGCAGGGCGGCCTGTTCGCGCCGATCTCGCGCGAGGGCGCGCTGGTCTTGAACAATCTGCTGCTCACCGTGTCCTGTGCCACCGTGCTGTTCGGCACGCTCTATCCGGTGATCATGGAGGCGCTCGACTTCAAGCTCTCGGTCGGCGCGCCCTTCTACAACATCACCTTCGGCCCCTTGTTCGCGCTGCTCTTGCTGATGGTGCCGTTCGGCCCGATGCTGGCCTGGAAGCGCGGCGATCTCGTCGCCGCGATGCAGCGGCTGCTCGCGGCCGGCATCACCGCGCTGGTGGCGATCGCAATCGTCTGGGCGTGGGCGCGCGGCGGCAGCGCGCTGGCGCCTGTTGGCATCGGCCTCGGTGTGTTCGTGATCACCGGCTCCGTCGTTGATCTGGTCGAGCGCAGCGGCGTGGCCCGCTTGCCGTTCAGGACCGCGCTGCACCGGACCCGCGGCCTGCCGCGCTCGGTGTGGGGCACGGCGTTCGCGCATGCCGGGCTCGGCGTCGCGCTGCTCGGCATCGTCTGCGAGACCACCTGGAACAGCGAGCTGATCAGCACGCTCCGTCCTGGCGACGTCCGCAATCTCGCCGGCTACCAGATCAAGTTCGACGGCATGACCCAGCGCCAGGGCCCGAACTTCAGCGAGGTCGTCAGCACCTTCGTCATCAGCGAGGACGGCAGGCAGCTCAGCGTCCTGACGCCGAGCAAGCGCAGCTTCACGACGCGCGGCATGTCGACGACGGAGGCGGCGCTGATGACGCGCGGCGTCAGCCAGCTCTACGTCTCGCTCGGCGATGCCACCGCCGACGGCGGCCTCGCCGTGCGCATCTATCACAAGCCGCTGGTGCTGCTGATCTGGTTCGGTCCGGTGCTGATGGCGTTCGGCGGCCTGCTGTCGCTGTCCGACCGGCGCCTGCGCGTCGGCGCGCCGCGGCCGGCGCGTGCCGCGCACGCGCTGCAGCCGGCGGAGTAGGGCGGATGCGACGCATTCTCGGTCTCGCGGCGCTCGCGCTGCTGCTGGTCGCGGCGCCGGTGGCGCATGCGGTGCAGCCCGACGAGGTCATGGCCGACACGGCCAAGGAGCAGCGCGCCCGCGCGCTGTCGCGCGAGCTGCGCTGCATGGTCTGCCAGAACCAGTCGATCGACGATTCCGATGCGCCGCTGGCGCGCGACCTGCGCCTCCTGGTGCGCGAGCGTCTCGCCGCCGGTGATAGTGACAATCAAGTGCTGGATTTCCTGGTCGCGCGCTACGGCCAGTTCGTGCTGCTGAAGCCGCGCTTCGAGCGCCAGACCCTGTTGCTGTGGCTGCTGCCGCCGGTGCTGCTGCTCGGCGGCGGGCTTGCGCTGTGGCTGCAGGTGCGCCGCCGCGGCCAGCGCGGCCCGGAGGCCACGCCGAAGCTGACGGCGGAGGAGGAGGCGCGGCTCGCCGCGCTGATGGCCGCCGAGCAGCCGCCGCCGGCGACATGAAGTGCGCGACTTATGGTCGATGCGCCGCGCCGGTTTCGGAGCTCACCCTCATGGTGAGGAGGCGCGCAGCGCCGTCTCGAACCATGAGGCCACAGCGCGGGCCTCGCCCTTCGAGACGCCCGCCTGCGGCGGGCTCCTCAGGGTGAGGAGCGGAAGGCAGAACGTGGCCGGAATGGTCAGCGTCCAGCACGCCTTCGATGCTCCATCTTGCTTCGGCCGGTAGCCCGCAAAACCCCGTGCTCGCCCCGCCCCCGTGCTTTCATCTTATTTTACCTTTGTCTGGAAGTGTGCGTTGACATTCCGTCTGACGTACCCGGGCAAAGCCGATGTTCTCCAACAGTAATCTGACGATCCGCTTCCTCGTGGGGGGCGTCGTGGCCTCTCTCCTCATGCTGTTGGCGATCGGCGGCGGCACCGGCTTCATCGCGGTGCTCTATCTCAACAATCAGATCACCAGCCTGTCGTCGGATTTCGCCAGTCTCAGCGGCCCCGCGCGTGATCATGCGATGCTGACCTATCAGCAGGCGCAGTCGGCGTTCTCCTACTTCCTCATGGCCTGCGTCGCCATTGCCGTGTTCGCCAGCGCCGTCTGCCTGATGACCTACGCCGCCGTGCAGAACGGCGTCCTGCGCCCGCTCGCCGCGATGGTCAGCGCCATGCGCGACGTCGCCGACCAGAAATTCGACACGCGCATTCCCGGCCTTGGCCTCAGCAACGAGATCGGCCAGCTCGCCGGCGCGCTGGAGGTGTTCAAAACCAACGGCATCGAGCGCCAGCGCCTCACGGAGCGCGAGCTGCAGGAGGCGCAGCGCCAGGGCGAGCGTTCGCGCTTTCTCGACGGCCGCATCCATTCCTTCAACGAGCTCGTCGCCAGCGTCGTCGGCAGCGTGGCGTCCTCGGCGGTCCGGCTGAAGAGCAATGCCGAGACCCTGTCGCGCGCCGCCAACGACACTTCTGCTAAAGCCAATGCGGTCGAGGCCGCCGCCAACCACGCCAATCGCAGCGTCCAGACGGTGGCCGGCTCGGCCGAGGAGATGTCGAGCTCGATCGGCACCATCAGCCGCCGCGTCTCCGACGCCACCCAGCGCGCCGAGGGCGCGGCGTCGCAGGCCGAGAAGAGCAAGAACACCATCCATTCGCTGTCGGACGCCGCCGAGAAGATCGGCGCCGTCGTCCAGCTGGTACAGGCGATCGCCTCGCAGACCAATTTGCTGGCGCTGAACGCCACCATCGAGGCCGCCCGCGCCGGCGAGGCCGGCAGGGGCTTCTCGGTCGTGGCGTCGGAGGTGAAGAACCTCGCCAACCAGACCAGCAAGGCGACCGACGAGATCTCGGCCCATGTCGCCAGCATCCAGGGCATCACCGCCGAGACTCGCGGCGCCATCGACGGCATCTCGACCACGCTCTCCGAGATCAGCGCCATCATGTCCGGCATCGAGGTCGACACCTCGCAGCAGCGCAACGCCACCCAGGACATCTCCAAGAGCGTCCAGGAAGCCGCCCGCGGCACCCTCGACGTCTCCAACCACATCGCCCAGATCACCTCCACCTCGGCCGAAACCGGCCGCCTCGCCACCGACGCCCGCGACGCCGCCGGCGAACTGTCGCAACAGGCCGAGACGCTGAAGCGCGAGGTGGATGCGTTCATCGTGAGCGTGAAGGCGAGCTGAGGCGGCGATGCCGTAGCCCGGATGAGCGATAGCGACATCCGGGTTCTCACGCGCTGCCGAGGTGAACCCGGACATCGCCGCGCTCATCCGGGCGACGCGTTCGGTCGAGTAGGGCGGATTAGCGCAGCGTAATCCGCCACTGCAGACCGAGCTTGGATCGTGGCGGCTTACGCCTGCGGCTAAGCCGCCCTACGCACCGCCGATGGGGCGGTCCGTCCGCGTAACCCGCATGAGTGCAGCTACATCCGGGATCGCACCAGATTTAGAGATGACTCCGGATATCGCTGCGCTCATCCGGCCCACGCTCGCTTGGTTGTCGTCCGAGTATTGGATAGGGCAGTACTAACTTCATCCCTTGCCCGTAGCCCAAATCACCTCTTCTTCTGAAAAACAGTCGATAAATTCAGAAAATCAAAAATCCTCTTGCGCTCCACCCCAAATCACCCTTATCCTCCGCGCGTTCCGTTCCGCTGAGGGAGCGTATCGCGATCGTCACGGACGCGGGTTTCGGAATGCGATGGACGCGGGCTGCCGCAGCGGGGCTTTGGCCTCGCCGACGAACGGTGGAACGCGGACGGGAAATCGTGTGGTCCTGGCCTCCCGGTGCTGAGGCCAAGCCGGTGGTGATGATCCGCCGGTGACGGGGGCAAGACAGCCGGTCCCCGGGGAGATCACGTATAATCGTTAACACCATCGCACAGGGAGGGCCGGGCGTGTTCGGCCAGACCTGTGGTACCTGCCGCCTGCATTTTTTCCGCAGGCGGGCCACGGGCGCGGCCAGCGCCCGGCCTTCCCTGTGCCCTCGATGCGAGGGTGCGAGTTCAAGGGCATAGCTCGGGCGCGGGATGCGTCGCGAGGATGTGGAGGCTCGACTCGCGGTTAGTTTTCTCCACATGCTGTTTGATAGTGTGGATCAGGATAGTTGCTCCGGGCGTCATTGCGAGCGCACCGGACGGGTAGGGCGGATTAGCGAAAGCGCAATCCGCCGGGGGCTGGCTCCGGTGCGGGCGGATGTGCGGCGGCTGGATCGGGGGCTGTTGGGAAGGCGGCGGGTTACGCCTGCGGCTAACCCGCCCTACGGGGTTACGACTTTGGTCGGACCGGCCAAAATGATGGCCGCTACGGGGCGGCCGGGACGCTGGCAAACCCCTGGTCTCGCAAGGCTTTTCCGTCGCGCTCCACCATCTGCGCCATTCCGCCGCAGTGTTCGTGTCCGTCCATTACAGAAGTTTAACGCCGCAGCCAGCACGCCGTAAGGCGGCGGCCCCCATCTTCACTGGCGAACGGGGCGCACAGCCCGGGACCCCAGTTTAGACCTTGACCAAAATCGCTTGCGGAGAAAACCGTATGACTGACCGTCCGACCGACCTGTCCTCGCTTCCGTCCTATCGCCAGCCCCGGCGCGGGCTGTTCTCGGCGCGCAAGTTCGCGCTGATGGCCTCCGTGGTCGCGGGCCTCGGCGTCGCCGCCTATGGCCTGTCGCCGCAGGGGGCGCCGGTCGATCTGTTCTCGACCTCGGCGCACGCGCAGGTCGCCAACGAGGTCAGCAAGGTCGCGCGCCCCGTCGGCTTTGCCGACATCGTGGAGCGGGTGAAGCCGTCGGTGATTTCGGTCAAGGTCAACATCGCGGAGAAGGTCGCCAAGGACGACAGCGACGACGATACGCCGTTCCAGCCGGGCTCGCCGATGGAGCGCTTCTTCCGCCGCTTCGGCGGTGAGAACGGCATTCCCGGCATGCCGGGCCGCGGCGGCCGTGGTGGCGGCCGCGCCGTGACCGGGCAGGGCTCCGGCTTCTTCATCTCCGCCGACGGCTATGCCGTGACCAACAACCACGTGGTCGACGGCGCCAACAAGGTCGAGGTGACGACCGACGACGGCAAGACCTACAGCGCCAAGGTGATCGGCACCGACCAGCGCACGGATCTCGCGCTGATCAAGGTGGAGGGCAGCTCGAACTTCCCGTTCGCCAAGCTCGCCGACGGCAAGCCGCGCATCGGCGACTGGGTACTGGCGGTCGGCAATCCGTTCGGCCTCGGCGGCACGGTGACGGCCGGCATCGTCTCGGCGGTGGGCCGCGACATCGGCAACGGCCCCTATGACGATTTCATCCAGATCGACGCGCCCGTGAACAAGGGCAACTCCGGCGGTCCGGCGTTCGATGTCGACGGCAATGTGGTCGGCGTCAACACCGCGATCTATTCGCCGTCCGGCGGCAGCGTCGGCATCGCGTTCTCGATTCCCGCCTCCACGGTCAAGAGCGTGATCGCGCAGCTCAAGGACAGCGGCTCGGTCAGCCGCGGCTGGATCGGCGTGCAGATCCAGCCGGTGACGCAGGACATCGCCGACAGCCTCGGCATGAAGAAGGCCGAGGGCGCGCTGGTCGCCGAGCCCCAGGCCAATGGTCCGGCGGCGAAGGCCGGCATCCAGTCCGGCGACGTCATCACCGCGGTCAATGGCGAGCCGGTGAAGGACGCGCGTGAGCTCGCCCGCACCATCGGCGGCATTGCGCCGGGCGCCTCCGTCAAGCTCAACGTCCTGCAGAAGGGCCAGGAGAAGACCATCAACCTGACGCTCGGCAAGCTGCCGAACACGATCGAGGCCAAGGCCGACACCGGCGGCGACAATGCGAGCCCGACCCGCGGCGCCGACGTGCCGAAGCTCGGCATGACCGTCGCGCCCGCTTCGAGCGTTGCCGGCGCCGGCAAGGACGGCGTCGTCGTCACCGAGGTCGATCCGAAGAGCGCGGCCGCCGATCGCGGCTTCAAGGAAGGCGACGTCATCCTGGAGGTCGCGGGCAAGTCGGTGACCTCTGCCGGTGACGTCCGCGAGGCCATCAACGCCGCGAAGGCCGACAACAAGAACAGCGTGCTGATGCGTGTGAAGAGCGGCGGCCAGTCGCGCTTCGTCGCGGTGCCGCTGGCCAAGGGCTAAGAGCCCTTACGAGATGGGAGGCCGCCGGCAAGTGCCCCCGCGTCGGCGGCTCTTCCTGGGGCGGGCTTAAAGTTCCGCTCCCACAGACCTTCCGTTGGACAACGCCCCCCTCCGTCGGAAGGAACTCGGGCGGTGAGGTCCCCCAACCTCACCGCCCACTTTGCTGCCGATCAACCCCGGGCCCACGCCGCCTTGCACGGAAACCGCGGCCGGTCCATGTAGATGGACACCAACCGTGACCACCGCCCCCGTTTCCGCAATGCGCCTCCTGATCATCGAAGACGACCGCGAGTCCGCCGACTATCTGGTCAAGGCGTTCCGCGAGGTCGGACATGTCGCAGACCTCGCCAGCGACGGCGAGGAGGGGCTCGCCATGGCCGAAAGCGGGGATTACGACGTGCTGGTGGTCGACCGCATGCTGCCCAAGCGCGACGGCCTGTCCCTGATCGGCGCGCTGCGCGACGAGGGCAACCGGACGCCGGTGCTCATTCTGTCGGCGCTCGGCCAGGTCGATGACCGCATCAAGGGCCTGCGCGCCGGCGGCGACGACTATCTGCCGAAGCCCTACGCCTTTGCCGAGCTGCTCGCCCGCGTCGAGGTGCTGTCGCGCCGCCACGGCGGCCCGGCCGAGGAGACGACCTACAAGGTCGGCGATCTCGAGCTCGACCGTCTTTCTCACAGGGTTGCGCGCGGCAAGGACGAGCTGACCCTGCAGCCGCGCGAGTTCCGCCTGCTCGAATATCTGATGAAGCACGCGGGGCAGGTGGTCACGCGCACCATGCTCCTGGAGAACGTCTGGGACTATCACTTCGATCCGCAGACCAACGTGATCGACGTCCACATCTCGCGGCTGCGCTCCAAGATCGACAAGGGGTTTGACCGCCCGCTGCTCCACACCATCCGCGGCGCGGGGTACATGATCCGTGACGGCCTTCGGTAAGCTGATCCGCACCACGGCGTTCCGGCTGACGCTGGTCTATCTGCTGTTGTTTGCGTTGTTCGCAGCCTCGCTGCTCGGCTATTTCGCCTGGAACACCCGCCGCCTCATCACCGAGCAGATCTCGACCACGGTCACCTCCGAGATCAGCGAGATGACCGACATCTTCGCCCGCTGGGGCCTGCGCGGAATCGTCGGCGCGATCGAGAGCCGCGCGCTGCGGCCCGGCGCCAATCTCTATCTCATCACCACGCCGACCGGGCAGGCCATCGCCGGCAATGTCGGCTCGCTGGCGCCGGGCGTGATGGGCTCGTCCGGCTGGTCGGAGACGTTCTACCGGCGGCTCGACGACAGCACCGAGCATAGCCACCGCGCGCTGGTCTATGTCACGCAGCTCTCCAGCGGTTTTCGGCTTTTGATCGGCCGCGATCTCGAGGAGCGCCGCCGCCTGTTCGGCATCGTCGCCAAGGCGGCGCAATGGTCGGTGCTGGTTGTGGTGGTGCTCGGCATCGGCGGCGGCATCTTCGTGGCGCGGCGCGTGCTGCACCGGATCGATGCCATGACCGGCACGACGCGGCGGATCATGGATGGCGATCTCTCCGGCCGTCTGCCGGTCGGGCGCAGCGGCGACGAGCTCGATCGCCTGGCCGAGAATCTCAATGCGATGCTGGAGCGCATCGAGGCGCTGATGACCGGCCTCAAGGAGGTCTCGGACAACATCGCGCATGATCTCAAGACGCCGCTGACGCGGCTGCGCAACCGCGCCGAGGAGGCGCTGGCGAAGTCGCGTTCCGAGGACGAATATCGCGCCGCGCTGGAGCGCACGATCGAGGAATCCGACGGCCTGATCCGGACGTTCAACGCGCTGCTGATGATCGCGCGGGCGGAGTCCGGGCAGGCGCGCGGCGACATGGTCGAGTTCGATGCGGCCGAGGTCGCCGGCGGCATCCACGAATTGTACGAGCCGCTGGCCGAGGACAATGAGATGACGTTGCGGGTCAAGGCCGCGGCCGCGCCGGTGCATGGCAATCGCGAGCTGATCAGCCAGGCGCTCGCCAATCTCGTCGAGAACGCGATCAAATACGGCAAGCCGGCGGCGCTGCCGCTCGATGCCGCCGCCGCCGCTGATAGCCGCGAGATCCTGATCGAGGCGCGGCGCGAGGGCGGACAGGTGCTGCTCAGCGTCACCGATCATGGCGAGGGCATTCCCGAGGCCGAGCGCAAGCGCGCCGTCGAGCGTTTCGTGCGGCTGGAGGCGAGCCGCACCTTGCCGGGGTCCGGCCTCGGTCTCAGCTTGGCGTCCGCCGTCGCGACCCTGCATGGCGGCGAGCTCCGGCTCGCCGATGCCAGGCCGGGGCTGATCGCGACGCTGGTGCTGCCGGCCGGTGCCGGCGTGCCCGCGAAGCTTGCGGCGCCGGCGCAGGATGTGCCACAGAAGGCCGCATGACCTCATCCGCGCCGGGAAACGCGGACGGGCAGACGCTGGCCGAACGTTTCGTTGCCGGCCCGCATGTCCGTGCGCCCGACAAAGCCGAACACCGCCTCCACGAGTGGCTCGCCGAGCTCGAGCCGTCCTTGGCCGTCTCGCTCCGCGCGCTGCTCGCCGGCGGCTGGCCGCGAACCATCCTGCTCGGGATTGCCGAGTGCTCGCCCTATCTGTTCGATCTCGTCCGCGCCGACGGCCATCGTCTGGACCGTCTTCTGCGCTGCGACCCGCAGGCGCACCTTTCCGAGCTGATCGCCCGCACCGGCCGCGAGGTGTTCGCCGCCTCCAGCGAAGCCGAGGTGATGAGCCTGCTGCGGCGGCTGAAATCCGAAGCGGCGCTGCTGATCGCGCTGTGCGACATCGGCGGCGTGTGGCCGGTGATGCAGGTGACGGCGGGGCTGACCGACGTCGCGGTGTCCTCGGTGCAGATGGCGCTGCGGTATCTGCTGCGTCTCGAGACGGTGCGCGGCCGGCTTGCGCCCGTTGATGCCGACGATCCGGAGCAGGGCAGCGGCCTGTTCGTGCTCGCGATGGGCAAGATGGGCGCGGGCGAGCTCAACTATTCGAGCGACATCGACCTGATCGTGTTTTTCGATCCCGAGATCAATTCGCTGGCGCGCGACATCGAGCCGCAGCCGTTCTTCGTCCGTGTGACGCAAGCGATGGCGCGGCTGCTGCAGAGCCGCACCGCGGACGGCTATGTGTTCCGAGTCGATCTCCGGCTGCGGCCGGATCCGGCCTCGACGCAGGTGGCGATGTCGACCGAGGCGGCGCTGCATTACTACGAGCGCGAGGGCCGCACCTGGGAGCGGGCCGCGATGATCAAGGCGCGGGTCTGCGCCGGCGACGTCGTCGCGGGCGAGGCGATGCTGGCCGAGCTGTCGCCCTTCGTGTGGCGCAAGCATCTCGACTTCCAGGCGCTGACCGACGTCCACGACATGAAGCGGCAGATGCAGGTCTATCGCGGCCACAGCGAGATCGCGGTCGAGGGCCACAACGTCAAGGTCGGGCGCGGCGGCATTCGCGAGATCGAGTTCTTCGCCCAGACCCAGCAACTGATCGCCGGTGGAAGACACCCCGAGCTGCGGGTGCGTCCGACCCTGCAGGCGCTCGACGTGCTCACCGCCAGCAATTGGATCACGGAGCAGGCGCGTGACGAGCTCACCACGGCCTATGAGTTCCTGCGCCGGGTCGAGCACCGGCTGCAGATGATGGCGGACGAGCAGATCCACAGCCTGCCCGACGATGTCGAGGGCGTGAGCCGCTTCGCATGCTTCTTCGGCTACGACAGCCGCGAGCGGTTCGCGACCGATCTGCTGTTCCATCTCGACGTGGTGCAGGGACACTACGCCCGGCTGTTCGAGGGCGATCCCACCGGCACCGTCAGCCTGCCGGCGGTGAACTACGGCGCCGGTCCCGACGAACCGCGCCTGATGGAGCATCTTGCCGCATTGGGCTTCCGCGATCCCGTGATGGTCGCCAAGACCCTGCAGCAATGGCTCGCGGGCGAGTACCGCGTGTTCCGCACCGATGCGACGCGCACCGCGTTCACCGATTTCCTGCCTGCGCTGATCGATGGGCTCGCCCATGCCGACGAGCCGGATCGCGCGGTCGTCGCGTTCGACCGTTTCCTGCAGGCACTGCAGCTCGGCGGCCGCCTGATCACCCTGCTCGGGCAGAACCGCGATCTCGTCGCGCTCGTCGCGCTCGTGCTCGGGGCGGCGCCTCGGCTCGGCGACATGCTGGCGCGGCAGCCGCGGCTGATGGACGGCCTGATCGATCCGCGCTTCTTCGGCGCCATCCCGGACCGGCGCGAATTGTCGGAGCGGCTGGCGTCGACGCTGCAGGATGCCGGGACCTATGAGGAGTTTCTCGATCGTCTCCGGCTGTTCGGCCAGGAGAGCTTGTTCCTGATCGGCACGCGCATCCTCTCCGGGACGGTGTCGGCGCAGCAGGCCGGCACCGCGTTCGCCGACGTCGCCGAGGGCATCGTGCACACCGTGCATGATCTCGTGACCGACCGCTTTGCCGCCCAGCATGGCCGCATCAAGGGCCAGGAGACCGCGATCGTCGCGATGGGGCGGCTCGGCGCGCGCGAGATGACGGCCTCGTCCGATCTCGACCTGATTTTGCTGTATGATTTCGATGCCGACGTGCCGGATTCCGACGGCGAGCGCTCGCTGCAGGGCGCGCATTATTTTGCGCGCTTCACCCAGCGGCTGATTTCGGCCTTCACCTCGCGCACCAATTACGGCGTGCTCTACGACATCGACATGCGGCTGCGGCCGTCGGGCCGCGCCGGTCCGCTGGCCTCGCACATCAATTCCTTCGCGCATTATCAGGAGCAGGAGGCGTGGACCTGGGAGCACATGGCGCTGACGCGCGCGCGGGTGATCTCGGCGTCGCCGGCGTTTCGGGCGCGCATCGAGGAGATCATCCAGGCGGCGCTGCGCCGGCCGCGCGACAGGAGTGCGATCGCGCGCGACGTCGCCGACATGCGCCGCGCGATCGCCGCCGAGAAGGGCGAGGCCGATCTGTGGGATCTCAAGCACGCCGCCGGCGGCATGGTCGACATCGACTTCGTCGCGCAATATCTGCAGCTCGTCCATGCCGCGACGACGCCGGAGATTCTCGATGTCAGCACGCTTGCGGTGCTCGACAATGCCGAGCGGCTCGGCGTGCTACCGCGTGCTGAAGCCGTGATCCTGCGTCAGGCTGCGCGGCTCTATCACGATCTGACGCAGATCGTGCGGCTGTGCGTCAGCGACAAGTTCAAGCCGGATCAGGCCGGCGAGGACCTGCTGCGGGTGATGACCCGGGCGGGCGACGCGCCGGATTTCTCGGCGCTCGAGGCGAGGCTGCGCGAAACGCAGACCGAGGTGCGGCGCGTGTTCACCGCACTCGTGGAGGGATGACCGGACCAGGCGCGCGGTAGGACAGCCGGCCGCCTATGCCTTTTCCTTGGCGACCGCCGCCTGCTTCAGCCGGCCGATCGCTTCCTTGACCGCCGGGTCGAGGCCGGCGCCGCCGGCGTCGTGGTGCGCATAGATCGTCTTGAGCATCCGCGGGTCCCAGAACTTCTTGATGTGCTCGGCGACGCCGGCGACCTCCTTCTCCTGGCCCTGGCTCTGGAAGAACTTGCCGATCTGGTTGGCCATGTAGACGAGGCGCTCGGAGGGGTTATGCGACATGGGTGTTGTCCGTCTGTGTTGATCGCGCGCCGGTCTCGGCGCTCGCGACGATCCGGTCGGGATGGGTGAAGATTTCGAAGCCGTCGTTGCGGGCCACCGCAATCAGTGTGATCCCCGCGGACTCGGCCATGCGGATGGCGAGCGCGGTCGGTGCTGACACTGCGACCAGAACGGGGGCGCCCATAGCCGCGGCCTTCTGCACCAGCTCGACGGAGACGCGGCTCGTCATGAGCACGATGCCTTCGGTCGCAACGCTTCGCGCCTGCGCGAGGTGGCCGGCGAGCTTGTCGAGCGCATTGTGGCGGCCGACATCCTCGCGGAGCGCAACGATGCCGCGCGCCGGCGTCCAGAACGCCGCGGCGTGCACGGCGCGGGTCTCGCGATTGAGCTTCTGCAGCGGCTCGATCGCGGCGAGCGCGGTCATGACGTCGCGCGGCGCGAAGCGCCGGCCCGCGGGCACGCGCGCCACCGGCCGCACCGCTTCCGCGATGGAGTCGATGCCGCATAGTCCGCAGCCGGTGGGACCGGCGAGGCTGCGCCGGCGCTCTGCCATGCGCGCAGCAAGCTCCGGCGGCAGCCACATCCTGAGCTCGATGCCGTCGGTGAGCTCGACGACATCGAGCGAGATGATGTCGTCGCGGCTGGCGATGATGCCCTCGTTGAGGCTGAAGCCGATGGCGAAGTCGGTGAGATCCTGCGGGGTCGCCATCATGACGGCCTGGGTGCCGCCATTATAGGTCAGCGCGACCGCGGTCTCCTCCGGCACGCGGCGGTGGCCCTCGGTGAGGGCTCCGTCGCGCCAGACCAGACGATCCGCGATGCGCACTGCATCGGTCATGCTACTCCGCCGCCTCCACGATCGGGGCGATGCGACGCGAGTTGCGGGCCTGCTCGTCATAGGCCTTCTGCCAGTCCGACGGGCCGTTGGACTGCGACACCTGCACCGCCGTGACCTTGTACTCCGGACAGTTGGTCGCCCAGTCCGAATAGTCTGTCGTGATGACGTTGGCCTGGGTCAGCGGGTGGTGGAAGGTGGTGTAGACCACCCCCGGCGCCACGCGCTCGGAGATCAGCGCATGCAGCGTGGTCTCGCCGGCGCGGCTGGTCAGCCGCACCCAGTCGCCGTCGCGGATGCCGCGCTGCTCGGCGTCGTGCGGATGGATCTCCAGTACGTCCTCGCCATGCCACACCACGTTGTCGGTGCGCCTTGTCTGGGCGCCGACATTGTACTGCGACAGGATGCGGCCGGTGGTCAGCAGCAGCGGGAAGCGCGGGCCGGTGCGCTCGTCGGTCGCGACATACTCGGTGACCACGAACTTGCCCTTGCCGCGGACGAAGCCGTCGACATGCATGATCGGCGAGCCCTCGGGGAACTTCTCGTTGCAGGGCCACTGCACCGAGCCCATCTCCTCGAGCTTCTGGTAGGAAACGCCGGCAAAGGTCGGCGTCAGCGCCGCGATCTCGTCCATGATCTCGGACGGATGGTTGTACTTCATCTCGAAGCCCATCGCCTTGGCGAGACCGATCGTGACCTCCCAATCGGCGAGGCCGTTGCGCGGGCTCATCACCTTGCGCACGCGCTGGATGCGGCGCTCGGCGTTGGTGAAGGTGCCGTCCTTCTCCAGGAAGGTCGAGCCGGGCAGGAACACGTGGGCGTAGTTGGCGGTCTCGTTCAGGAACAGGTCCTGGACGATGACGCATTCCATCGACGACAGCGCCTGCACCACATGCGTGGTGTTGGGATCCGACTGCAGGATGTCCTCGCCCTGCACGTAGAGGCCCATGAAGGTGCCTTCGATCGCGGAGTCGAACATGTTCGGGATGCGCAGGCCCGGCTCAGGGTTGAGCTTGACGTTCCACATCGCCTCAAACTGGTCGCGCACGGCGTCGCCCGAGATGTGCCGGTAGCCCGGCAGCTCGTGCGGGAACGAGCCCATGTCGCACGAGCCCTGCACGTTGTTCTGGCCACGCAGCGGGTTCACACCGACGCCGCGGCGGCCGATATTGCCGGTCGCCATCGCGAGGTTGGCGATCGCGATCACCGTGGTCGAGCCCTGGCTGTGCTCGGTCACGCCGAGGCCGTAATAGATCGCGCCGTTGCCGCCCTTGGCGTAGAGCCGGGCCGCGCCGCGGATGGTCTCGGCATCGACGCCGGTGATCCCGGCGACCGCCTCCGGGCTGTTCTTCTCGAGCGCGACGAACTCGGCCCAGTCCTGGAACTCGCTCCAGTCGCAGCGCTCGCGCACGAAGGTCTCGTTGACGAGGCCTTCGGTGACGATGACATGCGCCAGCGCGGTCAGGATGGCGACGTTGGTGCCGGGCAGCAGCGGCAGATGATAGTCCGCCTTGATGTGCGCTGACTTCACGAGGTCGATCTTGCGCGGATCGACGACGATCAGCTTGGCGCCCTGGCGCAGCCGCTTCTTCATGCGCGAGCCGAACACCGGATGCGCATCGGTCGGGTTGGCGCCGATCACCATGATGACGTCGCTGTCCTCGACCGAGTCGAAGTCCTGCGTGCCGGCGGAGGTGCCGAAGGTGGTGGCAAGGCCGTAGCCGGTCGGCGAGTGGCAGACGCGGGCGCAGGTGTCGACATTGTTGTTGCCGAAGCCCGCGCGGATCAGCTTTTGCACCAGATAGGTCTCTTCGTTGGTGCAGCGGGACGAGGTGATGCCGCCGATCGAGTCGCGGCCATGCTTCGCCTGGATGCCGCGCAGCTTGTCGGCTGCGAACTTGAAGGCCTCGTCGTAGGAGACCTCGCGCCAGGGCTGGTCGATGGTCTCGCGGATCATCGGCTTGAGGATGCGCTCCTTGTGGGTCGCATAGCCATAGGCGAAGCGGCCCTTGACGCAGGAATGGCCGCGATTGGCCTTGCCGTCCTTGTAGGGCATCATGCGCACGACTTCTTCGCCGCGCATCTCGGCCTTGAAGGTGCAGCCGACGCCGCAATAGGCGCAGGTGGTGACGGCGGAATGCTCGGGCTGGCCGATCTCGATCACGCTCTTCTCGGTCAGGGTCGCGGTCGGGCAGGCCTGCACGCAGGCGCCGCAGGACACGCATTCCGAGCCGAGGAAGCTCTCGCTCATGCCCGGCGACACCCGGCTGTCGAAGCCGCGGCCGGAGATGGTCAGCGCGAACGTGCCTTGCACTTCCTCGCAGGCGCGGACGCAGCGCGAGCAGACGATGCACTTGGAGGGATCGTAGGTGAAATAGGGGTTCGACTCGTCCTTCGGCAGCCAGGCCGGATTGGCCTCGCCGCAGGCGTCGGCGAACACGTGGTTCTCACCCTGGTTGCCGTAACGGACGTCGCGCAGGCCGACCGCGCCGGCCATGTCCTGCAGCTCGCAATCGCCATTCGCGGCGCAGGTCAGACAGTCGAGCGGATGGTCGGAGATGTAGAGCTCCATCACGCCCTTGCGCAGCTTCTTCAGCCGCTCGGTCTGGGTGTGGACGACGAGGCCCGCGGCCACCGGTGTGGTGCAGGAGGCCGGGGTGCCGGCACGGCCTTCGACCTCGACGAGGCAGAGGCGGCAGGAGCCGAACGCATCGACCATGTCGGTCGCGCACAGCTTCGGGATCTGCGTGCCGGCCTCCATGGCCGCGCGCATGATCGAGGTGCCTTCGGGAACGGTGATGCTCTGACCGTCGATGGTGAGCGTGACCATCGTCTCGGACTTGGAGCGGGGCGTGCCGTAATCGGTTTCGTGGATGAGCGACATGGTCGGTGTCCTTTCCCGATAGCCTATTCCGCGGCCTGCAGGCGCGGCTGCTGGGGTCCGAAATCTTCGCGGAAGTGCCTGAGCGCTGATAGCACAGGGTAGGGCGTGAAGCCGCCAAGTGCGCACAGCGAGCCGAGCTTCATAGTGCCGCAGAGGTCCTCGACCAGAGCGATATTCTCGGCGACGCGCTCGCCGCGGCGGATCTTGTCGATGGTCTCGGCGCCGCGGGTCGAGCCGATGCGGCACGGCGTGCACTTGCCGCAGGATTCGATGGCGCAGAACTCCATCGCGAAGCGTGCCTGCTTCGACATGTCGACGGTGTCGTCGAACACGACGATGCCGCCATGGCCGATCAGGCCGTCCTTGGCCGCGAACGCCTCGTAGTCGAACGGCGTGTCGAACAGCGCACGCGGGAAGTAGGCGCCGAGCGGCCCGCCGACCTGCACCGCGCGGACAGGGCGGCCAGTGAGGGTGCCGCCGCCGACGTCGTCGACGAGTTCGCCCAGCGTGATGCCGAACGCGGTCTCGAACAGCCCGCCGAACTTGACGTTGCCGGCGATCTGGATCGGCATCGTGCCGCGCGAGCGCCCCATGCCGAAATCGGCATAGGCCTTGGCGCCTTCATTGAGGATGAAGGGGATCGCGGCGAACGATAGCAGGTTGTTGACCACGGTCGGCTTGCCGAACAGCCCATGATGGGCGGGCAGCGGCGGCTTGGCGCGAACCAGTCCGCGCTTGCCTTCGAGGCTTTCCATCAGCGCGGTCTCTTCGCCGCAAACATAGGCGCCGGCGCCGGTGCGCACCTCGAGATCAAAGGTGTGGTTGGAGCCGGCGATCTTGTCGCCGAGCAGGCCGGCCTTCCGGGCGATGTCGATCGCCTTGGTCATGGTGGCGATCGCGTGCGGATATTCCGAGCGCGTGTAGATGTAGCCCTTGGTGGCGCCCACCGCGATGCCGCAGATGGTCATGCCTTCGATCAGCACGAAGGGATCGCCTTCCATCAGCATGCGGTCGGCGAAGGTGCCGCTGTCGCCCTCGTCGGCGTTGCAGATGACGTATTTGCGGTCGGCCGCCGTCTGCGCCACCGTCTTCCACTTGATGCCGGTCGGGAAGCCGGCGCCGCCGCGGCCGCGCAGGCCCGACGTCGTGACCTCGGCGATCACCGCATCCGGCGACAGCGTCAGCGCGCGCGTGAGACCCTTGTAGCCGCCATGGGCGCGGTAGTCCTCGAGTGACAGCGGGTCGACGATGCCGCAGCGGGCGAAGGTGAGGCGGGTCTGCCGCTTCAGCCACGGGATCTCCTCGGTCAGGCCGAGCGAAAGCTTGTGCGACTTGTCGGCGATGATCGCATCCAGCAGCGACGGCACGTCCTCAGCGGTCACGGGACCAAAGCCGAAGCGGCCCTGCGCCGTCTCCAGTTCGACCAGCGGCTCCAGCCAATACAACCCACGCGAGCCGTTGCGGACGATCTCGATGTCGACATTGCGCTCCAGCGCCGCCTTGTGCAGCGCCTGCGCGACCTCATCGGCGCCGACAGCGAGCGCGCCGGCATCACACGGGACAAAAAGACGCACGCTCATCGTTGGGCCTCCGAGACGAGAGCATCGATCCGGGCTTCGTCGAGCCGGCCGACCAGGCGTCCATCGAGCATGGCCGACGGCGCGGTTGCGCACAGCCCGAGACAGTAGATCGGCTCGAGCGTGACGCGCTCGTCAGCCGTGGTGTTGCCGAGGGCGACGCCGAGCTTGGCCTCGGCGCGCGCCGCGAGCGCATCACCGCCGGCGGCCTGGCAGGCTTCGGCGCGGCACAGCTTCAGCACGTGACGACCGGCCTTCTTGGCGCGGAAATCATGGTAGAACGTGAACACGCCGTAAACCTCGGCGCGCGACAGGTTCAGGGCGGACGCGATCATCGGAATGGCATCCTCCGGCACGTAGCCGAACGTCTCCTGCAACGCATGGAGGATGGGCAAGGTTGCGCCCTCCATGCTGCTATGTTCGGCGATGATCTCGGCGCCGCGCGCCGCGTCCCAACTTTCGTACACCGGCGTCATCCTGATCCCGATTCTGCGTTGCAAGCGTTTCGCACATCCAAATTGGAATTGCTCGAGATATCAATAAAGCAGTCCCGTGCTGCGATAGCGAAACGCAATCGAGAGATAGCTAGAAGTTGACGAAAAACAGGCGTTCGCGCGACAGGGCTGCGGCGTGTTTTACCATGTCGGCGCCCCCCTCGTCGTGATAGGGTTTCACCATGGCTGGCAACGCCGAAAACGTGCGGAACCGGGCCGTTCAACCGCTGGAAGGCCGACCTCTTGATCGACAAGCTCGAACTGCTGCTGGCGTTGGCCAAGGAGCGTCATTTTGGCCGGGCGGCGGAGGCGTGCGGCGTCACCCAGCCGACCATGTCGACCAGTATCAAGCAGCTGGAGGAGATCCTCGGCGTCATGCTGGTGCAGCGGGGATCGCGGTTCCAGGGGTTCACGCCCGAAGGCGAGCGAACGCTGGATTGGGCGCGCCGGATCGTCGGCGACTTCCGGGCGATGCGCCAGGAGATCAACGGCCTCAAGGACAAGCTGTCGGGCGAGATCCGCATCGCAGCGGTGCCGACCGTGCTCGGCATGGTGGCCTCGCTGACGACGCCGTTCCGCGCCAAGCATCCGGAGGTCCGGTTCCGCATCATGTCGTGCACGTCGGCCGACGTGCTCGGCCTCTTGGAGAATCTCGAGGTCGATGCCGGCCTGACCTACATCGAGAACGAGCCGATCGGCCGTGTCAGAACCATCCCGCTCTACAACGAAAGCTACCGCCTGCTGACCGCGCCCGACGCGATGTTCGGCGATCGCGAGCAGGTGACTTGGCAGGAGGTCGGGCAGGTGCCGCTGTGCCTGCTGACGCCGGACATGCAGAACCGCCGCATCATCGATCGCGCGCTGCGCGCCGCCGGTAACGACGTCACGCCAACGCTCACCTCGAACTCGCTGCTCGTGCTCTACACCCATGTGAAGACCGGCCGCTGGGCCAGTGTCATGCCGGCCAAGCTTGCCGAGACGCTCGGCCTCGCCGACAAGGTGCGCTCGATCCCGATCATCGATCCCGTAATCAACTACCAGATCGGTCTCGTCATCCCGCAGCGTGACCCGATGACGCCGCTGATCGCAGCCCTGGTGCAGATCGCCCGCGAGGTCGCGCCGAGCCTGCAGGCGTAGGAATTGACTTCGTTTTAGGGTAGGCAAAGGCGCGGCCACGCGGCCAGCCGCAGCATCTTGCTCTCGCACGCGCCGCGCCTACCATCGGCGTTCGTCTGTGCCGAGATAGGGTGAGCACACGCCGCCTGCGGCGCCGCTTTGCCTAGCCATCGCTTTTGCGTGCCGTTGCGGGCTCAGCCTGCCGTCGTCGATGGCACCCGGACGACGTAATGTGCAGACTGCGCGTCATAACGACTGAGCAGCGCCTGCGCTGCTGCCGGCACGACGGCCTGCTCATGTGCGGCTCCTGCGAAGCGCTTGACGGCGTCCTCGTCGGTGAACGTCATGATCGTCATGAACTCCACCTCGGTCTCCAGCGGCCGGCGCAGCAGCTCGATGCCGGTGAACCCGGGAATGGCGCGGTCCTTGATCCCGGGGAAGATCGTCGAGCGCAGCAACGCCTCATAGGCATCGGCGTTCGCCGGGCTGGTCCAGCCGCGCCAGATTCGTTTCAGCATCTGATTGTCCTCCGCGATGATAGGCATCGGCCATCGCATGCGTCCGCAACGCGCGCTTGGCGAAAGTTGCTGTTCGCGTGACCTGGGCACGGAGCAGGCCGCCGTCTTGGAAACTTCAAGCTTGTTGGCTTAGAACAACGGATGGCACGACCCTATCTGGGTCGTGGAGAGGGGGAGCCCATGACTGCGCAAGTGATGCCAGCCGATCAGTTCTGGTCGATGATCGGACGGACAGGTGCCGCATCAGTTGCTGACCCTGCCGCGCAGAGCGAAGCGCTCGCTGCGGCGCTCCGCGAGTTGCCGCTGGATCAGATCATCGGCTTCGAGGTCGCGTTTCGCCGCTACCTCAATCAAGCCTATGGCTGGGATCTCTGGGGCGCCGCCTACGTCATCCATGGCGGCTGCTCGGATGACGGCTTCGAGTATTTTCGCCGCTGGCTCGTGACGCGCGGGCAGGAGGTCTATGAGGGCGCCATGACGGATCCCGACAGTCTGGCACAGTTCGATGGCGCTTCGGGACCTGACGACACATGGGAATTCGAAGAGATCTACTATGTCGCCAACAGGGTTTTTCGCGACAAGGGCGGGGAGGGTGACGTCCGCGACCATTCCGAGCCGGAGGCCGGGTTAGGTGGACCTGGACCGGCCGGCGATCCCTTCGAAGAGGACGAGGCGCATCTGGCCGCGCGCTATCCGAAACTCTGGCGCCGCTTCGGGGAGAGTCCGCTGGGCTGACGCCGCGGCGTGCAGACCTGCTCCGACCGGTACATGTGGGCATCACTGCCGCCAGATCCTCCGCCGTCATTCCGGGGCGGCGCGCGCAGCGCGGCGAGCCTGGAATCCATGTCGCCGCGCGGTCTGCCGCACGATGGATTCCGGGCTCGTGCTGCGCACGCCCCGGAATGACCGAGGAGGGAGTGTTGCGTCAAACCCGACCGGGACGAAGTTGGAAGTGTTCCGAAAAATAAAAATCTCTTGCCAATTTTCGGAAATCATGATTTCCTCTCGCCATCCCGCCTCAAGCAAAGGGGCGTTGCGCGCGATCGTCACGACACGCGAGGCGGGGAGGCGGTGGCCGCGAGGGCACGTAGCGTCTTCGGAAGGAGGCGCGGACGGACGGCGCTCTTGCGGACGTGAAATCGCAGCGGCCTGACACCCCGAAGCTGGTGTCTACCGCGCAATGCGCGAGCATTGTCGCGCGATGGTGGCCAACAAGCCGGCGCACCAGGGCGACTGCGTATAAGCGTGAAGACCATCGCGCAGGGAGGGCCGGGTTTGTCCGGCTGCACCTGTGGTACCTGCCGCCTGCATTTTTTTAGCAGGCGGGCCGCAGGCGTCAGCCGACGCCTGGCCTTCCCTGCGCCCTTTGCAATGCCGAGGGGCAGGCTGATTGAAAACCTCGGGCGTCATGGGCCGCGAGCCGCACGGTCATGTCTGGTGCCGTCTGGTACTAAGTCCGATTTCTGTTTGAGATGCGAGGCGCGAATGCCGGAGGCAAAGAATGGTGTCGTCCCGGGCAAGTCACGAGCACGCGCAGCGTGATCGTGGCATCGATTCCTGGACTAATAGCTGCGGCGGCTGTGGGCGCGATCCGACTATGAACATACTGTCCGCGGAGGTGCTGTCCAATACAGCGCCCTCGCCCCTTGTGGGAGAGGGCATGTGCGGCCTCTCCACGCGTTCGGTTGGGTGAGGGGTATGTCTCCGCGAGTTGCACCCGTGGAGAGAGACCCCTCACCCGACCGAACCCGCTGCACTTTCCTACATGCCCTCTCCCACAAGGGGCGAGGGCGCAGTCATCTGCACCGCGCTGGTTGTCAATGTTGAAGCGCCACGGGATCGGCTTTGGTCGCCTCAGCAGCGCACCCGCCTCACGCGGCGACCGAGATGCTCGCCGTGGCCTTGTAGGCGTCGCGGGGGAGGGTGACGCGGACGACGGTGCCGCATTCGATGCGGGAGCGCAACCGCATCGAGCCGCCGTGGAGCTGGGCCAGCGAGCGGGCGATCGCGAGGCCAAGGCCGGAGCCGTGATAGGTCTTGGTCATCTGGCTCTCGACCTGCTCGAACGGCCGGCCGAGCCGCGCCAACGACTGGGCGGGGATGCCGATGCCGGTGTCGGCGATGATGAGCACGACCTTGTCCTCGAACACGCGGCTGCGCATCGTGACCCGGCCGCCTTCGGGGGTGAACTTCACCGCGTTGGACAGCAGGTTGACCATGATCTGCTTGGTGGCGCGGCGGTCGGCGACGACGGGGATGCTGCCTCCGATGTCGGCGTCGAGCACGAGGCTCTTGTCCTGGGCGCGGCCGGAGACGACGCGCAGGGATTCGGCCAGCGTCTTGGCGAGGTCCAGCGGCTCCATGTCGAGCTTCATGCGGCCGGCCTCGATCTTCGACATGTCGAGGATGTCGTTGATTACTTCGAGCAGATACTGACCAGAGGTCAGGATGTCGTGGCAGTACTCCTGATACTTCTCTGAGCCGAGCGAGCCGAACATGCCGCTGCCCATGATCTCGGAGAAGCCGATGATGGCGTTGAGCGGCGTGCGCAGCTCGTGGCTCATGTTGGCGAGGAATTTCGACTTGGTCTGGTTGGCTTCCTCGGCGCGGGTCTTTTCCTGCGAGTACTTCTCGGCGAGGTCGGCGAGCTCGATCGCCTGGCGCTCCAGCGCGCTCTGCGAGCGCTGCAGGTCGATCACGGTGGCGCGCAGGCGCAGGTCGTTGTCGACGAGCTTCTGCTCGTGCTCCTTGATGCGGGTGATGTCGGTGCCGACCGAGACGTAGCCGCCGTCCTTGGTGCGGCGCTCGGAGATGTGCAGCCAGCTGCCGTCGTCGAGTTGGGCCTCGAAGGTGCGCCCGCCCGGCGCCTGCTGGCTGTGGTCGTGCAGCCGGGTGCGGATCTCCGGCATCTTGCCGACCTCGATGACGGTCTCGTAGGAGGTGCCGGGGATCACGGCGGAGTCCGGCAGCTTGTGCAGCTTCTGGAAATGCGAGTTGCACAGCACGAGCCGGTTGTTGGCGTCCCACAGTACGAAGGCTTCCGAGATCGTCTCGATCGCGTCCCGCAGGCGGAGGTCGGCCTCGACGGTCTTCTCGACCAGGCTCTTCTGCTCGGTGACGTCGACCGCGATGCCGATCAGGTGCAGGCCGGAGTCGGAGGTGCCTTGGCTGAGCTCGCAACGGACCCGGAGCCAGATCCAGTGGCCCTCGGTGTGGCGCATCCGGAAGCTCTGGTCGATCTGGTGGATGCCGCCGGCGACGAGCTGGTCGGCGATCGCGAACAGGTCGATGTCGTCCGAGTTCACCAGCGCGTTGACCTCACCGAAGGTGAGGAGGTCGGTGCGGTTTTCGAGGCCGAGCATCGCGAACATCGAGTTCGACCAGAAGATGCGCCCACGCGACAGGTCCCAGTCCCACAGCCCGCAGCGGCCGCGGTTGAGCGCGGTGTCGATGCGGCCACGCACCGCGTCGTTGATCAGGTCGCCCTCGCGGGCGCGCGTCGACTGCCAGTGGAAGGCGAAGCCCAGGATCAGAACGACAAAGCCCGTCGTCGCCGACAAGGTCACCGAGAGCGCGGCGTCCGAGCCCCAGATCGGCTCGAGCTTCTCCTGGATCACGACGACGCGGCCGGGCAGCGCCTTGATCAACTGCGACACCGCGAAGGCCGGACGGCCGTTCGGCAAGGTGATCTCGGTGACCGCGCCCTGCAGGCCGGGCGTGGCCAAGAGCTGCGCGGTCGAGATCAGATCGAGGATGCGGTCGTTCTCGCCGAGCGCTGCGTCGACCGGAACCCGGGCCAGGATGCGGTGGTCGGCGCCGGTGACGATCACGTGGCGTCCGGCCGCCGCTCCCCAGGCGGGGATCAGGTCGGGCAGCAGGCTCTGCAGATGCTCGATGTGGGCGATGCGGTCCGGGCGCATCGCCAGATGACCGATGCGGTCGGCGAGCAGGTCGGAGATCGCGGCCAGGTCGCGCTTGGTCGCGCCGCGCTTCTGACGGCTCTGGTCGAGCACCTGGACGAAGGCGCCGAGACAGATGGTGACGAGAAAGGCGATGATCAAAGTAGGGACAGCACGACGCAATACCGGCTCAGCAGTCAGCAGCCTTTGATAGGCCGGTTTCGCGATCGATTGCGCCAACCCTTTGATGGAATCAGAAGATTGGACGCACGCGTTCGCGGCATGCGCACGCGCCATGCTGAAGACCCCCGAAACTTCTTGGATACCCGAATTTCGAAAGAGCCCCAGCCGCTTCCGAATCAAGTTGATTTGAATCCAGATTTGTCGGGCTGTCGAGAGTCAACGATTTGGCAAAAGCTAATAAATCTTATCCAATGCGGAATTGCCATGGCGAAAAGCCGGCAGAGTGAGTCCGAAGCGGGAACGCAGCATGACTTTCATGCTTCAGCCGTGCGGCGGCTCGGCGTGACTGATGACGCGCTTGACGCTCGGGAAGGCGCGACGCACCCCGCGCTCGATGTGGTCGACATTGTCGTGCACCTTCAGCACGCTCATCGACGGTGCGGCGCGGCAGTGGAAGTTGACGATCTCGCCGGCCTCGGTGTTGCGGACGCGGACATTGTGCACGTCGTACATGTCGGTCTCGGCGGCGAGGCGCTGCAGGGCCTCGGCGATCTCGCCGATCCGCTGCGCCGGCGCATCGACGCCGAATGGCAGCTCGGGCTCGAGCGGCTCGATATGGGTGTCGACCTCGACGTCGGCGCCGAATTCGGCGCGGATGCTGCGTTCCAACTCGTGCGCGATCGCATGCGCTCCGAACAGGCTCATGTCGCCGTCGACCTCGAGGTCGATCGCGACGATCAGGCGGCCACCGACGTCATGGACGGTGACGTGATGGATCGCGAGGCCGGAATTGCGCGCGATCACCATGATGCGCTCGCGGACGCTCTCGTTGCTGAGCGCGACCGGCACCGTCGTGAAGGTGACGTCGGCGCCGGACAGGCTGGCATCGACTGCGGCCTGCGCATCGCGCTTGATCTCGTGCACGCGGTCGATCGGGTAGGTGCGCGGCACCTGCACCGTGGCGTCGACGAAATGCGTCGCGCCGACGAGCCGGACCCGTAGCCGCTCGACATCGACGACGCCATTGATCGAACGGATCGCGGCGCGCGCCTTCTCGGCCGCACCCTCTGGCGCGCGGTCGAGCAGTGTTTCTACGGTGGAGCGCGCCAGCCGCAGGCCGAGCACGGAGATCATCAGGGCGACCGCGACCGCGGCGGCGGAATCCCCCCACCAGAACCCGAGCGCGGTGAGGACGAGGCCGGCGATGACGGCGATCGAGCCGAGCACGTCGGAGGCGAAATGCAGCGCGTCGGCGGCGAGCGCCTGGCTGTGGGTCTCGTGCGCGGCGCGGTGCAGCGCGCGGGCGCGCCAGAAGTTGACGGCGATGTCGACCAGCAGCACCACGAACGGAATCGCCGACAGCGACGGCGGCGCCGCCGCCTCGCGCAGCCGGCTGACGGATTCCACCAGCACGCCGCCGGCCAGCACGTAGAGCAGGGCGATGACGCCGAGCGCCGACAGGCTCTCCAGCTTGCCGTGGCCGTAATGATGCTCGTCGTCGGCCGGCCGGTCCGATACCCGAACCACCATCCAGGTGATCACGGTGGCGACGACGTCGACGGCGCTGTGCAGTGCCTCGGAGACGAGCGCGAGACTGCCGATCAGGATGCCGACGATGAACTTCGCCGCGGCCATGCTGGCGCTCGCCGCGATCGAGATCGCGGCGACACGGGTTTTCCCGGAATCGATATGGGAGGCGGCGTCTCTCATGGCGGCGGATGTAGCAGCCGAGGCCGCACCATGAAAGCCAGGATCGCGCGGTCCATGGGCGTGGACCGCGCGCTGTTTCGAGTGCTTCTAAATCTCAGAAGCTTGCGTTCACAAGGTCACCACGATCTTGCCGAGATGCTTGTTCGCCTCCATGTGCGCGAACGCCGCGCCAATATCGTCGAAGGCGAAGACGCGGTCGATCGGCAGCCGCAGCGTGCGCTGCTCGACCGCACTCCAGATGTCCTTTTTCACTTCGTCGAAGATCGTACGGATCTCCTCGATCGAACGGGTGCGGAAGGTGACGCCGACATAGGTGATGCGGCGCGCCGCGTGGAGGTCGAAGTTGAAGTCGGCATGGGTGCCGCCGAGCCGGCCGACATTGACGATGCGGCCGAGGACCTTGGTCGCGGCAAGGTTCTGATTGGCGACCTTGCCCGACACCTGGTCGATGATCAGATCGACGCCCTCGCCGTTGGTCGCCTGTAGCACCTGATCGACCCAGGCGGGATCGCTGGAGTCGATGGCGAGATCGGCGCCGAACTCGTTGAGCCGTTGGCGGCGCATCGCATCGGTCGAGGAGCCCACCACCAGCGAGGCGCCCTTGAGCTTTGCGATCTGCATCGCCATCAGGCCGACGCCGGAGCTCGCGCCCTGCACCAGCACGCGCTGGCCCGGCTGCAAAGCGCCGTTGCTGACGACGGCGTTGTGCATCGTGGTCAGCGCGATCGGCAGCGTGGCGGCCTCGTGGAAGTTCATGTTCGACGGCGCGTGGAACAGGCGGCCATGGTCGGCAAGGGTGTATTCGGCGAACGCCGCGCTGCCCGAGCCCATGACCTTGTCGCCGATCTTCACGCCCCTGGCGTCGGGACCGAGCTCGGCGACCTCGCCGGCCCATTCCATGCCGAGCACGGTGCCGACGCCGCCGGCGGCGCCATGCACATGCCCCTTTGTCATGCCGAGGTCGGCGCGATTGAGGCCGCAGGCGCGCACGCGCACCAGGAACTGCGTGCCCTTCGGCGCGGGCTTGGCGATATCGGTGATCGCGGCGCCCTGGGCGCCGTAGACATAGGCTTTCATCGCGAGGAATCCTGTCGGGTCGGCATGAGCGGCGACCTTACTGTGCCGCTCCTCTCTGCGCACCGCCTAACAGGCGGCGCGCTGCTCCGACAAGACTCTCTCAGTCATGAACCGGTTCCGCTGACCGGGCTGGACGCGTCAGGCGGCGACCGGAGCTTCCGCTTCGTCGAAGGCGCTGGAGACGTCGCGCATGCTGATGACGCCGGCGAGCGCGAAGTCGACGATGACGGGGAGGTGGCGGATGTGGTGCACGTTCATCAGGTGCCGCACGTGCTCGAGCGTATCCTCGGTGCTGCAGGAGATCAGCCGCTGCGGCGAGATCAACTGCGAGACCTTCAGGTTGACGCCGGCGGCGCCATGCTCGGCGATGGCGCGTACGACGTCGCGTTCGGTGAACATGCCGGCCGCGGTGTTGCCTTCGGTGCGGACGACGTCCTTGACGACGAGGGCGCTGACATTGCTGGCGCGCATCAGCTGCGCCGCGACGCCGACGGTCTCGTTCATTCGCACCGTGATCACGCGCGCCGTCTTGTTGCGCAGGATGTCTCCGACTTTCATGGCACCCTCCCGTTTGTTGATAGTGAACGGAGGGAAGTCTGGTATACGTTATGCCAGAAGTCAATCGGGTTTGACGGCTTTTCGTGCGCTCGGCCACCGAAAAAACACGTCAGCGACACTGCCGGAGCTGCCGGATATGACGCGCCAGCGTCCTGCCCCGGCGCAAAAAAAGGAGGCGCACCGTGGTGCGCCTCCTGAAGTCGCGGGAAGAAACAGTGGCGTCACGCCATCCGGGCGTCCTGCGTCACCGGCTCGGTAACCGGCTCCTTGCCGAGGATGAAGGCGCGGCGCAGCGGCTTGATCACGAACAGCGCCATCAATGCGGCCGTCGCGTTCAGCCCGACGCCGATCACGAACACGGCCTGCCAGCCATATTTTGCGGAGACGAGGCTCGCGAGCGGGACCAGCAGCGAGGCGGTGCCCTTCGCGGTGTAGAGCATGCCGTTGTTGGTCGCGGCGTATTTGCTGCCGAACGTATCGCCCGAGGTCGCCGGAAACAGGCTGTAGATTTCGCCGAACACGCCGAAATAGACGGCGGTCGCGAGCACGAACACGATCGGGTTGTGCCCGTAGCTCGACAACGTCAGCAGCATCAAAGCGGCCGTGCCGAAGGCAATGAACATGGTGTGCTCGCGACCGATCGTGTCGGAGATCCAGCCGAACACAGGGCGGCCGAAGCCGTCGAAGATTCGATCGAGCGAGATCGCAAACGTCAGCGCCGCCATCTGGAAGCCGGCGAGCGTCACCGGCTCGTTGGCGATCTTGAAGTCGTGGGCGATCGGGGCGATCTGGGCGGCGGTCATCAGGCCGCCCGAGGCCACCATGACGAACACCAGATACATGATCCAGAAGATCGGCGTGCGCAGCACCTGCGGCGGCGTGTAGTCGATCTTGCTCTGCGGCAGATTGAGCTGCTTCTTGCGGGTCGGCGCCGCAACCGTCGGCGGCCGCAGGAAGATCGCGAGCACGAACACGACCAGCCCCTGGCCGATGCCGAAGGTGAAGAAGGCGCTCTGATAGCCGCTCGAGGCGATCATGCTGGCGATCGGCACCACGGTCAGCGCGGCACCGGCGCCGAAGCCCGCGGCGGTGGCACCCGCGGCGAGGCCGCGGCGGTCGGGAAACCATTTCAGCGCATTGCCGACGCAGGTGCCGTACACTGCGCCCGCGCCGATGCCGCCGATGACGGCGCCGGCGTAGAGCAGGGTGAGCGAGTCGGCGTAGGAGTTCAGCATCCAGGCTAGCGAGATCATGACGCCGCCGAACATGATGACGACGCGCGGACCGTATTTGTCGACGAACCAGGCCTCGACCGGCACGAGCCAGGTTTCGGTGACGACGAAGATCGTGAAGGCCAGCTGGATCGCCGTGCGACCCCAGTGAAACTTCGCGTCGATCGGATCGACGAACAGCGTCCAGCCATATTGCAGGTTGGCGATCATCGCCATGCAGACGATGCCCATTGCGAGCTGGATCCAGCGGAAGCCGCTGGACTGTGCCTGGACAGGCGGTGTTGCCTCTGTGCTGGAAACCATGTGTCCTCCCAAACGCGCTCTCTTGGAGGATGCCGCTGCAAGCGCGCTCCTCATCTGCGCACGGAATCATTCTGGTATAATATATTCCAGTCTGCAATATGGCCTGCGACACAGGGTGCGACATGTTGCTTTGCAGCGAGACCGAAATCGTCCGCCAAGCAAAAGAAAACGCTCGGCAAAATGCCGAGCGTCGTCAATCTGGACGCGTTTTTTATTTTTTTGTTGCAGCGCGAAGGGATGCGTCAGAGCGTCGATTTCTGCACCACGACCCTCCGCCAGGGCTTGAGCACCGCGATCGCGAGGATCGATGCCAGGATGTTGGCGCCGGCCGCGATGATGAAGACGCGATCCCAGTTGCCGCTCGATTGCTGCATGTAGTTCGCGATCGGCACCAGCAGCGCGGCCGTGCCCTTGGCGGTGTAGAGCAGGCCGGCATTGGTGGTGGCGAACTTGGTGCCGAACGTGTCGGTGCAGGTCGAGGGGAAGAGCGAATAGATCTCACCCCAGGCGAAGAACACGAAGCCGGAGAGGATCACGAACCACACCGGATCATGGCCCAGCATGTACAGCGCCCAGATGCCGATGCCTTCCATGCCGAAGGCGATGAACATCGTGTTCTCGCGGCCGATGTTGTCCGAGATCCAGCCGAAGAACGGACGCGTCAGGCCGTTCAGCACGCGGTCGATGGTGGCTGCGAAAGTCACCGCCGTCATGGTCATGCCGATCAGCGTCACCGGAATGTTGTCGACCTTCCAGTCGCCGGCGATCGGCTTGAGGTTGGCCGTCACCATCAGGCCGCCGGCGCCGACGATCACGAACATGAAGTACATCAGCCAGAAAATCGGCTGACGGATCACTTCGGTCGGGTTGTAGTTGCGACGGCTCTGCACCAGGTTCGTGTTCTGAGCAACGGCCGGCACCTGGCCTTCTTTGGGCGCGAACAGGAAGAAGGCGAGGATGACGATGATGATGCCCTGGCCGAGACCGAAATACAGGAAGGTGGTCTGAAAGCCGGAGTCGCGGATCATAGCCTGGATCGGCGCGACTGTCAGCGCCGAGCCGGCGCCGAAGCCGGCTGCCGTGATGCCTGCCGCGAGGCCGCGCTTGTCCGGAAACCACTTCAGCGCGTTGCCGACGCAGGTGCCGTAGACGCCGCCGGCGCCGATGCCCGCGATGATCATGCCGAGATAGTAGCCGTTGAGCGAGGTGGCGTAGGCGTTGATCATCCAGCCGATCGCGCAGAGCACGCCGCCGACGAGCACGACGATGCGCGGGCCGTATTTGTCGACGAACCAGCCCTCGACCGGCACGAGCCAGGTTTCGAACAGCACGAACAGGGTGAAGGCCCACTGGATCGAGGCGCGATCCCAGCCGAACGTCTTGGCGATATCCGGGACGAAGAAGGTCCAGCCATATTGATAGTTGGCGATCATCACCATCGCCAGGACGCCAACCGCGAGCTGCGTCCAGCGATAGGCGTCGCTTACTCTTGCAGATGCGGGCGCCCCCGCGTGAGCCAAGTCCGTCATGTTTCCTCCAGGGCTGTCTATTTTTGTCCTAACAGCTATGCGGAGTTTGGTATATGATATGCCAATAGACAAGCGGATTCATCGACCCCGTGCTCGCTGGTAGCCCAGCGATCGACGAAAAAAGCCTGTAGAAGCAAGGCAAATCGCTGCAGCGACAATACGACGCAGCAGAGGATATTTGTAGCTCAACTATCGGAGTAGGGGCGAGTTACGCGGCGACCGCCCGCAACCGGTTGTAGCCCTGCTGGATCGCCGACCAGAACAGCGCGATCAACCCGAGCGCCATGATGGTGCCGACCAGTCCGTTGGAGAAGAATATCGCGAGCGATCCCTGGGATCCCAGCAGCGACTGCCGGAAGGCCTCCTCGGCCTTGTCGCCGAGCACGATGGCGAGCACCAGCGGCGCGAGCGGATAGCCGCACTTCTTGAACAGATAGCCGAGCACGCCGAACACCAGCATCAGCACGACGTCGAACGTGCTGCTGTGCACCGAATAGGCGCCGATGGCACAGAGCACCAGGATGAGCGGGGCGATGATGCTGAAGGGAATGCGCAGGATCGCCGCGAAGACCGGCACGCAGGTCAGCACGACGAGCAGGCCGGCGAGGTTGCCGAGATACATCGAGGCGATCAGACCCCAGACGAATTCCTTCTGCTCGACGAACAGCATCGGGCCGGGCTGGAGGCCCCAGATCAAGAGGCCGCCGAGCAGCACCGCCGCCGTGGGGGAGCCGGGCACGCCGAGTGACAGCATCGGCAGCAGCGCCGCCGTGCCCGCCGCATGGGCCGCCGTCTCCGGCGCGACGACGCCCTCGATCTCGCCACGGCCGAAATTCTTGCCGCGCTTGGAGAGGCGCTTGGCGATGCCGTAGCTCATGAACGACGCCGGTGTCGCGCCGGCGGGGGTGATGCCCATCCAGCAGCCGATCACGCAGGAGCGCAGCGACGTCAGCCAATACGCCGGCATCTCCTTCCAGGTGTGCAGCACCACCCGCAGATTGATCTTGGCGTTGCCGCCGCGGAAGCTCAGGCCTTCCTCCATCGTCAGCAGGATCTCGCCGATGCCGAACAGGCCGATCACGGCGATCAGGAAGTCGAAACCGTTGAGCAGCTCGGTGATGCCGAAGGTGAGCCGGAGCTGGCCGGTGATGGAATCCAGGCCGACGGCCGCGAGCGCGAAGCCGATCATCATCGCCGCGATCGTCTTGAACGGCGGCTCCTTGCTCAGGCCGACGAAGCTGCAGAAGGCGAGGAAGTAGACGGCGAATTTCTCGGCCGGGCCGAACTGAAGCGCGAAGCCGGCCACCAGCGGCGCGATCAGCGTGATCATGATGACCGCGAACAGCGCGCCGACGAAGGACGAGGTGAACGCTGCCGTGAGCGCCTCGCCGGCCTTGCCCTGCTGCGCCATCGGGTAGCCGTCGAACGTGGTCGCGACCGACCATGGTTCGCCGGGTATGTTGAACAGGATCGAGGTGATGGCGCCGCCGAACAAGGCGCCCCAATAAATGCAGGACAGCATGATGATGGCCGAGGTCGGCGGCATGCTGAAGGTCAGCGGCAGCAGGATCGCGACGCCGTTGGCGCCGCCCAATCCCGGCAGCACGCCGATGATCACCCCGAGCACGATCCCGAGGATCATCACCATGATGTTGAAGGGTTGGAGCGCGACTGCGAAGCCGTGAAACAGATTGGCGAGTTCTTCCATGCCAGCTTGGTCCTGCAACCCTCAGCGGATGAGTTTCGTGTCAGAGTCCGAGCCAATCCTCGACCGGCCCCTTGGGCAGTGGGACCATGAACCAGCGCTCGAAGATCAGATAGGTCACCACCGGCATTCCGATCGCGACCGCCGCCACCGTGAGCCAGCCATATTTGCCAAGCCAACGCATGAACCAGGCGATGAAGATCATGGAGGCGACGTACAGACCGGTGAAGGGCAGGGCGCCGACATAGATCGCCGTCGGCACCACCACGCTCATGACCTGGCGGAGCTGACGCCATTCGGCGAAGACGCTGCCGTCAGCCTCGCGCAGCGTGTTGCGGACATTCATCGCGCTCGCCGCGATGATGAACAGGCCGACGTAGAACGGGAAGAATCCCGCGCGCGGCCCCTCGGCGCCCCAATTGATCCCCGCCTTCACGCTGCCGAGGATCACGATGATCCCGAACAGCGCGATCGCGAGCGTGACGCCGAGTTCGACCGCCTTGTGGCTGGGCCCGGCGGATCCTCCCTGGCTTCTCATGCGAGCCGCTCAGTTCGAGGCGAGGAAGCCGGCTTCCTTCATCAGGAGCTCGTGACGCTTCTCTTCGGTCTCAACCCACTTCGCGTAGTCCGCACCGGTCATGAAGGTGGTGTTGAAGGCGCCGGTCTTCATGAAGTCCTGCCATTCCGGGGTTTCCCGCACCTTCTTGAACAGGTCGACGTAGTATTCGATCTGGTCCTTGGTGGCCCGCGGCGACATGAAGATGCCGCGCAGCATCAGGTATTCGATGTCGAGGCCCTGCGACTTGCAGGTCGGAATGTCCTTCCAGGCCTTGCCGTCGGTGATCTGCTCGCCGTAGCCCATCGGCTTGTCGTCGAACACGCAGAGCGGCCTGACCTTGCCGCCGCGCCACTGCGCCACCGCTTCGATGGGATTGTTGACGGTGGAGTCGATGTGGTTGCCGACCAGTTGCACGGCCACTTCGCCACCGCCCTTGTAGGGGATGTAGGTGAACTTGGCGCCGGTCGCCTTCTCCATGGCCACCGTGATGATCTGGTCTTCCTGCTTCGAGCCGGTGCCGCCCATCTTGAGGATGCCCGCGCCTTGCTTGACCGCGTCGATGTAGTCCTTGGCGGTTGTGTAGGGCTTGTCGGCGTTGACCCAGAGCACGAATTCGTCGAGCGCCAGCATGGCGACCGGTGTGAGGTCCTTCCAGCTGAACGGGATGCCGGTCGCGAGCGGCGTCGTGAACAGGTTCGACAGGGTGATGATGATCTTGTGGGGGTTGCCGGCTGACGCCTTGACGTCGAGGAAGCCTTCGCCACCGGCACCGCCGGACTTGTTGATGACGACCAGCGGCTGCTTCATCAGATTGTGCTTGGTGACGATGCCCTGAATCGTCCGAGCCATCTGGTCGGCACCGCCGCCGGTTCCGGCCGGAACGATGAACTCGACGGGCCGGACGGGCTCCCATCCCGCCAGAGCCGGGATATGCCCCACCATCAGGGCGACGCCGGCCACAACGGCCACGCGCATGGAACGCTTCATCGACGCTTTCTCCCCTTCATTCCCGGACCGCACGGCTTCTTCCGGCCGCTATGCCCAATCGAACCACTGACCCGTCGAGTCCGGCCGGTGTCATCCTCCACCGTGACGCGCTTCAGGTCGTCGTCGGCCTTGGACTCTCTCGCAATGCCCATACAGCCAAAAGTTGTAGTGGCGGCCTGGGTCATGCAGCAAGACGTGCATCCGCAGCAAATCGACCGATTTGATTTTGGTATGAAGAGGTGACCGACCGCAATTGAGGAGATCGGTTGGGATGCTCACGGGGCCAATTTGTCGCAGGCCGCGGGGGGTGTCGCAAAAGCAAAAGCCCCGGAGGTCCGGGGCTCTTGATTGGGCTTCGATGCTGCTTGCGCGCGCGAAGCGCGCCGGCCTCAGAGGCCGAAATACGGCAGGTCGCCGTTGCGGTTGGCGGCGCGGGCGCTGGTCATGAGAACACGATCGAGGGTCGCCAGCAGGCGCCCGAACAGGGACACGGGCTGAACGAGGGGGAGGGCGGCGGTCTTGGCCATGGTTTGTCTCCATCAGTTGGGCGGTACGACGTTCTGACTGAGGAGAATTTACGTATACCAGATGCCAGATACAACGGATCATATTGCATAGCGGTATGAGGATTTTGCGCTGCAGCAGGAATGCCACAATTTGGATTCCTTATTGAAGGCGGCATTTTCATATGGAAAGAGCCGCCCAACCTGGGCACCGGATCGGCTCGATCCTGCTTGGCGGACCGAGCCGGCAAAGTCGGGGTATCTCGGCGACTGCTGAGAGCTGCCATCCCGTGCGTCTATCCCCCCGCGTGCAACGCGACGGAACAATCGGCCCGAGGTGAGGGAACTGTGCTGCCCGGGCCGCAGTTACTCTGCAATGAAGCGGAGTGACGCCGCCGGATGTTGATCGTTCAGTCCGTCGCGCTGTATTCCTCGAAACGTATCATCAGCAGACCTGAGGGCGAAGGAAAGGCCATGCGCGCCTTGATCCTGGCACTGTCCATCCTGGCGATCGCCGGAAGCGCGCAGGTCGCTCACGCTGGTCTGAGCAGCACACCTCGTGAAGCGTCGGCACCCGCCGATACCGTGATCGCTGCCCAGGACGCCAATCAGCAGGCCGAGAATCAGATCGGCCTCACCAAGGCGAAGCGTCGCGCCGTGCAACGAGGGCTGACCCGGCTCGGGTTCGGCACCAAGATCAACGGGACGTTCGACGATTCGACCCGCGCCGCCCTCGCCCATTGGCAGGAGGAGCGCGGCTACCCCGCGACCGGCTTCCTCAATGCTGCCCAGCACAAGGCGCTGATGGACGCGGCCACCGAGGCTGCCAAATCCGACCGCCAGGCCCGTCGCAGCGCGGGGCGCGCGCGACATCAGCGGAATGTGGGAGGTCCCATCGGCGCGATCGGCGGCGCGATGCATCGGGTGGTGGGCGGAATATTCGGCAGGTAACCAGGCTGTTCGACAGCTTGGTCGGATTGCCGACCGACAGGCACTTGCGGCGCTCATGGATCGTAGATGATCTTCGCCGTGATGCCCAATCGGGCCGCGACCGCATCGACCTCTTCCTGACTTTGTGGATAGGCTTCAAAGACGATGTTTGCCTTAAAGAGACGCGGATAATATCTCGGGTTGAGCGTCCATAGGATGTCGTGATCCACCCCTGTCTCTGCGTAGAGGCTGGCCACTCTTCGTCTCACGTAGATGCTGTCGGGCGGCATCACAGACGAGGGATCGATGGCTCTCTCCCAAAGAAACCGAGCTTGGCGCGCCGATGAGTATTCGACGGTGTCGCTTCCCTCGCGACATGGTCCACGCCGCAAGCCCCTCGGACCGCCGTCGCGTGATGTCTTGAGGAATGCACAATAGGGACGGGCCGGGTCGCTGCTTTGGGGATTATGCCAGAGAACGAGGGCGTCCTTGAGCACGTAAGTTTGGTCGGGAGCGGTGATGATGAATTCGGCGCAGGCCGAGAAGCAGTAGTCATAGACGACAACGGTCGCATGCCGCTCGCGAATGAGATCGGCGAGTTCGAGGGCTTTGTCTTCCCTCCCGCCGGTGCTGCGGATGACGAAGAGCCCACCAAGCTCGAGTGCTTTCGTCAGTGATACGTCGACTTCTGGAAGCATCGTCGTGTCGAAACACATGATGCGCTTGTCCGGGCTCAGCGTCATGGCTCTCGGCGGCCAGATCGACCGGCAATAGGAGACCGCACGGTCATAGCTCTCGCGATCACTCGCGTCGTCCAGAGCACGTGCAACGCCGGTCGGCGCTGAAAGCACGGCGGACATCAGGGAAATGAGCAGCCAGCCTTTTTGAAACCAATGGGCCACTGGGAGGCCTCCTCAACGGACGTCTCGCTTTCATTTCGGAAGTCGATGGTTTCGCTAACAGTGCACCCGGTGTTCATTGGCCCCGAGATTCTACGATTTCCCGCGAAAGCTCAAGGATAGCGTTTGCACCTCGCTGGTAGGCCGAACCATCAACTGAATACATGGTCGTGCCGTCCCGGATCGTGATTCGGCTTACGACCGTTCGCCCAAGCGCGGTGGCTAAGTTCAATAGTGTTTGCTCAATTTTTTCCCTGGCCGGTAGGTCTCGGTTCTGTAGTGTAGAATGGATGTATTCTCTCTCTGACGGCTGGGCGTCCACGAGTTTCGCGCGCTGTTTCAGCCGCGCATTGTCGACATGTCGCATAATTCGCTTTTCGGCAAAGAAGGGGCAGAATTGCCCGACACGGCCAGTCTGCAAGCGTGCCCGAGGGTCTGGCAATGTGTTCGATCGCACGAGACTAACATGAAGTCGCGACCAAGGTCAGCTCTGGGTTATACGGTCGAAACGTCGGCGACATGCGTCATGTCCGCTTCACCCTGAGGCCGGCCGTGGCCCGTAATGGTGATCCGCAGCGCAGGCCGAGACCAAGGTCCCCGCCGGTGTCTGCGGAAGAGACATCAATCTTTCACCGCAAAAGTCAAAAAGCCGCCGGGCGATGCCGGCGGCTTTGAGTCGATGGAACGCATACGTGCGGCGTTCGCGCCGCGTCCGTCCTTTACTCCGCGGCTTCCTTGCGCGGCGGATCGAGCGCGCCGGAGTCGTGGATTTCGGCGACCTGGTGGTCGCTGAAGCCCAGCACCTGGCGCAGGACCTCGTCGGTGTGCTCGCCGAGCAACGGCGAGCGGGTGACGTCGGCCGGGCTGTCCGACAGCTTGATCGGGTTGCCGACCGAGAGATACTTGCCGCGGGTCGGATGGTCGACCTCGACCAGGGTGCCGGTCTTGCGCAGCGACTCGTCCTCGGCGATTTCCTTCATCGACAGGATCGGGCCGCAGGGGATGTCGAACTCGTTCAAGATGTCCATGGCCTCGAACTTGGTCTTGGTCATGGTCCACTGCTCGATGCGGCCGAAGATCTCGTTCAGGCGCGGCAGGCGGGCGGCGGGCTTGGCGTAGTTCGGATCGGTCTTCCAGGTCGGCTCGCCGATCACGTCGCAGATCTTCTCCCAGACCGGGGCCTGGGTGATGAAGTAGATGTAGGCGTTCGGGTCGGTCTCCCAGCCCTTGCACTTCAAGATGCGGCCCGGCTGGCCACCGCCGGAATCATTGCCGGCGCGCGGCACGGCATCGCCGAACGGCACGCCCTCGCCGAACTGGCTGTATTCCTTGAGCGGACCGTGGTCGAGGCGCTGCTGGTCGCGCAGCTTGACGCGGCAGAGGTTGAGCACGCCGTCCTGCATCGCGGCGGTGACGCGCTGGCCCTTGCCGGAGTGGGTGCGCTGATAGAGCGCGGTGACGATGCCGAGCGCGAGGTGCAGGCCGGTGCCGGAATCGCCGATCTGCGCGCCGGTGACCAGCGGCAGGCCGTCACGGAAGCCGGTGGTCGAGGCGGCGCCGCCGGTGCACTGGGCGACGTTCTCGTAGACCTTGCAATCCTCGTAGGGGCCAGGGCCAAAACCCTTGATCGAGGCGACGATCATCTTCGGGTTGATCGCCTGGATCTTCTCCCAGGGGAAGCCCATGCGATCGAGCACGCCGGGGCCGAAATTCTCGACCAGCACGTCGCACTTCTTGATCAGCTCGGTCAGAACCTCCTTGCCCTTGGGGTTCTTGGTGTCGAGCGTAATCGACCGCTTGTTGTGGTTCAGCATCGTGAAATAGAGGCTGTCCACGTTGGGGATGTCCTGGAGCTGGCCGCGGGTGATGTCACCCACGCCCGGCCGCTCCACCTTGATCACGTCGGCGCCGAACCAGGCCAGCAGCTGGGTGCAGGTCGGTCCGGACTGGACGTGGGTGAAGTCGAGAATGCGAACGCCCTCGAGCGCCTTGGTCATGTGTTGCTCTCCGTAACGAATGGTCATCCCGCAGCAGCGGGCGTTTGATGTCTTGCGGGTGGCCTTACTTCTTCTTCGTCAGCACGCTCTGCGGATTGAGGTTGCCGATGCGGCCGCTCTCGGATCCGGCAGCAGGATCGATCACGGCATTGATCAGCGTCGGCTTGCCGGAATCCATCGCTTCGTTGACGGCGCGCTTCAGCTCGTCCGGGCTGGTCGCGTTGACGCCGACTCCGCCGAACGCCTCCATCATCTTGTCGTAGCGCGCGCCCTTGACGAACACGGTGGTGGCCGGATCGTCGCTCGCCGCGTTCTGATCGGTGCCGCGATAGATGCCGTCATTGTTGAAGATAACGACGCAGATCGGAAGATTGTAGCGACAGATCGTCTCGACCTCCATGCCGGAGAACCCGAAGGCGCTGTCGCCCTCGATCGCCAGCACCGGCTTACCGGTCTCGACGGCGGCGGCGATCGCCGAGCCCATGCCGATGCCCATGACGCCCCAGGTGCCGACGTCGAGGCGCTTGCGCGGCTGGTACATGTCGATCACGCCGCGGGCGAGGTCGAGCGTGTTGGCGCCCTCGTTGACCAGGATCGCGTCCGGACGCTCCTTGATGATGGTGCGGAGCACGCCGAGCGCGCCGTGATAGTCCATCGGCGAGTTGTTGTTCATCAGCCGCGGCGCCATCTTGGCGACGTTGTCCTCGCGCTTCTTCTGCACCGAAGAGGTCCACTCGACCGGTGCCTTGGCCCAGTTGCTGCCCATCGCCTCGGAGAAGGCCGTGACGACCGAGCCGATGTCGCCGACCACGGGGGCTGCGATCTCGACGTTGGAGTCCATCTCCTTCGGCTCGATGTCGACCTGGATGAACTTCTTAGGCAGCTCGCCCCAGCTCTTGCCCTTGCCGTGCGACAAGAGCCAGTTGAGGCGGGCGCCGATCAGCATGACGACGTCGGCGTCCTTCAGCACCGTCGAGCGCGCCGCGCCGGCGCATTGCGGATGCAGGTCGGGCAAGAGGCCCTTGGCCATGCTCATCGGCAGGAACGGCGCGCCGCTCTTCTCGACGAAGGTCTTGATCGCCTCGTCGGCCTGGGCATAGGCAGCGCCCTTGCCGAGGATGATCAGCGGGCGCTTCGCGTTCTTCAACAGATCGAGCGCGCGCTTGACCGAGTCGGGGGAGGGGATCTGCGCCGGAGCCGGATCGATCACCTTGACCAGCGAGGCTGCGCCGGCCTGCGCATTCATCACCTGGCCGAACAGTTTTGCCGGCAGGTCGAGATAGACGCCGCCGGGGCGGCCCGAGACGGCGGCACGGATCGCGCGGGCGAAGCCGATGCCGATGTCCTGGGCGTGCAGAACGCGGAACGCCGCCTTGCACAGCGGCTTGGCGATCGCGAGCTGATCCATCTCTTCGTAGTCGCCCTGCTGCAGGTCGACGATCTCGCGCTCCGACGAGCCAGAGACCAGGATCATCGGGAAGCAGTTGGTGGTGGCGTGCGCCAGCGCCGTGAGGCCGTTGAGAAAGCCGGGAGCCGAGACCGTGAGGCACACGCCCGGCTTCTTGGTGAGGAAGCCGGCGATCGCGGCGGCATAGCCGGCGTTCTGCTCGTGACGGAAGGAGAGCACGCGAATGCCTTCAGCCTGCGCCATACGACCGAGGTCGGTGATCGGAATGCCCGGCACGTTGTAGATCGTGTCGATCCCGTTCAGCTTCATCGCGTCGATGACGAGATGAAAGCCGTCCGTGAGCTCCTCGTGCGTGTCCGGTGCCTCGGTCTTAACAGCAGTCTGCGCCATGCGCCTCTCTCCCTGGTCGTCTGTGAAGGCGCTTTGCGGCGTCTTCTTCTGTTTGAACCTGTCAGCTGAATAGTTCCTGGCCGTGCGTCTCGACATAGGTCGCGAGGCCCAGCGTATGATCACGGGCGCGCTTTTCGGCGAGCTCGGTGTTGCGTTCCTCCAGCGCCTCGATGATCGCCAGATGCTCGGGCAGGGACGCTGCGATTCGATCGGTGCGCCCGATCGTGAGCTGGCGATAGCCGCGCACGTGAAGGAGGATGTCGTTGGTCATGTCGACGAGCACGGGCGATTCCGACAGCGAGATCAGCGCCTGATGAAACGCGATGTTCGCCTTCGAATATTCCTCGATGTGCTCCTGCGGCGGGCGGTCCTTGCCGAAATCCTTGAAGTAGTCGCGCAGCGCGCTGATGTCCTTCTTGCGCGCGATCGTCGTGATCAGGCGCGCCGCCATGCTCTCCAGCGCCGCCCAGGCGCGGATCATGTCGACGATTTCGGTCTTGGTCCGGCGCACCACGACGATGCCACGACGCGGCACGGTCTTCACGAAGCCGTCCTGCTCCAACATCGCGATCGCTTCGCGGATGGGCGTGCGGCTGACACCGAGGCGCTCGGACAGAGCGCGCTCGTCGAGCATCACCGGCTCGGGCGACGCGTAGATGTCCATCTTGAGAATGGCTTCTTTCAAGGCCTCGTAGGCCTTATTCTTGAAGCTCGTCTCCGGGGCGATGCGAGTGATCGCGATGTCGGCCTCGGCCATGATGGGCAATGCCTTGTTTGTTTTCTCTGTAGACAAGACCGATCTCCTCTCCTTGGGAGATGCCTGTGTACAGCATTTTGCGTCCAATATTTTTGGCATGCCAGATGCCAGACTGTCAAGGCGACCGATTTTTCCGCGTTTCCACATCTTCGATGCGCTTGACAAAGTTTGCTTCTGGCATACCAAATGCCATAAACGACGACCAGTCCCCAGGAGGAAGCCCCCAATGTCTGACGCCATCCCGAACGCCAAGGCCACGATCCGCGAAGTGCTCGATCGGGTGAAGGCCGACAAGCGCACCAGCCTCACCGCCCCCGAAGGCAAGGTGGTCTGCGACGCCTATGGCATTCCGGTGCCGAAGGAGGGATTGGCCAAATCCGCCGCCGAGGCGGCCAAGCTGGCCGGCGACATGGGTTTCCCGGTCGTCATGAAGATCGTATCGCCCGACATCCTGCATAAGACCGAGGCGGGCGGCGTCATCGTTGGCGTCAAGACCGCTGACGACGCGCAGAAGGCGTATGAGACCATTCTCGCGAATGCGAAGAAGTACAAGGCCGACGCCAAGATCGAAGGCATCCAGGTACAGCAGATGCTGACCGGCGGGACCGAGGTGATCGTCGGTTCGATCACCGACGGATCGTTCGGCAAGCTGGTGGCCTTCGGCCTCGGCGGCGTGCTGGTCGAGGTGCTGAAGGATGTGACATTCCGCCTCGCCCCCGCCACCAAGGAAGACGCACTGTCGATGCTCGACGGCATCCAGGCGCATGAGATGCTGAAGGGCGTGCGCGGTGGCGACGCGGTCAGCCGCGAGGCGCTGTCCGACGTGATCGTCAAGGTGTCGCAGCTGGTCAGCGATTTCCCGGAGATCGTCGAGCTCGACCTCAACCCGGTGTTCGCGACCAAGAACGGCGCGATCGCAGCCGACGTCCGCATCGTCGTCGATTTCGACTACAAGCCGCGTCCGGCGCCGCGCTCGAACGAGGAAATCGTCACCGCGATGAAGCGGATCATGATGCCGAAGGCGATCGCCGTGATCGGCGCCTCCGCCGAGGACGGCAAGATCGGCAACTCGGTGATGAAGAACCTGATCAATGGCGGCTACAAGGGCGAGATCTATCCGATCCACCCCAAGGCGTCCGAGATCCTCGGCTACAAGGCCTATAAGAGCGTCAAGGACGTCGCCGGCGTGATCGACACCGCGGTGTTCGCGATCCCCGCCAAGTTCGTCGCCGGCGCGTTGATCGAATGCGGCGAGAAGCAGATCCCCGGCGCGGTGCTGATTCCCTCGGGCTTTGCCGAAGCCAACGAGCCCGAGCTGCAGGCCGAGATCGTCGAGATCGGCAAGAAGTACAACGTCCGCCTGATGGGGCCGAACATCTACGGCTTCTATTACACTCCGGCCAATCTCTGCGCGACCTTCTGCACCGCCTATGACGTCAAGGGTCATGCGGCGCTGTCGTCGCAGTCGGGCGGCATCGGCATGGCGATCATCGGTTTTTCGCGCTCGGCGAAAATGGGTGTGTCTGCCATCGTCGGCCTCGGCAACAAGTCCGACATCGACGAGGACGATCTGCTCGCCTTCTTCGAGCAGGACCCCAACACCAATTTGATCGCCCAGCACTGCGAGGACCTCAAGGACGGCCGCGCCTTCGCCGAAGCCGCCAAGCGCGTTTCCAAGAAGAAGCCGGTCATCGTGCTCAAGGCCGGCCGCACCTCGGCCGGCGCCAAGGCGGCCTCGTCGCACACCGGCGCGCTCGCCGGCAACGACAAGATCTACGAGGACGTGCTGAAGCAGTCGGGCGTCATCCGCGCCCGCTCGCTGCGCCAGCTGCTCGAGTTCGCCCGCGGCGTGCCGGTGCTGCCGACGCCGAAGGGTGAGAACGTCGTCATCATCACCGGCGCCGGCGGATCGGGCGTGCTGCTGTCCGACGCCGTGGTCGACAACGGCATGTCGCTGATGGCGATGCCCGCGGATCTCGATGCCGCGTTCCGCAAGTTCATCCCGCCGTTCGGTGCCGCCGGCAACCCGGTCGACATCACCGGTGGCGAGCCGCCGATCACCTATGTGAACACGGTCAAGCTCGGCCTGTCGGACGACCGCATCCACGCGCTGATCCTTGGCTACTGGCACACGATCGTGACCCCGCCGATGGTGTTCGCCCGCAACATGGTCGAGGTGAAGAAGGAGATGGAGGCGAAGGGCTTCGTCAAGCCGATCGTCGCCTCGCTCGCCGGCGACGTCGAGGTCGAGGAAGCCGCCGAATATCTCTACCAGAACGGCATCCCGGCCTACGCCTATTCGACCGAGCTGCCGGTCGAGGTGTTAGGGGCCAAGTACAAGTGGGCGCGCGGCGCCGGCCTGCTCTGATTGATCTGACGCGAATGCCGCTCCGGCCCCTCGCCGGAGCGGCACTTTCTTTGTAGGCATACCCAAGCAAGATCCGTCCGTCCTGCAACGGCGCCGCCTTCGATGACGGTGCAAAGAGGCGCCACGTGATCCGTCGCAAGACGATTGAGTCCCGCGCAGATGCCGCGGCCGAGCCCCGCGACGGCGGCGTGCAATCCGTCGGACGCGCCCTGCAGATCCTTGAGATTCTCGCCGAGGACGATGAAGGCTATCGCCTCAGCGATCTCGCTGTGCGTGCGGGCTTGTCGACCTCCACCGTCCATCGATTGCTGACGACGCTGGAAAAGCGCCGCTTCGTGCAGTTCGACCGCATGGAGTCGAAATGGCACGTCGGCGCGCAGAGCTTCGCCGTCGGCGCGACCTTCACGCGCCGGCGCAATTTCGTGGCGCTGGCGATTCCCTATCTGCGCCGGCTGCGCGACCAGTCGCGCGAGACCGCCAATCTCGCCGTCGTCGACGATGAATCGCTGATGGTGCTGATGCGGCTGGAGAGCCGCGAGATCATGCGCTCGCTGACCAAGGTCGGCGGCCGGCTGGCGATGGTCGCCTCCGGCATGGGCAAGGCCGTGCTCGCGACCTATTCCGACGACGACGTCAACGGCATCATCCACCGCCAGGGCATGCCGCGCCTGACCGAGAAGTCCATCATCCGCGCCAGCGACCTGTTCCGCGAACTGGATACGATCCGGCGGCAGGGCTACGCCGTCGACGACGAGGAGGCCCGCATCGGCCTGCGCTGCATCGCCGCCGTCGTCCACGATTCCTGCCGCGAGCCGTTGGCGGCGATCTCGGTCTCGGGCCTGGCGAGCCGGCTGACCGATGAGCGGGTGGCTGTGATCGGAGCAATGGTGCGGGATGTCGCGGCCGAGCTCACGGCGGCGCTCGGCGGCGTGACGCCGCCGGCCGGAACGTTTCGGTAACAGGACGTTTCGGCAGGGTGCAACGTTTCGATGACAGTGCAACTGACTCCAACGCACGGGCGGAGGGGTGAGTGCACCATCACCGGAATGATTCCCTCGTTCGTCGCTTGGGGCGCCTTCTGTCCAAAATTCAGCTCAACCCTTTCCTCGCGTGCCGTTGAGCGATTTCGCGCTTCTGCTCGTTGCCGATATGCAATCTCTATGATATTATGCTAATAAATGTAATTTAAAGTTGCCGTTGCACTTACTAGGCTAAGCGGCGTCGGTGCGACCGTCCCGCAAAGCTGGAGTGTCGGGCGATGACAAATGTTGTTCGCCCTGAAGCCGGCCAACGTTCTGAAGCCGCGGCCTGATTATGAAGGCCTTGCAAACGAAGGGAGCTTGATATGGCCACTCATGTGCGGACGAAATCGCGGTCAGCCAACCACGGCGACGACTTGACTGCGTGGCATCGGCGAAGGAGGGGCGGGAGCATTCCGATCATCGGTGCCTTGGCCCTCGGCCTGTTATTTGTCTCCGAATCGGCATTCGCCCAGGCCCCGGGCCCGGGGACTTGCACAGCCGTCAAGCGTGCCTCCCCGCGTGGACCTCATTGCGTCCTTACGCAAGACCATTGCACCAAAGGCAACAAGGCGCACATGACGCTCACGGCAGCCGGCTGCAACTGCGTCTGCGCGCCGTAGCAGCAGTGAGCATTGCCGCGTTGTGAAGGAGCGTCCGTAAGGACGCTTCGGCCCGGCCTGAGTTGCTGTCGAGCTCCCTGGCTCGTCGGCTCGAGCGTTGGGCAATCCGATGTTGCGGTCCGTCTCCGAGGACAATGGAGGCGCGGATATTTCGAGGGGAGGGACGAGGGGGCTATTCACCCGCTGCTCAAGCCGTGGTCAGGGCTGCCGATCTATTTGGGCTTGCCGGGACGCGTGCATCGCGCAACCATCGCGGTGCATCGCCCAACACGTCCAGCGAGTTCGTGCCATGACCAAACTCACCCGCTTCTCGGTCGCCCCTCTGCACACGATGACGCGGCGCCTCGCCGATGTCGCTTCGGGCCGCGTTGCGCCCGATCTCGTGATCACCGGCGCGCGCGTGCTTTCGACCTATTCGGAGCGCATCCACCCCTCGCGCGAACTGTGGATCACCGGCGGGCGGGTCGCGGCGGTGAAGCCGGCCGGTGCCCACAAGGCGCTCGGCAGCGGTTTCGCGCTCCATGACGCGGCCGGCGGCATCATCGCGCCGGGGCTGGTCGATCCGCACATCCACATCGAATCCTCGATGGTGACGGCCTGCGCCTATGCGGAGGCCGCGCTGCTCAACGGCACCACGACGATCTTCTGCGACAGCCACGAGATCGGCAACGTCATGGACGTCGCCGGCGTCGAGGCGATGCTGGAGGATGCGCGGCAGGCGCCGCTGTCGATCTTCCTCACCGTGCCCTCGACCGTGCCGGCGACCTCGGCGGCGCTGGAAACCGCGGGCGGCGACCTCACGCCGGACAAGATCGCCGGCCTGTTCGACCGCTGGCCCGAGGCGGTCGCGCTTGGCGAGAAGATGGATTTCGTGCCGGTCTGCATGGGCGACGAGCGCAGCCACGCCATCCTTGCGGCGGCTTTGCAGCGCGGACGGCCGGTGTCCGGGCATGTCTATGGCCGCGAATTCGTCGCCGCCTACGCCGCGAGCGGTGTCACCGACACGCATGAGGCGATCGACCGCGACATCGCCGATGATCTCCTGGATGCCGGCGTCTGGATCTTCCTGCGCGGTGGTCCGCCCACGACCCCGTGGCACAGCCTGCCGCAGGCGATCCGCACCATCACCGAGCTCGGCGCCTCGCACAAGCGCACGGCGGTGTGCACCGACGATCGCGATGCCGACGATCTCATGCTGTTTGGACTCGACTGGGTGGTGCGCGAGGCGGTGAAGGCGGGGATGTCGCCGGAGCAGGCGTGGTCGATGGGCTCGCTGCACGGCGCGACGCGCTTTGCGATGGATGGCGAGATCGGCGGCCTCGGCGGCGGCCGCCGCGCCGATCTGGTTTTGCTCGACGACGGCCTCAAGCCGCAAACGACCTGGTATGGCGGCGAGCTCGTCGTCGACAAGGGCAGGATCACGCCGCGTCTCGATCAGGCGCTGTCGCAGCGCTATCAGTATCCGAAGGCCGCCTATGCCACGGTGAAGCTGCCGGCGCAGATGAAACTGACGCCGGAGCTGCCGACCAAGGCGTGCACCGTGAATGCGATCAAGACGGCGCTGCCGGGCATCACGCTGATCCATGACAAGGTCGCGATCGAGCCGGCGAACGATTGGGAAACGCTGTTCGCGCGCCATGGGCTCTGTTTCGTCGCGGTGATCGAGCGCCACGGCAAGTCGGCTGGCAATGTGGCGCATGGGCTCTTGAAGGATTTCGGCCTGAAGCGCGGCGCCGTCGCGTCCAGCGTCGGCCATGACAGCCACAACATCATCGTCGCCGGCACCAACGAAGCGGACATGCAGGCGGCCGTCGCCGCGATCGGCGCGCACCAGGGCGGTGTCTGCGTCGTTGCCGATGGCAAGGTGAGGGCGATGGTGCCGCTGCCGATCGCAGGCCTGCTGTCGGACAAGCGCGTCACCGAGGTCGCCGATGAGGTCAAGCTTTTGAAGACCGAATGGGTGGAGGCGGGCTGCACCATTCCCTACATGGGCTTCAATCTGATTCCCCTATCGGTCATTCCGGAAATTCGTATCACCGACAAGGGCCTCGTGCTGGTGCCGCAGATGGAGCTCGCGCCGCTGTTCGAATAGCGTGATCGAGCCGTCATGCTGTTAGGACATGTCAGCTGACTTCTGTCCTAACTAACTGAGGCCGCCGCTGTTTTGCCGAGCGTGCCGCATCGTGGGAAAAATCGACGAGTGAATTGAGATCGCAGCTGTCAGCAGCGATGCTTGCGCCTCAACCAGAGGGAGGCGCGAGATGGCGAAGATGCGGGCGATCGATGCTGCGGTGCGTATCTTGGAGAAGGAAGGCGTCACCTGCGCCTTCGGCGTTCCCGGAGCCGCAATCAATCCGCTCTATTCCGCGCTGCAGCGGCGTGGATCGATCCGCCACATTCTCGCCCGCCACGTCGAGGGCGCCTCTCATATGGCCGAGGGCTACACCCGCGCCAAGGCCGGCAACATCGGCGTGTGCATCGGAACCTCGGGCCCCGCCGGCACCGACATGATCACCGGGCTCTATGCGGCGATTGCGGATTCGATCCCGATCCTCTGCATCACCGGGCAGGCGCCGCGCGCGCGACTCTACAAGGAGGATTTCCAGGCCGTCGACATCGAGCAGATCGCCAAGCCCGTGACCAAATGGGCGGTGACGGTGCGCGAGCCAGGGCTCGTGCCGCGCGTGTTCAGCCAGGCCTTCCACATCATGCGCTCGGGCCGGCCGGGGCCGGTGCTGATCGACCTGCCGCTCGACGTGCAGCTCGCCGAGATCGAGTTCGACGACGAGACCTATGCGCCGCTGCCGGTCTACAAGCCCGCCGCAACCCGCAAGCAGATCGAAAAGGCGATCGAGATGCTCAACGCCGCCGAGCGCCCGTTGATCGTCGCCGGCGGCGGCGTCATCAATGCCGATGCCAGCGATCTGCTGGTCGCGTTCGCCGAGACCGTCAACGTGCCGGTCGTGCCGACCCTGATGGGTTGGGGCGCCATTCCCGACGATCATTTGCTGATGGCCGGCATGGTCGGCCTGCAGACCAGCCATCGCTACGGCAATGCCAATTTCCTGGAGTCCGATTTCGTCCTCGGCATCGGCAATCGCTGGGCCAACCGGCACACCGGATCGATCGAGACCTACACGAAAGGGCGCAGCTTCGTGCATGTCGACATCGAGCCGACCCAGATCGGCCGCGTGTTCAACCCCGACCTCGGCATCGTCTCGGATGCGAAGGCGGCGCTGGAGATGTTCATCACCGTCGCGCGCGAGTGGCGCAAGGCTGGCAAGCTGCGCGAACGGCAGGCGTGGCCGGCGGCGTGCCAGGATCGCAAGCGCACGATGCTCCGGCGCAGCGATTTCGACCAGGTGCCGATCAAGCCGCAGCGCGTCTATCACGAGATGAACAAGGCGTTCGGCCGCGACACCTGCTATGTCAGCGTCATCGGCCTGTCGCAGATCGGCGGCGCGCAGTTCCTCAGCGTCAACCATCCGCGCCACTGGATCAATGCGGGGCAGGCGGGGCCGCTCGGCTGGACCCTGCCGGCCGCGCTCGGCGTCCGCGCCGCCGATCCCAGGCGCGAGATCGTCGCGCTCTCCGGCGACTACGACTTCCAGTTCCTGATCGAGGAGCTCGCGGTTGGCGCCCAGTTCAACCTGCCTTACATCCACGTCGTCGTGAACAATGCCTATCTCGGCCTCATACGTCAGGCGCAACGCGGCTTCTCGATGGACTATCAGGTGCAGCTCTCGTTCGAGAACATCAACGCGCCGGAGGTCGGCGGCTATGGCGTCGACCACGTCGCGGTCGCGCAGGGCCTCGGCTGCAAGGCGATCCGCGTCACCGACCCGCGCCAGGCGCAGGCTGCGTTCGCGACCGCGCGCGAATGGATGGCGGAATACCAGGTGCCTGTCGTGGTCGAGTTCGTGCTCGAACGCGTCACCAACATCGCGATGGGTACCGAGATCGACAACGTCGTGGAGTTCGAGGAGGTGCTCGACCTGCCGGTGGACGACACCCCGGCCGAGCCGCCGCGCACCTTGCTGCCGGCCTGATCGCAGCAACCGCTCTCATTCGAGGACCAATTCGAGGACCATGACATGCCGCGCTTTGCTGCCAATCTCACCATGCTCTTCAACGAGCTCCCGTTCATCGAGCGCTTCGCGGCTGCCAAGGCGGCCGGCTTCAGCGGTGTCGAGTATCTCTTCCCGTACGACTTCGACAAGGCGGAGCTGAGCGAGCAGCTGACGCGTCACGGGCTGACGCAGGTGCTGCACAATCTGCCCGCCGGCAACTGGGCCGCGGGCGAGCGCGGCATCGCGATCCTGCCGGATCGCGTCGACGAATTCCGCGACGGCGTTCGTCGCGCCATCGAATACGCGCGGGCGCTCGACTGCCGCCAGGTCAACTGCCTCGTCGGGATAGCGCCTGATGATGCCGACCCGCGCGAGCTCAACCAGGTGCTGGTCCGCAACCTGCGCTTTGCCGCAACCGCCCTGAAAGCGCAGGGGATCAAGCTCTTGATCGAGCCGATCAACACGCTCGACATTCCCGGCTTTGTCCTCAACCGCACCGCCCAGGCGCTGCAGCTGATCTCGGAGGTGGAGTCGGACAATCTGTTCGTCCAGTACGACATCTACCACATGCAGATCATGGAGGGCGATCTGGCCCGCACCATGCAGAAGCATCTCGCCCGCATCGCGCACATCCAGCTCGCCGACAATCCCGGCCGCCACGAGCCGGGCACCGGCGAGATCAACTACGCCTTCCTGTTCCACCATCTCGACGCGATCGGCTATCCCGGCTGGATCGGCTGCGAGTACAAGCCGCGGACGACGACGGTGGACGGGCTGGGCTGGCTGACCGATCGCGCGATCGTTCCCGCGAGCTGAGCTTTCGGCTTCCATGATTGCGCCACATGGCGCCGGTTGATTGCACTGTCACCGAAACGCGCTCCGCCGTCATTCCGGGGCAGCCGCGCAGCGGCTAAGCCCGGAATCCATATCCACGGAGGGCAGATACAGGACGAACTGAGGCCACACGCGGCTCGCGCCATCGTAGACCGTTTCGGCCGGATTCCCGGCTCGCGCTAACGCTTGCCCGCGATGCGGGTGGGGAGGCAAAGTGCGCTCTTGACGTTGGACTGGTCGCTGCGCGATCTCGCGTTGCAAGCTCTCCCGCGGAGCATCGTGCGTTTCCTCTCCCCGTTGGTCACGGCGCGACGAGCTTCGCTCGCGTTGAGAGGGCCGGGGAGCAGCCACACGGGAAGTGTGTCGCAGATGGCCACAGACATTCGTACCAAGCCGACGCGGCCAATCTCGATCGCCGCTACCCGATGGCTGTACCTAAGCACAGGCTGCAACTTTTACGGAAGAAGCTTGTCCAGAGGGTCTCGTTCGATGAAGTCTCGCGGGACACAGAATGAGTGACCACTGTAGCGAGCTCCATCTGTGTCGACGACGGTCGTATCGAATCCAAGCCAGTAGTAGCCATGGCCGTCAATTTCACTCACTGCGCAGGATTGGCCGATAAAGCCGCGCATTTCCGCTTGCTCGCTGGCGGGCAGGTCATGCACCAGCCAATCAGGCAGACCAAGCAGCCTGACACGGTCTCCAACCTGAATGTCGTTCGACACCTTGGCACTCCCCGGTGACCCTTCGAGCCTTGTGCTCATTCGAAATTCGTGCGCATGGACGTCTGTCTATCTCGTCAATAATCTTGAGAGGCGTGAATGGCCAGACTTGGAGAATCCGTGAGCGGCGCGCTCCGTACGTTCGGCTTCTGGCTGGCGAACGGAACCGTCGGTCATCCGCTGCTGGAGGGCATCGACTACTCCTGCATATTCCGAGAACCATCGGAGCTCGAGGCGGCCATGGCTGTCTACGCCAATGTTCTTCGCATGGACGACTCTGGCCAGGTGCTGAACGCCAGAGCCGCGGAGCGACGGGCGGCCCAACACATTCGCGCCTATGTCGATCCGACCTACGTCGTCGATCCGCCATTTCAAGGCTGGGAAGTGGCTCTTCATCAGCCGCCGGGCCTCGACGATCCCGACCCGGACGCGGCGATGAGGTGAAGGCTCGCCGAAAAAATCGCCGGCCGCATGTCGGGCTGCCCTTGCGAGAAACGTCCTGAGACCGGACAGCCGAGGAGGTCGAGCGCGATGATCACAGTATACGGAGAGGGCAGAGGCTTCCGGGTCGTCTGGCTGCTGGAGGAGATGGAACTACCGTACCGCCTCCGGGACGTCGACCTCCTGGCGGGCGTCGAGAACGATGCCGAGTTTCTGGCGATCAACCCGGCCGGCTTCATCCCTGCGATCCGCGACGGCGATGTCACGATGGTCGAGTCGATCGCGATCATGGAGTACATCCTGGCGCGGTACGAGCCGACGGCGCTGGCGCCCTCAGCTCAGGATGGGGCTTTCTCCGCCTATCAGCAGTTTCTCCACCTCGGTGAGGCCGGCCTCGCGGCCTCACTGTTTTTCGTGTCGGGTGCCCGGCATCTGGCGCCGGAGCACGAGCGCGACAATTGGAGCGCGCGTCAGGCGATGGACGTGTTCACGACCCGGTTGAGCCTGGTGACGCGGCAATTGGCGCACGCGCCCTACATGGCTGGCGACGCGTTCACCGCAGCGGACATTTCCGTAGGCTACGCGCTCGAAATGGCGCGGAAGAACGTCGGTGTCGTGTTCGATGATCGTGTGCAAGCCTACATGACGCGGCTGCGCGCCCGTGCCGGCTATCAGCGGGCCCTGGAGACGTGCCAGGCCACGCGGCGCTGGTGGACTAGCTAGGTGGCGGAACGAGAGAGGCGGGTAGCTCGCCGACAGAGTCTTCAACCGACGAAACGATCATTTGCATTCGACTGCCGCTCCGCGACAGATGACGAGTGCTGGAAACCCATCGAGGTCACCGATGTCATCTGTTGCGACCGTGTTTGCACAATCCTTCTTTCACGGCACGCGAGCCGATTTGCGGCCGGGCGACATGATCGCGGTCGGATATGTCTCCAATTTCACCGAGGCGGAGCCGCTGTCCTGGGTCTACTTCACGGCCACGCTGGACGCGGCAATCTGGGGCGCCGAGTTGGCTGCCGGTGACGGACGGGGACGGATCTACGTCGTCGAGCCCACCGGTCCGTTCGTTGACGACCCGAACCTGACGGACAAGAAGTTCCCGGGAAATCCGACGCGGTCTCATCGATCCCGCGCGCCGCTGCGCGTCATTGCCGAGGTCGTCCTGTGGCAGGGGCACGCGCCGGAGGTGGTGAAGCAGATGAAGGAGGGCGTTGCGCGCGCGATGACCGAAGGGCCGGGCATCATCGACTGAACGGCGCGGCGGCATCGCACTGGCGTCGATCCGTCGCGCCCGATGGCTGTTTGCGGACGCTGCTACGCGCTCGCCACGCGGCGTCCTCCGTCCAGAACATCGGAAAAGTCCGGTGGCAAGGTCCGTTCGAACTGGTGTCGACTCACGAAATCTCCTCCTCATGAGCCGAGCCTATCGCCGAGAGGCGAGGGTTGGACCTGTCGTCCATGATTGATCGGAGGCGCCGCTCTGCAGCGTCGCTCGCCTTTCGGCGACGGCATGGTTGAAGAGTTCGAGGACGAGGCCGAATGCCGCCAAGTCCTCCTGTTCGATGGCTCCATCGTCATAGCCCTTGAGGGTCTCGGCGATGATCCCGTCGACCTCCCGCTGCCAGGTCAGCAGATCGTTTTCCGACGCGGCATTGCGCACCTCCGACACCGCGGCAAGAATGCGGTTGCGGCCGCTGGTGTCGTCCTCCAGTTCATCCCGGTTCAGATAGCGGCGCAGCCATTCGGCGGCCGAACCGATGCCGGACAGGACGAGCAAGGCGAACCAGAAATAGTCGCTGTACTTGTCCAGGAAGGTTCGCTCCGTGCCGTTGATCACTGCCGCGGCGCCTCGATGCACGGAAGGCTCGGTCTCCTTCTCCGTGTCGGGTTTCATGATGTGCGAAGCGCCGGCGAGGCCTTGCGTGATCGTGTCGCGGACCGCGAAAAGCTGCCGGTAGAAGGCCGCCGCCTTGGCTTCGGAGAGCCCCTTCCTGGCCAGGATCAGGTGATTGACGCTGATCGTGTCGACCTTGTCCTCCGGCCAGGCCGGTTTTGCATTGAAGACGCTGGCTGGAATTTCCTCGGCCTCGTAGCGCGGATGCTTCAGGGCAATGGCCTCCGATGCTTCGACCGGAAGAAACGTCGGAGCTCCGCGTGCCCGGGAGGTCGCGGTGATCGCGTCCACCGTGATCTTGCTGTCGAGCGGACCGACGGCGAGATACGCATCGAGGGTGGGGTCTTGCGCAAGCTTCTCGATCTCGTCTGTCCCGAATTGAGCCGTGGCAACCTTATCGGGCTGCACGCCGGAGCCCTCCAGAATGGTCTGGAGCACTGCGACATTTGCTCCGGTCCGCCCGATGATGCCGACCTTGTGACCTGCCAGATGGGCGATATCTGCGATCTTGCCGCTGGCCTTCTGCTTGGGCTCGTTGCCGCGTCGCCCGGAGGGCGACCACAGCACGACATAGTTCTTGCGTAGGACCGCCAGTGTTTGCGCATCGGGCGGCATGCCGAGGTCGCCGCGGCCGACCGCCAGATCGGTTTTGTCGGCGGCCAGCAGGGCCAGGGATTCAGCCGCTCCGCCGGTCGTGATCGGGGAGAGCCGGACGGTCCTGCTTTCCTCACCGAAGGCGTCGGCCATCGCCTGGACCACCTTGTGGTCGTCGCTCCCCGCCGGTCCGACGGCGATCCGGAGAGTCTCGGGCTGCAAGACGTAGAACAGGCCAGCCGCGGCGGCGCCAAAGGCGACAAATCCCAGAGCCAGCACGATCAGCAGCCTTCGCTGACGGCGATCGTGAGCACTCCTGACCACATCGGACGATGACATCAGCGGACCCTCTGAGAAAAATGCGTGTTGGCACCAAACGCGCTGGAACTTGGGCGAACCAGTGTCCCCCCGGGATGTTCCGCCGCGGCTGGCGAGAGTTGATGAAAGCAAGCCTTGGTGGGTCGTTTTGGGTCAAAAGGAGCCCAGAGGCACTCCGGCGCCTACTTCCGATCGAGCCCGAGAGCGGACATTCTCAGCGCCACTCCGGAAGGTCCGGAACGGGCCATATGCAGACAGTCGATCACGTCTCCATCCACTCTATCGACTTCGGGAGCGTCTCAGATTCAGCAAACTCTTGAGCGGCAATTAGGCCCTTTTCAAAGGGTATCACATATTTGCGCGGAAACTCCGTGTGATGAGCGAGCCCGACGTAGCAAGTCATAACCGGATGCGTGCTGGACTGATCGCCGCGACTTACATAGTACGGCGGATTGTGGTGACCGAACTGAAAAGCGAGGACGGTCTCGTCGCCACCCACGACCAACGCAAGATCATTGCCGTTTGGGGCCTGGAGGGAGATGATGTTCAACGTGTCCAGCGTTCGCGCTTCGTCGCGAGCCATGCGGATTACTCTTTCAAATTCTGCAAGCGTTGAGACCCGCACGGCCTCCTCGGCATCGTGAACGATAATCGAAAGATCCACGATCTAGCTCCCCTGGTGGCCGCCCTCGGCTGGACAATATCCGTTGCTCCGCAGTCCGTCATTGCGTCCGCTGTGGGTCAAAAGCCGCCTTTCGGTCCCGCCGTGGATTACTTCCGGTTGAGCCCCCCGAGCGGACATCACACGCGACGATCGAAAGGTCCGAGATGGGCCACAAGCTGACGTCCTTGGGGTACGAGGTCATCGAATTGAAGCACTGGCTAAGCGTCGTGTGAAGCGGCGAATCCCGTTGAGTAGAGTCCTCGCCCTAAACACTAGAGCTATAATCCATTCTGGCATTCCCAGATGACGAAGAATCTCCGCATGGCCCTGATCTATTTTCTGCCACATGTTTTGGTCGGTATAGGATGTGTCCTTCTCATTGTGTCGGTCGAGCCTCCAAGTGATCTCTTCGTGCAGGGCGTCGACTCCTGACAAATGCCGAGCAAAATCAAGTTCTCTTCGAGCGCAAATCCGTTCGATCCGGTGGCGGGCCGCTTCGTCGTAGCGGATACCCCATTTCTCCAGCCTGGCATGGGTCGCCTCGTGTACAATCGCGGTTGCGATCCATTCGATCGATGCGTTTTCAGAAGCCATGACGCGTTCGTCCAGCAAGCAGGCGTTCATCGAATGCCGATAGCAACCGGCTCCGTGCGGAACGAGCGTCACCCAAATTCGAGATAGGTTATTCTTGACACGCTGGTAGTGAAGTGGGGCGTACTGTTCAATCAGATGAAGCGCCGCTTCGACGCGCTGGAGATCTGGCTCCGAATCCGATTGAGAACTTCCGATCCAAAGACCATTTGTAATGCGGCCTGTCGACACCCACAGTGCAAATCGATCAGCCAGAGAGAGTATTGTCGCCGGGGCGGCGCGAGACATGGGACAACCATCGCTTCGGACTATGTTAGGATATCTTCAAACTAGTCGGTGGGGCCACTTCCGCCCATTTACACGCTTAATAGTGATTTATCGATTGCTTAGGCCACGTCCGCAATGGGTCAGAAGCAGACATGGCAGCTTTACGAGGTGAGCCCGCAATATCGCCGATAAAGCGCAAGCTGCCGTTGAGGCGCAAAGCCGTCAAAATCACCGGCGCGTTTACAGTCCTTTAGCAATTCAAGAAGCGGCTCGGCTTCAGACTCGGTATTTGAACCCAACTCTTGGGTGGCCTCGAGCCCGGCCGCTGCGAGGTCGTCTCGTCATGGTGACCCGGCGCAGCATCATTCGTGGGCACTGGCTACCGTGGCTGGCTGCGTCCACCTTCGACATCGGTGGTGCAGGGCCGGTACAGCGCTTGGAGTTGCCGGCCGCGAAGGTAGATCGCGCGCGCGGTCATGCCGCCGTGCCGCGTAATCCATTGCCTGACCGCGGGTGGGTAACGATAATAGAGCATCTGCGTGGCTTCAGGGTTGGGAATTGCCTTCCCATCGGGCCCAGGATTGTCCGCGACCCTGAAGCCGAATACGGCTCTTGGGGTCACGCAGATGCTGTCGTGGGGAATGTACGCCAGCACGAGCGTGCAGGCGCCGGCGCAGATGCCGTCGATGATGACGGACGCGCCGAAGTCGCGCAAAAGTTTGAACCTGTCGATATAGGTTCCGATCCGTCCGCCCTGATCAAAAACAATGCGCACGGCAGCCTGACTCGGTTGCATGCTCCCAAGCATGAACGCCGCGACCAGCGTCACCCTCACCAGCTTCATCTGTCCATCGTCCGATCAACCGAACTCCATCGCCTTGCGCAATAACGGCAGCCGGTTCCGCTTTGGTCAAGAGCTGTCTGCCGACCATTCCACGATTAGCGTCGATATGGCCTCCAGCGCAGACATCGCCGCCATCGACCGGGAAGGTCGTGACGGGCCAGAAGCGATCCGAAGAACAAGGGTTGCGCGCTCGTCGGGCAAATCAGTCTGGGCACTTTGTACGCACGTGGTTGAAACGCGCGCCGCCAGGGCTACGGCACGCTGCATCGGACGAATCGAATTCGTCCATGAAATCAAGCTGATCTCGCGCACATCGCTGCGAAGCCAAGAAATTGCTTTCCATTTTTCAGAAATCATGCATGATGCGTGCATCCTGTCTCGCCGAGAGGGGCGTTGCGCGCGATCGTCACGACACGTGAGGCAGGGATGCGGTGGCCGTGGGGTGTCGCAGCGTGCGCTTGGCGCATGTGGACGAACGATGCATCACGGACGCGAAGTCGTGTAGTCCTGGCCTCCCGGTGCCGAGGTCAAGCGCGCGACGAGGGCACTGCCCTCGCGCGGGCGACGGGGTCAATCAGCCGGTCCCCGAGGAGAGCTCGAAGGAAGCGTTAAGACCGCCGCGCAGGGAATGCCGGTTGATCGGCTGAACCTTGTATGGGGAGTAAGTTGTCAAGAGGGGCGTCGTTTGTTGGGGGCGGCCTTTGGCGCCAAGGAGAGGCGCGGTCAAGGCTGGCCGAAGGCCACCGCCGGAGGCGGCGCGTCAGCGGCCTTGAGCG
>NZ_JAUHIU010000021.1:0-122564 GCF_032381555.1 Bradyrhizobium sp. SZCCHNPS1003
CCGGCTGGAACGACATTTGCCGGAAGGGACTTTCACCCTCTCAAGAACCGCGCCTTTCCACGGCGCACCTTATACGCGATCTCCCCGGTGTTCGGCTTGATAGCCACCGTCGTCTCCGGGATCATCATCACCCAAAGACTTGGCGCCAGCATCGGGGCGCCAGGACCACGCGATTTCACGTCCGCAACCTGCCGTTCGTCCGCGTACATCGAGCACGCTGCGACACGATCGCGGCCACCGCATCCCATCCTCCACGTTCGTGACGATCGCGAAGCGCCCCTCTCATGAGGACGGGACCGTCATATAATTTCCGATTTTCATAAGAATAGCAAGCGAAATCTTGCGCCTCCCAAAGCGGTTTCGGTCATCCGACTGACATCGGTGCGAGACATGACGTTCGCTTGCTGTGGCGTTGAGGAGCACACGGCGACGGGACGTCGGTGTTGCAACCTGCCGCTCGTTCTTGCCAATTTGCCATCTTGGCGCACTGAGTCATCTTCGCGACGAGGGCGGCTGTCCGACAATGTGGGTGTTCGATGCAATGTCTGTCTGGTGTCTTCGTGGTGCTGTTGCTGTGCTTGCCGTGGGCGCATGCCGAACCGGGCCTGCACTGGCAGACAGCAAACCCCAGCGAAAAGCCTTGGACCGCGGCGATTTCGCAGGAGGTTCAGCAGTTCGCCGACGCGCAGAAGCCGACGGCGATCATGGTGGTCAGAGACGACGAGATCATTGCGTCGTCGGGTGACATCGGCGCCAAGGTCAATATCCGGTCCGAGCGCAAAAGCCTCATCAGCGCCCTGTACGGCTTGGCGGTCGAGGAGGGCCGGATCAACCTCGACAGCACCCTTGCCGAACTTGCGATTGACGATCGTCCCGACGCCCTGTCGCCGACCGAGAAGACCGCGACGGTTCGCCAATTGTTGATGGCTCGTTCCGGCGTCTATCATCTCGCGGCCTACGAGACGCCGCGGATGAAGGACCTCCGGCCTGCCCGCGGAAGCCATCCGCCTGGCAGCTTCTGGTACTACAACAATTGGGATTTCAATGCGCTCGGCACGATCTATCGGCAATCCCTGGGCGACGTGTTCAAAAGCTTCGAGACGCGGATCGCGCGGCCGCTCGGCATGGAGGATTTTTCGACGAAGGATGGTCACTACCAGAAGGAGGACTCGTCCTCTCATCCCGCCTACGTGTTTCACATGAGCGCACGCGACCTCGCGCGGTTCGGCGTGCTCTATCTCAACGGCGGACGCTGGAACGGGACCCAGCTGATCCCGGCTCATTGGGTGACGGAATCGACGACGCGGCTGTCGGATACCGAGCAGCCTGAACGCGGCTATGGCTATCTCTGGTGGACGTACACGAAGGGCAGTCCGGGCGTCAGCGCCTTCTTGGCCAATGGCTATGGTGGGCAATTGGTCGTCGTCGTTCCGTCGAAGCGCCTGGTGCTGGTCGAGCTGGTCGATCTCGCCGTCAACCCGCATGGCGTCCGAACCCAGCGCGTCCTCGATCTCGTGAGCAGGATCAGCGCGTCGGTGCCGTGAGGAGCATGCGATGGCGATCGCGCTCGATCTGAGATCGGATCACGTCTCAGCAGGTGAGATCGAGCGTCCGTGGGATCGGGTCGCAGCGCGCGACACAGGGCTCCTCGACAACCGCGACAGCTCAGCGCCAGGACGGCTTCGGCAGATGATCGGGACTGAATTTCGGCGTCGGCCGGGGCGTTTGCGGAGGTGCGGCGTCGTCGGACGCCGAGAACAGCAGCAGCGCCTCGAACGGCACGTCGGGAGCTTCCGCGGCATAGCCGGAGCACGTGACGGGCGTGCCTCTGCAGCACCCTTCGAGGCTGAGCGTCAGCTCGTCGGGGCCGAACAGCGACGGCTGTCCCGGCGCGTGACGCTTCGTCTTGATGATGGCGGTAAACCGATCGCCATGCGTCTCGTAGCTGCCGGCATAGCTCAGCACGGTATCGCCGCCGCAGACCTTGCCGCCCACCAGCTCGACGATGCCGGTTCCCTGGCCTTTGGGGGTCCTGAACCAGGCCGAATAGGTGCCTTCCTTCATCATCTGCCGCAGATCCCATCGTTGGGTCGTCCGCATCGTTGTGCGAGGCAAATTAAGAGAAGGTGAAAACAACCGTCAGAACAGGCCTGGAACCCAAATTTGTTCGTGTACGAACGGAGGGAGCGTCAGCGGCCGGTCTCCGCACACCCAGCCAGCCGTGCCGCGACTCGCGGAGTGCCTGGTTGCGCATCCCGTGGTCTTGCCATTCGTCTCAAGAAAATCATTCGGCTGGATGTCGGCCCGCGTATAAGGGCGCGTATAAGGGAATGAGAACTGGGCCAACTTTGAGGACTATCCGATGCCGTCCGAACCTCGCTCGCCGCGTCTTGCCGTTCTGATCGATGCCGACAATGCCTCGGCCAAGATCGTGGACGGGCTGTTCGAGGAGATCGCCAAGATCGGCGAGGCGAGCGTGCGCCGGATCTATGGCGATTTCTCCAGCCCGCGCTCCAGGCCCTGGGCCGACACGCTCGCCAGACACGCCATCGTGCCGCAGCAGCAGTTCGCCTACACCACGGGAAAGAACGCCTCCGACATCACGCTGGTGATCGACGCGATGGACCTGCTGCACAGCGGACGGTTCGACGGCTTCTGCCTGGTGTCCTCGGACAGCGACTTCACCCGGCTCGCGGCGCGCATCCGCGAGCAGGGCATCGACGTGTTCGGCTTCGGCGAGCAGAAGACGCCGGAGAGCTTTCGGCAGGCCTGCCGCCGGTTCATCTACACCGAGAATTTGCGCAGCGACGCCGCGACCAGCAAGGACGCCGATACGGCTGCGGCACCCAAATCTCTTTTGCCCATCACCGCGGCGACGCCGATGATCAAGAACGTCATCACGCAGATGGAGAGCGAGGACGGCTGGGTCGCGCTCGGCGAGGTCGGCAAGCAGCTCTCCAACCTGGTCTCCGACTTCGATCCGCGCACCTATGGCTGCCGCAAGCTGAGCGATCTCGTGCGCAAGACCGGCGCGTTCGAGATCGAGGAGCAGCCGAAAGGCGGCTCGGTGCGCATCCGCGTCAGGGCGTCGAGCGCGTCGCAGCCCAAGGCGAAGGCGCCGAGGGGACACCGCGAGGCGGCGGCCAAGGCGTGACGCAAGCTGAGCGTCGCCGTTGCTCGCAACATGACGGACACGTAGGGTGGGCAAAGCAGCCGCCGAAGGCGGCAGCGTGCCCACCGTCGGGCGGCGTGCTCAGCGGTGAGGTGGTGGGCACGGCGCCACTACCAGCTCTCCGGTGGCGAGAGCACGGCCGCGCCTTTGCCGACCCTACATTTCTTCGCTGCTAGCCGCCCTGCCTGAGCTTCGCCAGCACCTTCAAGCCGCCATAGCCGTCGGCCGGCTGGAGGCCGGCCTTGGCCTGGAAGTCGCGGATCGCCTTCATGGTGTCGTTGCCGACGCGGCCGTCGGTGCCGCCGGTGTCGAAGCCGGCGGCCGTCAGGCGCTTCTGCATCTCCTGCACCTCGGCAAGCGTCAGCGCGCGCTCGGAGCCGGGGAAGGGCTGCAGGAACGGCGGGGCGCCCAGGATGCGGTCGCCGAGATGGCAGATCGCGAGCGCGTAGCTCATCGCCGGATTGTAGGACTTCACCGAATAGAAGTTCGGGCCGAGCAGAAAGGCGGGGCCGCCCGCGACCGGAATCCAGAGCTGCGCGGTGGCATTGGGCTGTGGGAATGGCTGGCCGTCGGCGCGGGTGATGCCGGCTGCCTGCCAGGCCGCGTAGCTGCGGCTGCCCGACATGTTGCCGGACGCGCGCACCTCGTAGCCCCAATGCTCGCCGCGGTGATACTTGCCGCGGTTGACGAGATAGCGCGCGGTCGAGCCGAGCGCGTCGTCCGGCTTGCCGAACGGGTTGATCTTGCCGTCGCCGTCATAGTCGAAGCCGACATTGAGCCACACTTCAGGCATCCATTGCGTGTGGCCCATCGCGCCAGCCCAGGAGCCGCGCATCTCCTCCGGCGTGCTCCAGCCGCGGTCGACGATTTTCAACGCGTTGGTGAGCTCGGTCTCCCAATAGGCCTTGCGGCGTGGCTCATTCCAGGCGAGCGCGGCGAGCGCCGGAAACACCGGGCGCATGTGATTCTGCTGCACCAGGGGATCGCCGAACGCGGACTCGACGCCCCATAGTGCGAGCAGCGTGCCGCGCTCGACGCCAAAGTCCTTCTGGATGCGCGCGAACAGCGACTCGTTCTTCTGCAGCGCGATCTTGCCGTTGATGACGCGCCAGTCGGAGACGCGGCGGTTGATGTACTGCCAGAGCTGCTCCTTGAATTCCGGCTGGTTGCGCATCTCCTTGAACACGGTCATGTCGGGCTCGAGCCGCGCCATGACCCGGGTCCAGGTGGCCGGCGAGATGCCCTTGGCGAGCGCGCGGGCACGAAAGCCCTCGCGCCAGGCCTCGAACTCGGCCGGGGCAGCCGCTGCCGGCAGGGCGGGGCCGAGCAGCGCGACGGCACCGATGCCGGAGCGGAGCAGGGCGCGGCGGGTCATCGTATCGGGCTGTGAATCGGACTGGGTCATGGAGGGCAGTCTACCCGCTGATGCGGGCCGGCGGCAAAGGCCCGAACGGGCGGAACTTTCACGCTTGGTGGAGCTCGGCGGCGATGCGGGCCAGCCAACGGCGGATGGTCGCGAGGTCCCGCTTGCTCAGGTCGCCGGCGAGTCGCCGCTCCAGCGCGCTGGCGCGGCGCCGGGCCTTGGCGAGCAGAGCGAGGCCGTGCCGGGTCAGGGTCCATTGCAGCGCCCGGCCGTGCACGGGATGCGGCGCTCTCTGGATGGCGCCGTCGCGTTCGAGATTGCCGATGATGACGTTGACGGTCTGCGGCGTCAGCAGCGCGACGCGGGCGAGGTCGGCGCCGGACAGCCCGGGATAGGCCTTGAGCATCGTCAGCACCACGAATTGCGGATGGGTCAGTCCGGTGGCGATGAGCGCGCGGTCGAGCGACAGCCGCGCCGCGGCCTGTGCCTGGCGCAGCAAATAGGCGAGGTAGCCGTCCTCGCCGCGCTTGCCCTCGCCGGGCGATGGCGGGCGGGCCGCCGTCTTCGGCCGACGCGCGGGGCCGGCCTTTGCGGGGGCTGCCTTTCGCGACGCTCGCGAGGTCGTCAATTCCGGTGCCTTGCGCATATCATCAGAGCCCTGATAAGTTATCAGATATCTGATAACATGAGAGACAGACCATGTCACATGCGCGCAGCGAGTACACCACGTTCCGGAGGCAGGCGCCGGAGCTGTACGATGCCATCCTTGCGGTGAGTCAGCAGGCGGCCAAGGCCGGCCTCGACAAGCAGCTGCTCGAGCTCGTCAAGATCAGGGCGTCGCAGATCAACGGTTGCGCGTTCTGCGTGCAGCATCACGTGCTGCTGGCCGAGAAGCTCGGCGTCTCCGCCGACAAGATCAATCTCGTCGTGGTGTGGCGCGAGGCGCCGCAATTCTCGGCACGCGAGCGCGCGGCGCTGGCCTTCACCGAGGCGTTGACCACGCTGCAGGGCGGCGTCAGCGACGAGGTCTATGCCCAGGCCCGGGCGGAATTCTCGGAAACGGAGCTGGTGTTCCTGACGTCGGCGATCGGCGTGATCAATCTCTGGAATCGCTACGGCGTCGCGTTCCGCTGGACGCCGGCGGAGCGGCCGGCGCGGGCGGCGTCCTGAGTTGCCTGGAACCGCGGCACGGCCCGGCGGGTTATGCGCGGGAGGTAGAGGAGGCGCGCATGACCGGGACGGACGAACCGCTCAAGCCGGAGGATTTTCCGCTGGAAGCCGACAAGGAGCGCGTGCAGCGCCAGGACGGCAAGCCGATCGCCACGACCAAGAACGAGGCGATGGCGCAAGAGATTGCGGACCGCCTCAATGCCGAGGAGCATCGTCGCGAAGAGGACAAGTGGTCGGCGTGACTGTTGACTGTCTCCCCGTCTCGTATCTCGCTGAGAGTTGAGACAGATGCCGCTTGCAATCAGCTCGAACGAATAAGCGCGCGTGCCAGGCTCAAAACGGATTCGCCGGCTGCGCCGGCTTGGGGCCTTCCGGCTTCGGCTCGACCGCGAGGCTGGGGTCGGTCGGCATCACGCGCGCGCCGGCGGCGCGGGCGACCTGGCCGGTTGTCGAATGCCGTGCCGCCTCGGCGGACTTGATCTCCGGCGGATGCCAGCGGTCGCGCACCAGCATTGTCAGCGCCCCCACGCAGAGCAGCGCAATCGCGGCTGAAACGAGCGCCGGTCCGGCTCTGCGATGCGGGTTGGCTGTCATCATCTGCGATCCTCCGTGGCCAGACAACCCGGAGCGGTCGGCTCCGGTTCCGGGTCCGCCGGTGATCAGTTCCGGTCGCGCGCGGCGGCGGCGTCGGCCGCAGGTCCGAGCGGCGACGATCCGAGTGCCCCGGTGGTCGCCGGCGGCGACGCGGCGATCTCCTCCAGCCCGACCTCGCGGCCGCGGCCGCCGATCAGGCGCTCATAGGCTGTAATCAGCGTCACGTAGGGATTGACCCAGATCCAGCCATCGCGCGTGAACAGCTGGACGTCGAAATGCAGATGGCGCGTGGTGCCGTTGGGATGGTCGAGATAGTTCGAGACCACGCCGATCGGCTCGCCCTCGCGGAGGCTGCGGCCATTGAGCAGGCCGTCGGCATCCATCTCCGCGGGATTCATGTGCATGTAGCGGAAGCGGACGTGCTCGGTGCCGCTGTTGACCTGCACCGTCACGGCCTGCTGCCGGGTCGAGCGGATCACGACGCCGTCGCGCACGGCGAGCACGCGCTGCCGCCACGGGTTGCAGCCGTCGGCGCCGTCGCGGCGCACCGGGCAGGCGCCCGGCCTGAGATCCTGGCCCTGATGGCCGAAGCCGCTGGCGCATTGGCCGACGTTGAAGCTGCGCGCCTCGCAGAAATTGTCGCGCCAGGGATACTGGCTCCACGGCTGGTCGAATTTGTCGCTCGCGCGCCGGCGGCCGAACGACTGCGAATGCACATAGGCCGGCGCATCAAGAGGGTAGCGGATCTGGGAATAGACGGTGCGGTCGGCCCGCCCGCCCTGGCCGCGTCCGCCGCTGTTGGCGACGATGTCGCCAACGGGCCGATAGGTGAAATCGGCATCCAGCGTGACCGGGCGCTCGGCGGCGAGCGGCGCGATCTCCGGCGGGATGCGCGACGGCTGTCCGCCGGCGATGCGCAGTGCCTTGAGGAAGCGCTCGGCGATGGGATAGGCCTCGCGGCAGGCGAGCCGCCGCGGCCGCGGCGCGCTGTCGAGGCACTGGATCGAGATCACATAGGGCACGCCGAAGCGCGTGAAGGCGTAGCGGACATAGCCCTCGCGAATGAAGCGGCGCAGATCGGGATATTGCGCTGACAGCGCCTTGACGCCTTCGCCCTTGCCGCCGGCGGGATCGGCGACATCGTAGGTGAGGAGTGAGCCGGTGATCTGGATCTCGACCGGCTTTGCGAAGACGCGCGACGGCAGGCCGGAGGTCACCTCCGGCGGCAGCGAGAACACCGCGTCGTAGCCGGACGGGCCGGCATCGAACAGGTCGGTCTGGAAGTCGGCCTGATAGCGCGGCAGGCCGCGCGCCGCGATGGCGGCGCTGCGGCGCGCGGCGAGATAGGCGGTGGCGTCGAACGGCAGCAAAACGGGGACCGGACTGCGTCCGATCCCCGTGAAGATGGTTGAGGTCACGCCGTTGAGCTGGACCAGCGCGGGCCTGCGCCGCGCATCACCGGCCGAAACGCTGCTCCGGCGCGCCGGCGCGAAGTCGGCGGCGACCTCGGGCGCCGCGTTGAGCTCGGAGCGGAGCTGGTCCAGCGCCGCGCGCCAGTCGGCGCGATTGACGGTGACGGAGGGCGTCGTGAAACCATCCGCCGCGCGCGTTGGCGACGCGGCCAGCGCGATGACCGCCGCAAGGGCGGCGGCGATGATGGTGACCCGTGCCCCCAATTCCCCCCCCACGCCCCCCGGCGTCAGATCCTCGAGATGCCTCAGTCCTTGGCGCGCTCGCAGTAGGAGCCGTCCTCGGTCATGACGACGATGCGGGTGCCGACCGTGATGTGCGCCGGCACGCCGGTGCGAACGCCGTTGGAGAGCACCGCCGGCTTGTAGGACGACGATGCGGTCTGGCCCTTGGTGACCGGCTCGGTCTCGACCACCTCGAGCGTGACGCGCTGCGGCAGTGTGATCGCCACCGGGACCACGTCGTGCATCGACAGCTTGACCGTCATGTTCTCCTGGAGATAGGCGGCTTGGTTGCCGACCACGTCCTTCGGCACCTGGACCTGGTCGTAGGTCTCCGGGTTCATGAAGTGGAAGCCGTCGGCATCCTCGTAAAGATACGTGAAGTTGCGCTCCTCGATCGTCGCCTTCTCGACCTGGTCGGTGGTCTTGAAGCGCTCGGAGATCTTCACGCCGTCGCTGATTCGGCGCATTTCGATCTGGCTGACCGGAGTGCCCTTGCCGGGATGGATGTTCTCGGCAGTCACGACGACATAGAGCTTTCCATCTTGCTCAATGACGTTACCCTTGCGAATAGAGCTGGCGATGACTTTCAAAGCTGTTTTCCTGACACTGAAAAAGGGGCGCCGGACTGGGCCGGGGCGCCGCGCGACGCGGAATGCGGTTTCGGGCGGCAACATACTGATTTTGTCCGGGGTTGCCAGTCTTTTGCGGCCCGAACGGGCGATCCCCTGATGTCCCGGGAGCCAGAGCCTTCGCCCTGGTGGTCGCCGCAGCGGCACGCCGACATCAGGCCGTTCCTGCTCGCCCGGGCCGCCATCATCCGCGCGCTGCGGGCCTGGTTCGACGAGCAGGGCTTTATTGAGGTCGAGACCGGCATCCTGCAGGTGTCGCCGGGCAACGAGACCCATCTGCACGCGCCGGGCACCGACCTGACGAGGCCGGACGGAACCCGCCATCGGCGGTATTTCCGAACGTCGCCGGAATTCGCCTGCAAGAAGCTGCTGGCGGCCGGCGAGCGGCGGATCTTCGAGTTTGCCCGCGTGTTCCGCGACCGCGAGCGCGGCGGCCTGCATCTGCCGGAATTCACAATGCTGGAATGGTATCGGGCGGAGGCACCCTACGATGCGATCATGGCCGACACGGTCGTGGTGATCGCGCACGCGGCCCAGGCGAGCGGAATCCGGCAGTTCGCCTTTCGCGGCCGCACCGCCGATCCCTTCGCCGAGCCCGAGCTGTTGACGGTTGCCGGCGCGTTCGAGCGCCATGCCGGCATCGACCTGCTGGCGACCATCCGCGACGGCGCGGGCGACCGCGCCGCGCTGGCGCAGGCCGCCGCTGGCAAGATCCGGATCAGCGACGACGACACCTGGTCTGACCTGTTCAGCAAGGTGCTGGTCGAGCATGTCGAGCCGCATCTCGGGCAGGGACGCCTCACCGTGCTATATGAATATCCGGCGCCGGAGGCCGCGTTGGCGCGGGTGGCGGCGGACCCGCGCGTTGCCGAACGGTTCGAGGTCTACGCCTGCGGCGTCGAGCTCGCCAATGGCTTTGGCGAGCTCACCGACGCCGCCGAGCAGCGGCGCCGCTTCGAGCAGGAGATGGCCGAGAAGGAGCGGCGCTATGGCGACCGCTATCCGCTCGACGAGGACTTCCTCGCCGCCGTGGCCGCGATGCCGCAGGCGAGCGGCGTGGCGCTTGGCTTCGACCGCCTGGTGATGCTGGCGGCCGGCGCCACGAGGATCGACCAGGTGGTATGGACGCCGCCGGCAGGTGAGCGATGAACAGGGTCGAACGTCCGACGACATTGCGCAGCGCCGAGGATCTCGTCGCGCAGGGATTGGCTGACGCGGCGGACCAGCCGGCGCTGGCGCGCGTGGCGCAGCGCTATGCGGTGGCGGTGACGACGCATCTCGCCGACCTGATCGACGCTGACGATCCGAATGATCCGATCGCGCGCCAGTTCGTGCCCAGCATGGACGAGCTGAAGGCCGCGCCCGGCGAGCGCGGCGATCCGATCGGCGACGACGCGCATGCGCCGGTGCCCGGCATCGTGCATCGCTATCCCGATCGCGTGCTGCTCAAGCTGGTGCATGTCTGCGCGGTGTATTGCCGTTTCTGTTTCCGCCGCGAGATGGTCGGGCCCGGCAAGGACAACGCGCTGTCGGAGGAGGCCTATCGCGCGGCGCTGGACTACATCCGCGCACATGACGAGGTCTGGGAGGTGATCCTCACCGGCGGCGATCCGCTGATGCTGTCGCCGCGGCGGCTGAAGGAGATCATGGCCGATCTCGCCGGCATCGATCACGTCAGGATCATCCGTATCCACACCCGTTTGCCGGTCGCCGATCCCCAGCGCATCACGCCGGCGCTGGTCGAGGCGCTGAAGGTGCCGGGCGCGGCGACCTGGGTCGCGCTGCACGCCAATCATCCGCGCGAGCTCAGCCCTGCGGTTCAGGCGGCCTGCGCGCGGCTGATCGATGCCGGCATTCCCATGGTCAGCCAGTCGGTGCTGCTGCGCGGCGTCAATGACGATGCGGCGACCCTGGAGGCGCTGATGCGCGCCTTCGTCGAGATTCGCATCAAGCCGTATTACCTGCACCATGGCGACCTCGCGCCGGGCACGGCGCATCTGCGGACCACGCTGGCGCAAGGTCAGGCCCTGATCCGAACGCTGCGCGGCCGGGTGTCCGGCCTGTGCCAGCCCGACTACGTGCTCGACATTCCCGGCGGCTACGGCAAGGCGCCGGTGGGGCCGCAATACCTCACTGCCGATGAAACTGTTGAGCAGGATCATGCGGCAGGTGCGCAAACGCGCTATCGTGTGATTGACTATTGCGGCGAGGCGCACCTCTATCCGCCCGCCGCGGGATGAAGTGTCCTGCCGATTCCGCTGACACGGAGGAGCAACATGAAGAGACTTGCGATCGCGATGGGGCTCCTGATGGTCGTGACTGATGGCATCGCGCTGGCGCAGAGCGGCAGCGGCTCATCCGCCGGCACCGGATCGAAGAGCGGCATGCCGCCGCAGGCGCCGGTCGGTCACCGCCAGGTCCGCCCGAGCGATTTGCCCAAGGCCGAGCAGGCCGAAGAAAATTCATTCAGCGGCATGACCAAGGAAGACCGCGAGCTCGATCGCAAGATCAAGGGCATCTGCCGCGGCTGCTGAGCGCGACCTGCGGCGCGCCCGACGCGCGCCGCTCATCGGTCGTGAGTGCTACGCCGAGCGCTCACGCGGGGAGTTGCGATGCGCCGCACGCCGGGCGGCGACGGCTTCGGCGAGCTGCTCCAGCACCTCCACCGTCGTGTCCCAGCCGATACAGCCGTCGGTGATGCTCTGGCCGTAGGTCAGCGCCACGCCCGGCTTCACGTCCTGCCGACCCGCCACGAGATGGCTCTCGATCATCACGCCCATGATGCGCTGCTCGCCTGCGGCAAGCTGGCGTCCGACGTCGGCGGCGACCAGCGGCTGGTTCTCCGGCTTCTTGCTCGAATTGGCGTGGCTGGTGTCGATCATCAGCCGCGCCGGCAGTCCGGACTTGATCAGCTCGGCCGAGGCCTGCTCGACATGGGCGGCGTCGTAATTGGGGCCGCTGCCGCCGCGCAGGATGATGTGGCAGTCCTCGTTACCGGTGGTCGCCGCGATGCCCGAGCGGCCGCCCTTGGTCACTGCCATGAAATGATGCGGATGAGCGGCCGATTTCACCGCGTCGGCGGCGATGCGGATGTTGCCGTCGGTGCCGTTCTTGAAGCCGACCGGGCACGACAGGCCTGAGGCCAGCTCGCGGTGGATCTGGCTCTCGGTGGTGCGCGCGCCGATCGCGGCCCAGGCCACGAGGTCCGCGATGTATTGCGGCGTCGTCATGTCGAGGAATTCGCATCCCGCCGGCAGGCCGAGATTGTTGACGGCGGACAGCACGCTGCGCGCGAGCCGCAGGCCCTTGTTGATGTCGAAGGAATTGTCCAGGCCGGGATCGTTGATCAGGCCTTTCCAGCCAACGGTGGTGCGCGGCTTCTCGAAATAGACCCGCATCACGATTTCGAGGCGGTCGGCGAGGCGCTCGCGCAAGGTGGCGAGGCGGCCGGCGTAGTCGATCGCCGCGTCGGGATCGTGGATGGAGCAGGGGCCGACGATGACCAGCAGGCGGTCGTCGCTGCCGGTCAGGATGGCGTGGATCGCGTTGCGCGCCGCCATCACCACACGGGTCGCGGTGAGGGTGCGGGGGATTTCACCCATCACCTCCGCCGGCAGGCTCAATTCCTTGATTTCCTTGATACGAAGATCGTCTGTGGTGCTCAGCATGGCGGGCTCCTGGGTGTCTTGATGGGCACCTGCCGGCAACAAAAAAGCCGCCAGGTTCTGGCGGCTCGTTCGGATATCTTGCTGCAATGTGTCAGATTGAGCGCGATCCTCCCGCCGCCAGCGAGCTGTCGTAGCTAAAGTACCAATAGAAGCTGGTGGCGGCGTTGATCATGGCCATCCTATAGCGGCCGCGCGGCCGCTTGTCATCCCGAAAATCGAGCCCCCCGGCGTCAGCTGTTGCGCGCGGCGAGCGCCATGCCGATCATCGACAGCCCGCCGAACAGCAGGTTGATGCCGACCAGCAGACCGATCGCCCACATCGCCGTGCCCGGTAGCCCCGAAATGATGATGCCGGCGATCGCGATGTCGACGACGCCCGAGATTGCCAGCCACGACCAGCGCCCGGACAGCTCGCGGCGGTGCTCCAGCGCATACATGATGGTGGCGACGCCCTCGGCGAGGAAATAGACGCCGATTACGATGGTCAGCGTCACCGTCCCTTGAACCGGCTGCGCCACCAGAATGATTCCGGCGATGATGGCGAGAACCGCCGACAACAGCGACCACCAGAAGCCCGGCATGCCGCGGGCCCAGAAGGTGAGCGCGAGCCCCGTGATGCCCGAGATCAGGAACATCCAGCCGAGGAAGATCGTGACCGCAAGGCTTGCCAGCGGGGTGAGGATCATCGCAAGCAGGCCGAGCACGGCGAGCAGGATGCCCTCGATCAGGAAGGCCTTCCAATGCGTGCGCACGGCTGCGCCCATTTGCGACCTCATGCGCTCGAGCTCGGGCGGAATCGTATCCTGCGGAAGGGTCATGATCGTCACTCCGGGCAAGGTCACGGGCTGGATGCCGCGTCCGCCTTCCCACGCAGATGGTGAGGAACGACGGCCGGGACAAGCGCGTGATGCGCGTTTCGTTGCTCTGATGGCGCGGCGGGGCCGGGATTATGCCGTCGTCCGCATCCGGTTGCGGCCGAAAACATAGATCGTCGTCGTGACAATCAGAAGGGCCATCCCGACGATGATCGCGGTGAGGCCCAGCGGAACCAGAACGCCGGCGACGTTGCGGTCGGGGTTGAGCAGCCAATGCCGAATCGAGGTCAGCACGAATCCCAGCCCGACGAAGCCGGCGGCGCCGCCGAGCAGCAGCAGCGCCCACATCCTGCGCAGCTGGCTCAGTCTTGCCCGCGCCACCTCGGTGCGGGGCGTGTGGTGATGGGCGACCCGGCGCACCAGCCGTACGGCCAGGCCGATCGAGGAGAACCCGATCAGCACGCTGACGCCGCCGAGCCAGAGGCGCGCGGCGGTGTCGAGCGTCGACGCCCGCTGCAGCAACAGCAATGGATAGTCGAAGGCCGCATGCAGCATCACGGGAGCGGCCAGCACCAGCGCCCAGCTCGACAGCCGTGCCCCTTCGCGATTGTGGCGGTTGGCGCCGAGCGCCGTACTGGTGCGGGCGATCGCGAGATAGGCACCGGCAATGATGCCGAGCGCGCCGTGAAACGGCACGGTGAGCACGCTGCGCAGCACCGCGAGCGAGCGCCACATCTCGGCATGCTGGACGAGGTAAGCGAGATTTTCATAGGCAGCAAAGCCGAGGCCTACGGCCGCGCCATAGAACACCGTGTCCATGGCGTTGCCGACCTGCCGGCGCCGCGACCATAGCGCGGCGATCACCGCGACCTTGGCGAGCTCTTCCGGCAAGGCGACGCCGAACAGGGCCCGGACCGCCTGGGCGATCCAGGGATTCTCCAATGTCAGCCCGACATGCTGGAACGGCATCCTGACAATGCCGAGCAGCAGCACGCTGGCTGCCCCGAGCAGGAAGGCGGTCCAGATCTTGAGCGGGGGGCCTGAATTGTCACCGGCGGCGACCACCAGCCAGAGGATCAGCAGCGCGGGAGCGATCGCCGCGGTGCCGATCACGGTCGCGAGGGCTTCGAGCAGGTTCATTTGCGATGGCAAGTAAGCCATGGTCTCCGATCATCCAATGCGGCGGGGCCGAACCGGCCCTCCACCGCCCGCGCGGGGGTGGATTTGACATCGGTCCGTGGCCGCACGGCAAGATCTACATGTCGGCAGAATGAGCCGCCCTTCAAGGGAAAGAACCGCGCCCTGGCGCTCGATTGGGGAGAGACCGCCGCAGGGCCGAGTGCAGCCGCGGTCGGCTGCCGCCCGGCTGGCCTCAACGGGGCCGGGAGGTTCTCGGCGCCGTCGCATCGCCGCCGCGCACCGGGGCCTCCTGGCGCGGCTCGACCGGGGTCCAGGCGTCGGTGCGGGAGGTAGTTGGCGCCTGGGCGGTCGTCGGCGTTTCCACGCAGCTCAAGCGCGGCGTCGGGTCGGCCACACGCCGGCATTCCAGACCTTCAGCGAGAGCGGCCTGACTGATCGCGCACGCAACCAGAACAATCGAAAGAACTCTCATGGTGCCCCTCGGAGCAGGCGTGGGTCGCCCGTGATGCAGGCTCGACTCGGTCGTGCCGTTCGATGATGCCCAGCTTGGTCGCAAAAGCGTGCAAATATTTGACCATTCCCGCCGTCATTCAAAAGATTCTTCCGAAATTCACGCGTGCATTCCATGAGTTGCAAGCGATGCGAGCGTTTTCCGCTGATGCAAATGCGAAGCCGTTCGCTCCGTTGCGGCGCCAAGGCTCGCCGGCTGGCGCCGAACCGCTATTTGCCCCCAGCTTGCTCGGCATGGGCGGCCGGGCGGGCTTGATGTGGCGAAGGGATCATGGTCGGTTGCCGCGATGAATTCGCCGCCTTGGTCAGCTTCCGACAGAGCCCGTGGTCCACGCTATCGCCGTGGCTGGGTCGACGACGCCGTGGCGGCCATCGAGGCCGACCAGTGCCGGACCGCCGACACGCACTTGATCCGGCTGATCGTGCCCGCGCTCGCGGGCATCGACATCTACCTGAAGGACGAGTCGACCCATCCGACCGGGAGCCTCAAGCATCGGCTGGCCCGATCGCTGTTTCTCTATGCGTTGTGCAACGGCCACATCCGCGAAGGCACGCCCGTGGTCGAGGCCTCCTCCGGGTCGACAGCGGTATCGGAAGCCTATTTCGCGCAGATGATCGGCGTGCCGTTCTACGCGGTAATGCCGCGCACCACCTCGGCGGAGAAGATCGCCGCGATCACGCATTACGGCGGCAACTGCCATCTCATCGATGACGGCCGGTTTCTCTATGCCGAGGCGGCTGCGCTCGCGAGCCGGCTCGGCGGCCATTACATGGACCAGTTCACGTTCGCCGAACGTGCCACCGATTGGCGCGGCAACAACAACATCGCCGAGTCGATCTTCAACCAGCTGCAGGGCGAGCGCTGCCCGCTGCCGGAATGGATCGTGATGGGCGCGGGCACCGGCGGCACGTCGGCGACGATCGGCCGCTATCTGCGCTACCGCCGCCACCCGACGCGGCTGTGCGTCGCCGATGTCGAGCATTCCGCGTTCTTTGACGCCTTCTGCAACGGCGACAGCGCCCGGACGTGCGAACGGCCGTCGCTGATCGAGGGCGTCGGCCGTCCGCGCTGCGAGCCATCCTTCGTGCCGGGGGTCGTGGATCGCATGATGAAGGTGCCGGATGCCGCCTCCGTCGCGGCGATGAACGTGCTGACGCGGCGGCTGCGCCGGCCGGTCGGCGGCTCGACCGGGACCAATTTCCTGGCGCTGTGCCGGCTGGCGGCCGAGATGCGGCAGGATGGACAGAGCGGCTCACTGGTCACGCTGATCTGCGATTCCGGGGAGCGCTATCGCCAAACCTATTACGAGCCGCAATGGCTCTCCGCGCGCGGTCTCGACCCCGCGCCGTACGAGGCAGCTCTGTCTGCCTTCCTCGACACCGGTGCGCCGCTGCGGCTCGAGGTTGCCGATGCGGAGAACCCGCTGCGCGCCTGAACGCCTCCCGGGGGGCGTCGCGGACCGCGGCGAGCGGCATCCGGATGCCCGGCATCGTGCGCGATCCCTGATCTGGATCAACGAAGGACGCGCCGGATTGCGCTTTGGTCCGACCCCGAACAGGCCTCCAAGGGCGCGCCGGAACGCAGGTTCGGGACGCGGGCAGGGGAAGGACGGATCAGGTGATGAACTACGACAGCTATTTCGAGCGTGCCCTCGACCAGTTGCACCAGGAACGGCGCTATCGCGTCTTCGCCGATCTGGAGCGCCTCGCCGGCCGTTTCCCCCGCGCAATCTGGCATTCGCCGGAGGGGCCGAAGGACGTCGTGATCTGGTGCTCCAATGACTATCTCGGCATGGGCCAGCATCCGAAGGTGATCGGCGCCATGGTCGATGTCGCCGCGCGCATGGGCACCGGCGCCGGCGGCACCCGCAACATCGCCGGCACCAACCATCCGCTGATCGAGCTCGAGCGCGAGCTTGCCGATCTCCACGGCAAGGAAGCGGCGCTGGTGTTCACCTCGGGCTACGTCTCCAACGAGACCGGCATCTCGACCATCGCAAAACTGCTGCCGAACTGTCTGCTGCTGTCGGACGCGCTCAACCACAATTCGATGATCGAGGGCGTCCGCAAGGCCGGGAGCGAGAAGCAGGTCTGGCGGCATAACGACCTCGCCCATCTCGAGGAGCTGCTGCGGGCGGCCGATCCCGACCGGCCCAAGCTGATCGTCTGCGAGAGCCTGTATTCGATGGATGGGGATGTTGCGCCCTTGCACCGGATCTGCGATCTCGCCGAGCGTTATGGCGCGCTCACTTACGTCGACGAGGTCCATGCGGTCGGCATGTACGGCCCGCGCGGCGGCGGCATCGCCGAGCGCGACGGCGCGATGGCCCGCATCGACATCCTCGAAGGCACGCTCGCCAAGGCCTATGGCTGCCTCGGCGGCTACATCGCCGCCAATGCCAATCTGATCGACGCCGTCCGCTCCTATGCGCCGGGCTTCATCTTCACCACCGCCTTGCCGCCGCCGGTCTGCGCCGCCGCGACCGCCGCGATTCGCCACCTCAAGACCTCGCAGTGGGAGCGTGACCGGCACCAGGATCGGGCGGCCCGACTCAAGGCCGTGCTGAACGCCGCCGGGCTGCCGGTCATGCCGTCCGACACGCACATCGTGCCGGTGCATGTCGGCGATCCCGAGAAGTGCAAGACGGCGTCCGACCTGCTCTTGTCCGAGCACGGCATCTACATCCAGCCGATCAACTATCCGACCGTGCCGCGCGGCCTGGAGCGGCTGCGGATCACGCCATCGCCCTACCATGATGACGGCCTGATCGACGCCCTGGCCGAGGCGCTGGTCGACGTTTGGGACCGGCTCGGCCTTGCGCGGGCGCCGCAGGCGCTGGCCGCGGAGTGAGCCCGTCCCGCTGACCTGTCACATCGGCCAGTCAGTTTGATCTGCCGCAATGCCGCCCGCGCTCGCGCGGGCGTAGTCTTTTGTGTTCAGGGAAAATGCCGGTTCGGCAGGGCCCGGCCGGCGCACAGGCGAGGGCGGCCATGGCTAGGATCATCGAAGCGCTGCTGCAGGAGCACGAGAATCTCGAGAAGCTTCTGTCGGTGCTCGAGCACGAATTGGAGCTGTTCGATCACAATCGGCGGCCGGACTACGACATCCTGCAAAGCATCATCGCCTATTTCGAGGACTATCCGCAGCGCTGTCATCATCCCAAGGAGGAGATGATCTTCGACAAGCTGCGCGAGCGCGACCCTGCCGCGGCCGCAGCCTATGGCGACGTCGACGACGAGCACGAGACCGAGGCGCGGCGGCTGCGCGGCTTTGCCGACGCCGTGAACGCGGTGCTGTCGGACCAGGAGATCCTGCGCGAAAGCTTTCATGCCGCCGTGCACCAGTTCATCGACAGCCAGCGCGAGCATCTGCGCAAGGAGGAGACCCTGCTGTTTCCCGCGGCGCTGCGCACCCTGAGCGCGGAGGACTGGGCCGATATCGATGCCCGCATGTCCGACCGCAAGGACCCGCTGTTCGACGGCGACGTCGTCGAGAAATTCCACAATCTCGAGCGGACCATCCTGCGCTGGGAACAGGAGGCGGAGCAGGCGCGCGCCACCGCCGGCTGATGGCGTTTTGCCCAATTGCGCCCCGTGGCTGGTGGACTATAGTTCCAGCCGGGGCAGGCACTCTTTCGCGGAGCTGGCTATGGCCGCTTTGAACACTGGGCTCGATCCGGTCCGAGGTTCGTCGAATGCAGGGGGAGGGGCAGACGCGGCCCGGACGCCTGCGCAGGTCCCGATGGCGCAGCAGAGTGCCTTTGGCAGCCACGGCTACGACATGTATCCCCAGGAGCTCGTCCGGCTGTCGGGCTGCCAGGAGCAGGCGCTGCGCCGTGAGACGAAGCGCACCTTGCAACTGAGCTGACGGACTTGTCCGATCTCGCCGCTCGATGGTCCTCGCGCTGCTTCATGGCCGGAACGCAAACCCGGGATCATGGTTGTAGAGCTCAGGATCGTGGTTATTCCGGTATACGTGCGTTAACCTGTCATTAACCAGATCGCGCGACCCTGTTCGCATATTCCCCAGGAATGCGACGGAACCGGACGGCCGGAGCCGGCAGTCGCGACAAGAGGCCGGCGGCGTAACGCCCGCCGGCCTTTTTGCGTGGGCGGGTCAGCTGGAATTGACACCGCACCCTTGCGTCAGTTGCGCCGCGCCAGCGAGCGCAGGAACCCCTGATATTCCTCATTCAATTCCATATCGACCGCGGGCGCGAGCCTCAGCAGGACATTGGCGATGAACGCCTGGTCGTTTCGCGGCTCCTCCAGCACCTCGCGCAGCACCGGGACGTTGTCCTCGATGTGATGCAGAAAGGCGACGCCTTTCTCCGCCGTCTCGGTCCAGCGCGCCCGCGTCCATTTCGCCAGAGGATACATGATCTCGTGGACGAAGTTCGACTTGCGCGCCTTCTCGAAGAAGCGCAGTCCGGCGCTCCAATATTCCTTGGCGCGCAGTGGCGGTGGCGGCAGATCGCCCGTCAGCATCTTCTTGCCGGCCTGGCCGACGAAATCGTCGAGCGTGGTCGGTGCATCGATCGTGGCGCGAAAGTGCCACAGCGCGAACGAGCCGGGAAAATCCTTGCCCATGCCATCGAGCAAGGCGGTCTCGACCTTGTCGACCGCGGCCTTGTCGCCCTTCAGCGACGCCGTCATCGCGAAGGCGAACAGCGCGTCGTTGCCGACCTCGTGGACGCCGCCGTTCTGCAATTGCGCCGCCGACAATGCGGGTGTCTTGCCGTCTGCAGGCACCGTGGCCTCGCCGGCGCGCTGCGCCTTGATGAAGGCGGTGATCTCGAGCCAGCCCATGAGGTTGGCGATGAAGGCGTCGGGATCGACATGCACGATGGCGAGATTGAGCGGCTCCTTGCGTGTTCTCAGCTCGGTCATGTCGGTCATGTCGCACTCCGCCGCAACTCGCCGCCGAGCGGTCTGTCGCCTTTGCGACACGTCGGCTCGTTCGACCAGATCTGCAGGGCAGGCAGCAAGAAGGGTGCCACGGTCTTGTCGGGCTCGCGGGTACAGTGCGGTCCGCGGAACGAGTTTTGCTCGTGGTCCTTCGATTGCGATGGTCGCAATGGAGCACGAGGCCAGCGAATGTTCACCCGCGTCTGCAAGGCCGACACCATCGACGAAGGCGGCATGCGCCTCGTCATCGCCGACGCCCAGCTCATCATCCTTGCCTGGCCCGACGATGGCGAGCTCAAGGCGTTCCAGGGCGTCTGTCCGCACACGGCGGCGCCGATGGAGGAGGCCGGCTTCGACGGCCGCGTCCTCAGTTGCCCCGTGCACAATTGGACGTGGGATGCTTTCACCGGTACGCCGCTCCACCCGCCGGAGAGCGCGCTGGCGCAATATCCGGTCAAGGTCGAGGAGGGCGTGGTCTACATCGACACGGACGGCATCTCCCCGCTGTTTGCGGCGCGTTGAGCATGGCCGGAGGAGGCGCGGAAAGACCGCCGAGGGGTGGCTTGCCCGGCCGGCGAAACGCCTCTATACGTTCGGCGCGCGGCACGGAATCACCGTCGGTGGTTCAGCCGACCTCGCAGGTCACCGCCTCAAGCGACTGATTTGCTGAAGGTTTTACCGAAACGTGCAAGCGGCGATGGCACCGGGGCCTCGTGCCCTCTGGCATCGTGCGTATTGCTCCCTTCGTCTATCGGTTAGGACGCCACCCTTTCACGGTGGAGAGAGCGGTTCGATTCCGCTAGGGAGCGCCACTCCGCGCCGGCTTTCCTTACCCATCCCCCGATCTTGAAATCCACGGTCCGCGTCGAGATGCGGTCGGCGCGAGGTCTGCGCTCATGCACCGCAGGCGAGTACGTGGTCCGGTCAACCGTCCATTAGGGTCCTTGCCGTACTGCAGCGGGCGAAGCAGGAGCAGGATGATGGCCGCGCCCAAGAAGCGGGAAGCCCGCAAATCCATGAAGCAGCCGGCGTGGATCACGCTGGATGGCGGGTTCGCCGTGCGCCATTGCCTGGTTCAGGACATTTCCAGCGCCGGCGCCAAGCTGACCCTGCAGGACGCGGCGGCGCTGCCGGCGACCATCCGGCTCGCCTTCGCGCGCGACGCAAGAACGGGCCGCCAGTGCCAGGTGGTGTGGCGCCGCGGCGCCTCGGTCGGCGTCAAGTTCATCGGCAAGTAGACGTCGCTGTCGCATCCCTGCGGCAGACGCGCTAACAAGCGGCATGTGTCGATCTCTCATCCTGGGCGCCATCGCGGCGCTGGCCGCCGTGACCGTGGCAACCGCCGGCTCGCCGGGATCATCGCTTCTTGCGCCATCGCTTCCCGCGCCGAAGGCGGCTGGACCCAACAAGGCTGCACCCCGTTCAGGCGCCGCCAGCAACAATCCCTGCGCGTCTTACGGTGCCAACTTCGTACGCGTCGAGGGAACCGATACCTGCGTGAAGGTTGGCGGGGCCTTGCGCGTCGAGATGGGCACCTCGGCCAGCCGCTGAGGTGCTCACGACAGCGGCGGCGCGATGTGGCGGATGAAGGCCGGGCGTCGCGCGATCTCCCCGTACCAGCGCGCGAGACTCGGCAGCTCCGGCTTGACGACACCTTCAACTCCGAACCAGCGCCGGGCATAGGCGCCGAGCGCGATGTCGGCGAGCGTGAAGCGCTCGGCCTCGACATGGCTGCGCGTGGCCAGATGCGTGTCGAGGATGCGCCACATCGCCGCGGCGTCGTCGGCCGCCTTCTGCAAGGCGGCCATGTCGCGCTGCTCCGCCGGCGTTCGCACCAATCCCCAGAACAGCGGACGCTCGATCGGCTGCACCGTCGACAGCGTCCAGTCCAGCCAGCGCTCCACCGCGGCGCGGTGCCGCGGCGTCGTTGGATAAAGCGGCGTGCCATCGCCATAAGCGAGGCAGAGATAGCGCATGATCGCGTTGCTCTCCCACAGCACGAAATCGCCCTCGACCAGCGTCGGGATGCGGCCGTTCGGATTCATCGCGAGATAGTCCGCTTCGTTGTTGCGGCCAAACTGCATGCCCGCGTCGATACGGTCATAAGCGACATCGAGCTCGGCGAGACACCACAGCACCTTCTGCACGTTCACCGAATTGGGGCGGCCCCAGATCGTCAGTCTGTTGTCGGCGGACACGTCCGGCTCCTGTCTGGGCGAGCGGCATTGCTAGCGCATGTTACGCAAAAAGCCCCGCTCGAAGCGGGGCTTTTCCGTCGAACGCGTCGTTCGCGGCGATCAGTGGCCGAAGAACAGCCACAGCAGAATGATCACCGGAATCGGCACGCCCAACAACCACAGTAGAATTCCTCGACCCATCTCGGCCTCCTCGAATCCTCTCCATCAATCGGAGCGACAACGCGAGGATGGCCTCGATGTTCCGGCAGGTGGACGAGTGCGAACGGCTCACCAATGTCCGGTGTTCGGCATCGACAGCCAGGGCTCGGCCGGCGCCTTCGGCTCGCCCTTCTGCAACAGCTCGATCGAGTGCAGATCGGGCGAGCGGATGAAGGCCATGTTGCCGTCGCGCGGCGGCCGGTTGATGGTAATGCCGAGCTTCATCAGCCGGTCGCAGGTGGCGTAGATGTCGTCGACCTCATAGGCGAGATGGCCGAAGAAGCGGTCCTCGCCATAGCTCTCCTCGTCCCAATTGTAGGTGAGCTCGACCAGCGGGGCGCCGCGCGTCGGCGGCAGGCTCTTCAGCAGGTGTTCATCTTCGGGTGCGCAGAGAAACACCAGTGTGAAGCGACCCTTGTCGTTGTCGATCCGGCGCACCTCCTTGAGGCCGAGCGCATCGGAATAGAATTTGAGCGCGGCGTCGAGATTGCGCACGCGCAGCATGGTGTGGAGATAACGCATCGTTTCTTCTCTCCCTGAACTCGAAGCGGATGCTCAACGGCCGCCTGCGGACGCCGATCCATAGCAGCAATTCGTTCGCCCGTGTATCGAGCCTGATGCTGCGGCGATGCCGGCTCGCGCGGATGTGCAGTGCGCGTGGCGACGCATTCGACGGGGCCGCGCGGTGTTGCGAGAGCCTCTCCGTATGCCAGCGAATCGCTGTTTTGGCAGTGATTCGGGGCAGGGATGAACGGGCGCGATGCGACCGCATGCAGGGATTTCAGCGTGTTTCGCCTGCAATGTGAGGCCAAAATCACGCAGGACCATCGAAAATGCCTGGAAATATAGGGGAAAATGAATCGCATGCTCCGTTCGATCGCCATCGCTGCTTGACTTCTGCGCGCTCCGTTGGAATTTTGGCGCCGCTGTGGGTGCTTCGGGGCCCCTTGAAATGCAGGAGAATCCCGAAAAATCGCGGGGTGATACGCCACCAGACGACTGAAGTCCCGGCTGTGCAATGCAGCCAGAAAGCCCCGACCAGTCTGCGCAGCAATGCGCTGATAGCCGCGCAGTCGTCACGTCATTCACCGGTACCAATCACAAGGAGATACGATGGCTACCCAACTTTCCAAGTCGCAGCTGATCGAGAAGATTGCGACCTCGACCGAGCTGTCCAAGCGCGACGTCAAGAACGTCATGGAGACGCTCACCGACGTCGGCCACAAGGAGCTGAAGAAGAACGGCGTGTTCCTGGTGCCGGGCTTCGCCAAGTTCGTCGTCGTCAAGAAACCCGCCGTGAAGGCGCGCAAGGGCACCAACCCCTTCACCGGCGAAGAGATGATGTTCAAGGCCAAGCCGGCCCGCAAGATCGTGCGCGCGCGCCCGGTCAAGGCCGCCAAGGACGCGGTTGCCTGATCTGACCGTCAGTCACGGTCGTGATCACGTCAGAGGCCCCCTGAGAAGGGGGCCTCTTTCGTTGCGGAATGTGTAGGCTGCAGCGGGCCTGAGTGTCGCGTTCGCGGATCGCGAAGTCTCGCGCGGGGAGAGCGGAAAACGACAGCAGCGCCAGCGCGACGGAATATCTTCGTCGCGTGGCGCCACCCTCGAGCACTGGGCCCTGAAATCCCCAGTACTGATCTGTCTCGGCGTGCCGCAGGAAGGTTCAAGGGTTTTTCCGGGAAGATTGACCGGCCCGTGCGGCCTCCGCCCAAGCGGGCAGCGTCGTCGCGCGCGCCGGGGACAAGCTGGTGGATATTGCGCAGCAAGCCGTTGATCCGGGAGCCAAAAGACACAGGCTGGGAGCTGTGGACAGGCGTTGGATCGATTGTGGATGAGCCTCCGGCGTGATCGCCACGCGGCTCGGCGTCAGTCGCGGTCCAGATCCGCTCCGTCTTCCGTACCGGCCGCCTCGGTCCCGGGATGAAGGAACGCAAGCACGACGAAGCCGCCATAGCCGATGATGTTGAATAGAAGTTCCAGCCAGGATGCCATCGCGGGCTCCCCCTAGAGGGTTGAACGCATGACTAGCGTTACCGTTCCCGCCGCGCGCGGGGGCGACCAGCCTGCAACCAATTCCCCCGCATCTGCGTTGTTTGGACGCATCGGAATTGGAGGACAACGATCATGAGAAAGGCATTGGCAGTTCTGGCAACCGCAGGTGCCGTCGCCGTCACCGCATTGGCGGCACCCGCGCCGGCACAGGCGCGCGGTCTTGGTCCGGGTCTCGCATTCGGCCTCGCGGCGGGCGCGCTGACCGCCGGCGCGATCGCGGCGTCGCATCCCTATTATTATGGTCCGGGCTACGACTACTATGACTACGGCCCGCGTTACGTCTACGCGCCCGGCCCGTATGCCTATTACGGCGGACCGTACTATCATCGCTACCACCACTGGCGTCATCACTGGTAGACGTCAGTCGTGAGAAGGAGAGCCCGGATGGCGAAAGCCTCCGGGCTCTCGTTTCATCCCTGCTATTCCGCGGCCTCGCCGCGCTGCGCCTTCTTCCACGCCGAGCGGGCATATTCCTCGCGTTCGCGCGCGAACTTCTCCTGGGTCGACTTGAACCGTGCAATCCTTGCGGTGATGTCGGCGCGCTCCTTCGCGCGGCGGTCGTCCTGCGTCTCGTTCTGCCTCACGGATCCTCTCTGCTCCGGTTGCTATCCGGCGAGCCTCGCCGTGAGACGCGTGACAAACTTCCTGGCGAATCGCTGGCGCGATGTGGATGTCCGATTGAGGCGTGATTGCGGACGCACGGCCCGGCTGCAGGCGGGCCGCGCGTTTTGCCGGGGACAGACCGCGGGAGGCGAGCAGCGCCAACGTCTTCAGGTAGACACGGAACAATCCGACTCGTTTTGCTTGTAGCCGCGTCGTTCACGGCCGGTTCCGGTGGAGACGGAGTGGCACGACGACGCAGCCGGGCCGGACACGCTTGGAGGCGGGAGCCAGTTTGTCGTGCTATGAAGGGAGGACAATGATGATGCGAGGTCTCATGGTTCGGGGCAGCCGCTGATGATTGCATCCGATCTGCACGACGGGGTGAATCGCCTGGGAGACATGATCGCTGCGGCGCGTGCGATCGTGCCCTTCACCGGCGCTGGACTATCGACCGAGACGGGCATTCCGGATTTCCGTTCTCCCGGCGGTCTATGGACGCGCAACCGGCCGATCCATTTCGACGAATTCGTCGCTAGCCAGGAGGCGCGGGACGAGGCTTGGCGGCGGCGCTTCGCGATGCAGGAGACGTTTGCCGCGGCGCGGCCCGGCCGCGGCCACCTGGCGCTTTCGTCGCTCTACCGTGCGGGGAAAATTCCGGCCGTCATCACTCAGAACATCGACAACCTGCACCAGGACTCCGGTTTCGCCCCGGATCACGTCATCGAACTGCACGGCAACACCACCTACGCGCGATGCATCGGATGCGGGCAGCGCTATGAGCTCAACTGGGTGCGCGAGCGCTTCGAGGCCGACGGTGCCGCGCCGGATTGTCCCGAATGCGCGGAGCCGGTGAAGACGGCGACGGTATCCTTTGGTCAGTCGATGCCCGAGCATGAAATGCAGCGTGCCACCGAACTCGCGCAGCACTGCGATCTGTTCGTCGCGATCGGCTCATCGCTGGTTGTGTGGCCGGCCGCGGGCTTTCCATTGATGGCAAAGCGGGCTGGCGCGCAACTCGTGATCATCAACCGGGAACCGACCGATCAGGACGACGTTGCAGACCTTGTTATCCACCACGACATCGGCGAAGTACTCGGATCGTTCGTCCGTAATTGAACGGAAATTGATGCATTTTTGTCGGCATCTCTGTTCATATGCCTCACTGAAACCGATTTTTATCTATGCGCGGCACGAGGGAATGTTATCTTTGATTCGAGAGATTCGCGTGACTCATCGTGGGTATAGGTGGTGAGCACGTGTATGAGGGCGCCGTTGCAGGGGTGGCGGCTCACAATTCATATGTGAGGTCCGGGGTTATGGGGTCGGACGGATTTGAGTCCAAGAAGCTTGGGATGCCGGTCGTTGGTGTATCGACACCAACCCGGCTCGGGGCGGAATATCAAACCGGCGTCGCGCGCGACTCGGCAATCGATGCGATGACCGGTCTTGGCGAGAACCTCGTCGAAATCAGCGGTGTCATCAAATGGTTCGACGCCTCGAAGGGATACGGTTTCATCGTTCCCGACAATGGCTGGCCGGACGTGCTGCTGCACGTCACGGTGCTCAGGCGCGACGGCTACCAGACCGCCTATGAAGGTGCTCGCCTGGTGGTGGAGTGCGTGCAGCGCTCCAAGGGCTACCAGGCGTTCCGCATCGTCTCGATGGACGAGTCGACGGCGATCCATCCGGCGCAGATGCTGCCGCCGCGGACCCATGTGACGGTGACGCCGACCAGCGGGCTGGAGCGAGCCCAGGTCAAGTGGTTCAACCGGCTGCGCGGCTTTGGCTTCGTGACCTGCGGGGAAGGGAGCCCGGACATTTTCGTCCACATGGAGACCCTGCGCCGCTATGGCATGACCGAGCTGCGCCCCGGCCAATGGGTGCTGGTCCGCTACGGGCCCGGCTCCAAGGGCATGATGGCGGCCGAGATCCACCCCGAGACGGGCTCGCCGGCATTGTCCTCGCACTGAGCGGATGCTTCCTGCGACCACGGTATTTGACGGCCCCCGGAACGGCGCTTCCTGGGGCCGTTTTCATGTCGGCTCCGCTTCACGGACCGGGCCGCGGTCTTGCTGCGGAGGCCGCGACCGTGTAGTGACGGGTCCTCCAGGACAATGGTCCTTGAGAACATCGGGGTATAGCGCAGCCTGGTAGCGCGGCAGTTTTGGGTACTGCAGGTCGTTGGTTCGAATCCAGCTGCCCCGACCATCTCCGCAGCGGCGCGGCTTTCTCAGGCGGGGCCTGATAGCTGGCGCGATACTCACGATAGCGAGAAAGATTTCGGCTAGGCCGAGAAAGATTTCGGCCAGGCCGCCAGCGGTCAATCGGCCGAGCGAGCGCGGCTGGGCCGATAAAAAAATTCGGATGCTCCCGCAGCGGCAAAACCCGGGAGCATCCGAAGTGTGCGGGTGAATCCGGGGAAGGAACATCCGCTGGTCGTCAGCATCCTCTGAATCGAAATCTCGCGTCTTTGCGCTAAATCAAATCAGGCGCAGGAGGCCCTCGGCCGTGCCCGAGGTCGCGGCGGGCGGATCAGCGCGCCAGCTCGTCCTGCGCCAGGCGGCCGTCGATGATGTGCACGCGCCGGTGCATCTGAGCGGCGAGGTTGAGATCGTGCGTGACCGCGACGACGGTCTTGCCGCGCAGCGTGACGAGATCGCGCAGGATGCCGAACACCTGCGCGGTCGCGGCGGTGTCAAGGCTGCCGGTCGGCTCATCGGCGAGGATCACCGGCGGATCGTTGGCGAGCGCGCGCGCCACCGCAACGCGCTGACGCTGGCCGCCGGACAATTTGTCCGGCGTCTTGCGCAGATGATCGGCGAGGCCGAGCGACGCCAGCAGCTCCTCGGCGCGCTGGGTGACGGCGCGCGGCGACAGCCGGGCCAGCGCGCGCATCGGCAGCGCGACGTTCTCGGTGATCGAGAATTCCGGCAGCAGGAAATGAAACTGGAAGACGAAGCCGAGCCGCGACAGTCGCACCTCGGCGCGCTCATCCTCGTTCATGCCCGTCGTCGAGCGGCCGTCGATCAGCACGTCCCCCTGGCTCGGCAGGTCGAGCAGGCCAAGCAGATAGAGCAGGGAGGATTTTCCCGAGCCCGACGGTCCGGTGATGGCGATGAGCTCGCGCGGATGGATCACGAGATCGATGTCGGCCACCAGCGTCACCGGCACCTCGCCGGGCAGCACCTTGGTCACTTGCCGCGCCTCGATCAGGGGCGGGCTCACGTCGCGCCCCGGATGATGTCGACCGGATGCAACCGCGCCGCGGCCCGGGCCGGAAAGTAGCCGGCGACGGCGCTGGAGACCAGCGCGACCGCGCCCGCCAGCAGATAGTGCTTCAGCGAATACAGCACGGGCAGATGATTGTAGTCGGAAAACGGCGTCTTGAACTCGAGCGAGGCGAGCCCGCGGGTAAGCAGGTAGCCGAGCGCCCAGCCGAGGGCGGCACCGGTGAGGCCGATGAACAGCGCCTCGACGATGAAGATGGCGCGGACCGTGCGGTCGCGGAAGCCGAGCGACTTGAGGATGGCGATGTCGCGGGTCTTCTCGTGGGTGATGGTCGAGATGATGTTGTAGGTGCCGAAGCTCGCGACCAGCAGGATGGCGCCGACGATGGTGTACATCAGCACGTTGCGCAGCGTGATCGCCGCCAGCAGATCCTCCTGCGCCTCCTGCCAGGAGACCGCCTTGTAGCCGGTCTGCTCGCCGATGCGCTCGCTGATCAGGCGCGCCTGCATCGGATCGTTGGTGCGGACGCGGATCTCGTTGATGATCCCGGTCTGGCGCTCCAGGATCTGCGCGGTGCGCAGCAGCACGTAGCCGGTGGTCTCGTCGGTGCCGCGGAAGCCGGAATGGAAGGTGCCGACGACGGTCGCGTTCATGCTGATGCCCTGGGCCGAGGCGAGCGTGATGTTGGAGTTCACCCGCGCGCCGATCTTGGCCGCGAGCCGGTCGCCGAGCAGGATCGCGTGCGAGGACCGGTACAGCGAATTGAGATTGCCCTGCCGCATGTGGCTCGGCAGCGTCGAGACTTGGCCCTCCGTGCGCGGATCGATGCCGATGATCGCGACCGTCAGGTTGCGGCCGGCGAAGCGCAGCACGGCCTTTGACTGCACCGACGCCGTCAGCGCGCCCGGCACCCAGCCCTGCAGCGAGGCAATGGTGGCCATCGGGTTCTTGATGCCGGGGCGGCGGACGTTCGGGGTCAACCGGTGGAATTCGGCCGCCGCATAGACCAGGTCGGCCGGCTGGCGGGTCGGCTGGCGCAGCTCGTCGGTGATCGAAATGTGCGGCAGCGCGTCGACTAGCGTGCGGATGAAGTCGTCCTGGGAGCCCTCCATCATCGCCGCCATCATCACCGAAAACGCCACGCCAGTCATCACGCCGGCGATTGCGACCAGCGTCTGGCGGGCGCGATGGCGCACATGGGTCCAGGCGATGGTTAGGACGAGGCTCATGGCGCGGACGTCTCGGGCTCGATCACGCGGATCCGCTCGCCGTCCGTGATGTCGGCGGTCGCGGGCGCCGCGACCAGCTCGCCTTCGCGGGCGCCGTCGAGGATCTCGACCGCCGCGGAGCCGCGGATGCCGATCCGCACCGCGCGCCGGTGCACACGGCCGCCTTCGATCACCATGAGGCTGTTGTTGACGACGGCATTGGCCGGCGCGAGCAGCGTGTCTGCCGTCTCGCGGCTGACGATGTTGGCCTCGACGCTCATGCCGACGCGCAGCGGCGTGTTGTCGGGCAAGCCGATCCGCACGCGGAACGTCTTCGCCACGGGATCGCCCGCCGGCGTGATCTGCTTCACCGTCCCGGGCAGCGCCTGGTTGCCGAACGCATCGGCGCGCAGCAGCGCCTTCTGGCCGACCTGGACACGGGGGATGTCCTCTTCGTTGACGTCGGCGACGACCCAGAGCGGCTTCTCCAGGCCGACGCGGTAGAGGATGGTGCCGGGATCGACCATGTCGCCGACCTCGCCGTCCTCCTTGAGGACGACGCCGTCCATCGGCGCCACCAGCTTGAAGTAGTCGAGGCGCTGGGTCTGGGCCGCGATCTGGGCGCGGATGCGGGCGAGATCGCTTTCGGAGCGCTGGTACGCTTGCGAGGTGGCCGCGCCGCGCGCCAGTAGCTGCGTCTGCCGCTCGAATTCGAGGCGCTGGAATTCCTCCTGTGCGCGCAGATCGTTCAAGGTGGCCAGCGCCTCCTTGTCGTCGAGCCGCGCCAGCACGTCGCCGGCCTTGACCAGCTTGCCCTCGCAGCGGCAGCGCTCGACGATGCGGCCGCGAACCAGCGGCGTGCTCCGCGACCACGTCTCCGGCTCCACCGCGCCGGTTGCATAGACGATCTCGGCCGCCGTGCCGCGAGTGATGCGGGCGGTCGCGATGAGCGGTCCACGCGTCCACCATACGGCAAACCCAGCCAGTGCGCCGAACAGCAGGATGATCGAGAGCAGGCCGCGCCACGGAAAACGACGCCGGCCGCGATCGATGGCCGGCGTGGCAGCAATGGCATTGGATTGGTCCGGCGTCAGCATGTCCATGATCGAACGGACTCTGCGACGGGAGAAAGGCTATACTTAGCCCGCAGTGCCAGTCGCCACGCGGGGCGGAGCCATCTTGAAGTGCTGTTTGGCATAGGCGACGATCTGGCGATCGGTCGGGTGATCGGCAACCTCGACGCCGACGATGCGCTTTCCGACCGCAGGATGCTTCTCGTGCAGGTACTTGGCAAGCTCGGTCTTGGCGCTGGACGGGCCGATGATCAGGATCTCGCCGGCGTCATCGAGCGCGTGCGCGACCTCCTCTAGGAAATTCTTGTCGGGCGCCGCGTGGCCGCTGCCGATCTCGTTGGCCTTGTGGTGCAGATGCTTGGTCTGCAGGTGTGGATGCAGCGTCAGCTCGTCGGCACCGGTCAGTCCGATATGGAACACCTTGGCCTCGCTGTGATCGAGCCACACGACGGCATGGAAATGAGTCGGCATGTTCTGGTCCTTGTCAGCAAATTGCCGCGTGGCGGCCTTGTGCGTTCGCCAGGGAACGCGCACCGCGGAAGGCGGCACCCCTTGTGATGCAAACCTTAGCGAGCCCGATCGTGGCCGGCTTGATGCAGGTCAACGGACGCGGGAACCACCCCCGCGCCCCTGATGTGCGGGGGTTACTTCGGCGCAGGCGGCTTCGGCAGCGGCTTGTCCTGCCTCTTCGACCAGGAGATGTAGTAGGCCACGGTGGTCATGATCGCGATGCCCGCGGCGCTGACGAGGATCTGCGCCAGCAGCGAACCTGAACTCAGCATCAGGGTGAAGTGGCCGATGAAGGACAGGAACACGCCGACGCAGAACACCGCCAGCGACTGTTGGCCGCAGACGACGAGGGGATCGAGCGCCTTCCACTCCAGGCCCGGCCATTCCTTCGGCACGAAACGGATGACCAAAATGACGATCACCACGAAATGCAGGAAGCGGTACGGCGCGAGATTGGTCTTGTCGTTGGGATTGAAGGCCGAATAGAGCCAGTTCGGAAACATCGATCCGAGCTCAGGGAAGCGGCCGGCCATCGTCATGACCAGTGCGAGCACCATATAGGCGATGCAGAAATAGAGCGTGGCCGGCGCCATGATGATGCCCATCGAGCGGCGGGCGCCGCCGAGCGCGCACCATGAGCCGAACACGAACAGCACCTGCCAGCAATACGGATTGAAGTACCAGGTGCCGGCCGGGTAGGCCGCAAAATTCCAGCCCATCTGCCGCGCCACGAGCCAGAGCACGATCGAGGCGATCATGGTCAGGTCGGGCTGGCGCAGCATCATCCACAGCACCGGCGGGAAGAAGCCCATCAGCACGATGTAGAGCGGCAGCACGTCGAGATTGACCGGCTTGAACTTCAGGATCAGCCCCTGGGCCAGCGTATCGCTGGCGTGGTCGACGAGGCCCGCGACGTTGAACTCGTCGATGATCTCGGAGACGCCGAAGCGCGTCGCCAGATAGCTGATGGCCACAATATAAATCACGAACAGCACGATGTGGGCGACGTAGAGCTGCCACACCCGCTTGAACAGCCGGGTGGCGCCGACGATGAAGCCGCGGTCGATCATCATGCGCGCATAGACGAACGAGGCGGTATAGCCGGAGATGAAGACGAACAGGTCGGCGGCGTCGCTGAAGCCGTAATTCCGCGTGGTGATCCAGTTCACCACATTGTCCGGGATGTGATCGAGAAAGATCGCCCAGTTGGCGATTCCGCGAAACAGGTCGAGCCGAAGGTCGCGCCCTCGCTCGGGCAGCGTGGCATTGATTTTCATGGCCGCTTCAACGCACTGTTTTGAATGGAAAACGTCGGGGGGCAGAGGCGCCGTGGCAGTCGACCGAGATTGTCACGGGACGGCAGAATGACTATACGGAGCACGATAAACGGTCATGTCCAGGATGGGAATCACCGTTCCGTGCTGAAGCTTGCCTGTAACCCATCCCGGCCGTTTCCGCCAAACGCATGACGACCGCAGCTTCCAGGGGCTCTACCAGCCATGACCGCACGCATTTTCAAGCCCGCCAAGAACGCGATGCAATCGGGCAAGGCCAAGACCCGGGACTGGCAGTTGGATTATGAGCCGGAGCAGCCGCGTTCGGTCGAGCCGCTGATGGGCTGGACGTCGTCCTCGGACATGAAGCAGCAGGTCACCTTGCGCTTCGACACCAAGGACGAGGCGATCGCCTATTGCGAACGCAAGGGCATTCCCTATGAGGTGATCGAGCCGAAGGAGCCGGTGAAGCGGCAGATAGCCTATGCCGACAATTTCTCGTTCCGCCGCGGCGAGCCTTGGACGCATTGAGGGGCCGACACGGCCATCATCCGTTCAGCAGCCCGCCGGGGATGGGCAGCGGCGCGTCCTTGGACAGGCCAAGCACCGGGAAGCTCCTGATGGCCCGGACGCCGGGCAGGGCGGCGAACTGGCGGAGTTGGCGGCTCATGCCTTCGACCCCGGTCGACACGCATTTCAGCAGAAAATCCGCATCTCCCGACAGCCGCCAGCATTGCTGGACCCAGGGCAACGGCACGATCGCGGCCTCGAACGCCTCCAGCGCCGTCTGGTGCTGGCTGTCGAGCTGAATCGACACGAACGCTACCACCTCATAGCCCAGCGACCGCTCGTCGATGCTGGCGCGGATGGACTTGATCACGCCGCTATTGCGCAGCGTCCGCACGCGGCGCAGGCAGTTCGGATGCGAGATCCCCACCCGGCCGGCGAGCTCATTGATGCGGATCCGGCCGTCGGCCTGGAGCTCCGCCAGGATCCTGCGATCGATCGCGTCGAGCTCCGGGCTGCCAGCCATCGGCGCGGCCCGTTCAGCCGGTCGGGTGATCAGGCCGGCCGCCGCCGGCCTGCGCAGGCCCGGCGGTGCGCGGCATGACGCCGGAGAGGACGAGCTTCTCATGGGCCGCGATGATCGTCTCCTTGCTGAGCCGGCCGCCCGGACGGTACCAGCTGCACAGCCCGGTCAAGAGCGCGATGATGGCAAAGGTCGCGACCTGGATGTCGTCGACGTCGAACACGCCTTGCGCCACACCCTCGCTGAGGATGTCGGCCAGCCGGCGCTCATAGGCGCCGCGCAGCGCCACCACCGCCTCATAGTTGCGGGAATCGAGACTGCGCAGCTCCGAGTTGGCGATGAAGACTTCGCGCTTTCGGGTCATGTGATAGCCGACGTGGAAGGCGACGAACGCCCTGAGACGTTCGACCGGACCCTGGGTGTCGCGCAGCGCCTGTTCGAGCTCGCGCAGGAGGTTGTTGATGTGGTCCTGGATCAGCTCCGCCAGCAGCTCCTGTTTGGTGCTGATGTGATTGTAGAGCGAGCCTGGCTGGATGCCGACCTCGGCGGCGAGCTGGCGCAGGCTCATGGCCTCATAGCCGTGCTGGAAGATCAGCCGCAGGCCGGCCTTGCGGATCGCCTCCATCGTCGTCGGACCATGTGACCCGATCGTGCGCGCCATCTCGTCCTCGCTGGACCGTCCCGGTGCCGATCGCGGCGGATCTGCCACGGTAGGGGGTCCCGTAGTGAAGTCTGAAAATTCCGTGGTCTCAAGCAAATGCTGCTCGCCCCGGACCCTACAACAATCCGCTTGAGAATAGAATTTAAAAACGTATGATCGTTTAATTCGAGAGGGACGGATGGCCGCAAACCGGGCCGCCGGCGGGCAGGGAGGACAGCATGCGGGCAAAGATGGTACACCCGGGCTCGCAGCGGCCGGGACGGCCGCGACCGCTCTGACGCGTGCTCCCACGGCTTCCCCCTCCAGCCTCGCAACGAAGACGCCGGTCATGACGCTTCATTCCACGATCGATCCATCGTCCTCCGATTTCGCCCGTAATGCCGACGCCATGCGCGCGCTGGTCGCCGACCTCAGAACAAGGCTGGCGCAGGTCGCCGAGGGCGGCGGCGAAGCCTCGCGCAACCGGCACCTGTCGCGCGGCAAGATGCTGGCGCGCCAGCGCGTCGACCTGCTGCTCGATCCCGGAACGGCGTTCCTCGAACTGTCGCCATTGGCCGCACACGGGCTCTATGGCGGCGACGTCCACTCGGCCAGCATCGTCACCGGCATCGGCCGCATTGCCGGCCGCGAATGCGTCGTCGTTGCCAACGACGCCACCATCAAGGGCGGCACCTACTACCCGATGACGGTGAAGAAGCATCTGCGTGCCCAGGACATCGCCCGGCAGAACAATCTGCCCTGCGTCTACATGGTCGACTCGGGTGGCGCGTTCCTGCCGCTGCAGGATGAGATCTTCCCCGACGAGCGGCATTTCGGCCGCATCTTCTACAACCAGGCGCAGATGTCGGCGGCCGGCATTCCGCAGATCGCGATCGTGATGGGCTCGTGCACGGCGGGCGGCGCCTATGTGCCGGCGATGTCGGACGAGAGCATCATCGTGCGCAACCAGGGCACAATTTTTCTGGGCGGCCCGCCGCTGGTGAAGGCGGCAACCGGCGAGGTGGTCAGCGCCGAGGAGCTGGGCGGCGCCGACGTGCATTCGCGGCAGTCGGGCGTCACCGACCACTATGCGCAGAACGACGCGCACGCGATCGGCATCGCGCGGCGCATCGTCGGCACGCTGAAGCCGCCGGGCGCGCGCAGCGCGCTGAACATGCGCGAGGTGCGCGAGCCGCGCTATGCGGCGGAAGAGATCTACGGCGTCGTGCCGGTCGACGGCCGCAAGCCGTTCGACGTGCGCGACATCATCGCGCGGGTGGTCGACGGCTCGGAGTTCGACGAGTTCAAGAAGCTCTACGGCCAGACGCTGGTGTGCGGCTTCGCGCATATCTGGGGCCATCCGGTCGGCATCATCGCCAACAACGGCATCCTGTTCAGCGAGAGCTCGCTGAAGGGGGCGCACTTCATCGAGCTGTGCTGCCAGCGCAACATCCCGCTGGTGTTCCTGCAGAACATCACCGGCTTCATGGTCGGCAAGAAATACGAGGCCGGCGGCATCGCACGCGACGGCGCCAAGCTGGTCACGGCGGTCGCGACCGCCGCGGTGCCGAAGTTTACCGTCGTGATCGGCGGCTCCTATGGCGCCGGAAACTACGGCATGTGCGGCCGCGCCTATGCGCCGCGTTTCCTCTGGATGTGGCCGAACGCGCGCATCTCGGTGATGGGCGGCGAGCAGGCGGCGATGGTGCTGAGCCAGGTCCGCCGCGATGGCATCGAGGCTAAGGGCGAGAGCTGGCCCACGGAGGAGGAAGAGAAATTCCGTAGCCCCATCCGTGCGCAATACGAGGCCCAGGGCAATCCTTACTACGCGACGGCGCGGCTGTGGGACGACGGCGTGATCGATCCCGCCGATACCCGCCTCGTGCTCGGGCTCGGATTGTCTGCCGCCGCCAATGGCCCGGTCGAGCCGACCAGGTTCGGCCTGTTCAGGATGTGATCATGGTTCGTCCCGGATTGTATCGCCGTTTCCGCAAGCTCCTGATCGCCAACCGCGGCGAGATCGCCGTGCGCGTCATCCGCACGGCGCGCGCGATGGGGTTGAAGACCGTCGCCGTCTATTCGGAGGCCGACCGCAACGCGCTGCATGTCGCGCTCGCCGACGAAGCCGTGCTGCTCGGCCCCGCGCGTGCCCGCGATTCCTATCTCAACATCGAGCGCTTGATCGAGGCTGCAAGGCAGACAGGCGCCGAGGCGGTTCATCCCGGCTATGGCTTCCTGTCCGAGAGCGCCGAATTCGCGCAGACCTGTCTCGACGCGGGCCTGGTGTTCGTCGGGCCGACGGCCGCGATGATCACCGCGATGGGCTCCAAGTCCGGCTCCAAATTCCTGATGGAGCAGGCCGGCGTGCCGCTGGTGCCCGGCTATCACGGCGAGGCGCAGGACGAGGCGACGCTCGCCAATGAAGCCGCGCGGATCGGCTTTCCCGTGCTGATCAAGGCCTCCGCCGGTGGCGGCGGCCGCGGCATGCGCGTGGTCAATGCAGCCGGCGATCTCGCTGATGCCGTCACCAGCGCCAAGCGCGAGGCCAAGGCGGCGTTTGGCGACGACCGTGTGCTGATCGAGAAATTCGTCCAGAACCCGCGCCACATCGAGGTGCAGATCATCGGCGACAGCCACGGCAATCTGGTGTCGCTGTTCGAGCGCGAATGCACCTTGCAGCGTCGGCATCAGAAGGTGATCGAGGAGGCGCCGTCGCCGACGCTGACGCCGGAGCAGCGGGAGACGGTCTGCGCGGCGGCGAGGCGCGCGGCGGGCGCGGTGAACTATGTCGGCGCCGGCACCATCGAGTTCGTCTCCGACGGCCGCGACGTGTTCTTCATCGAGATGAATACACGCCTGCAGGTCGAGCATCCCGTCACCGAGTTGATCACCGGCGTCGATCTCGTCGAATGGCAGTTGCGCGTCGCCTTCGGCGAAGAGCTGCCGCTGACGCAGGACCAGATCCGGTTGCATGGTCATGCCATTGAGGCCCGCGTCTACGCGGAAAATCCCGCCAAGAACTTCATGCCCTCAGTCGGCACGATCAAGACCTGGCGGCTTCCTGCTGAAACCGGCGGCCTGCGCATCGATGCCGGCTATCGCGAGGGCGATGCGGTCTCGCCCTATTACGACGCGATGCTCGCCAAGATGATTGCCTGGGCGCCGACCCGCGAGGTCGCGATCGAGCGGCTCAACCGCGGCCTGGAGGACACCGACGTCCGCGGCATCGTCAGCAACATCCCGTTCCTGTCGGCGCTGCTGACGCATCCCGACGTCGTGGCGAACGCGATCGACACCGGTTTCATCGAGCGCCATCTGACGCATCTGACCCAGTCGGGGGCGGTGGCCGGCGATGTCGAGCTCTGTGCCGCCGTCGCGGCCATTCTCATCGACGAGCAGACCGTGGCCGTGAAGGAGCAGGGATCGCCGTGGCGCGCATCCGGTTGGATGCCGGTGGGACTGCGGCAGCGCATGTTCTCGTTCCGTCAGGGCGCCGGAGCGGAGTCGCGGACGGTGACGCTGGCCTATGGTCCGGGCGTGCAGCGCCTGTCGATCGAGGGCCGCGAGAGCTCGTTCTCGGTCACTCCGACCGACGACGGCGGCTTCGACCTTGTGCGCGACGGCGTCAAATCCCATGTGGTGGCCGTCATCGAGGGCCACGAGCTGTACCTGCGAACCCGCAACGGCCGTTTCGATCTGCATTGGATCGATCCGTTCGGCGGTGACGACGAGGAGCAGGCCGGCGAGGACAAGATCGTGGCGCCGTTGCCGGGGACCGTGGTGGCGCTGCTCGCGCAGGAAGGTGCGGTCCTGGAGAAGGGCGCGGCGATCCTGACGCTCGAAGTCATGAAGATGGAGCAGACCCTGCGGGCGCCGTTCGCAGGCCGGCTCAAGGCGATCAAGTGCAAGGTCGGCGACATCGTGCAGGAAGGCGTCGAACTGGCGGACCTCGAACCGTCCGCCTGATCCTCGAACCCGAAGAGGTCGGCATGAGCGAAAGCGTGCGCATCATCGAAATGGGCCCGCGGGACGGCCTGCAGAACGAGAAGATGCCGATCAGCGTGGCCGATCGCATCGCCTTTGTCCGTGCGCTGGTGGACGCAGGGCTGACCACCGTCGAGGTCGGCGCCTTCGTCTCGCCCAAGGCAATCCCGCAGATGGTGGGATCGGACGAGGTGATGCGCAGTGTCGCCGCGTTGCCCGGCGAATTCCACGTGCTGGTGCCGAACGTGAAGGGCTATGAGGCGGCGCGCGCCGCGGGCGCCAAGGTGATCTCGGTCTTCACCGCGGCCTCCGAGAGCTTCTCCCGCGCCAACATCAATTGCTCGATCGAAGAGTCGCTGGAGCGCTTCAAGCCGGTGATCGCCCACGCCAAGGCCGACGGCATCCGGGTGCGCGGCTACGTCTCCTGCGCGCTGGGTTGCCCCTATGAAGGCGAGATCAGGTCGCAGGCCGTCGCCGATGTCGCCAAGGCGCTGTGGGACCTCGGCTGCTACGAGATATCGCTGGGCGATACGATCGGCGTCGGCACGCCGCTCAAGGCCAGGCAGATGCTGCGCGCTGTCTGCGACGACGTGCCGGTGACGCATCTGGCGATGCATTTCCACGACACCTACGGCCAGGCGCTGGCCAATCTCTATGCGGGCATGGAGGAGGGCGTCCGCGTCATCGATGCCGCGGCCGGAGGCCTCGGCGGCTGCCCGTTCGCGCCGGGCGCGACCGGCAATGTCGCGACCGAGGATGTCGTCTACATGCTCGAAGGCATGGGCATCCGCACCGGCGTCGACATGACGAAACTGCTGGCCGCCACCAACGAAATCAGCCGGCTGCTCGGCCGGCCACCGGTCAGCCGTGTTGCAGCGGCACTGAATGCGAAGAACAGGCGAGCAGCGAATGGCTGAAGGGACGAACAGCGAGTAGGGAATAGCGAATCGGGGAAGGGCAGAATCGCCGTATTCCCTATTCGCCACTCCCTATTCGCCATTCGCCGCCGCGTCAGCGGCTCAGATCCGGCCCCATCACGAGATCCGGCAGCGCCGTCGAGATCTGCGGCACGAAGCAGAGCAGCAGCACGGCGGCCATCATCAGCAGCACGAACGGCAGCGTGCCCCAGATCACCTCCCGCAGCGGGATGTCCGGCGCGACGTTTCTGATGACGAAGATGTTGAGACCCACCGGCGGATGGATCAGGCCCATCTCCATGACGATCGTCATCACCACGCCGAACCAGATGATGTCGAAGTTCGCCGCGCGCAGCGGCGGCAGGATGATCGGCGCCGTCATTAGGATGATCGACACCGGCGGCAGGAAGAAGCCGAGCACGATCACCATCAGCAGGATCGCGGCGAGCAGCTCCCAGCGTGGCAGATGCATCGCGACGATGTATTCCGCCACCGACTGCGAGATGTGCAGGTAGCTCATCACGTAGGAGTACAAGAGCGACATGCCGATGATCAGCATCAGCATGGTCGACTCGCGGAGCGTCGCCTTCATGATCGGCGCGAGATCGGTCGGGCTCCAGACCCGGTAGATGATCGCAATCAGCACCAGCGCCAGGATGCCGCCGAGACCTGCCGTCTCCGACGGCGTGGCCAATCCGCCGTAGAGCGCAACCATGACGCCGGTCAGCAGCAGCACGAACGGGATCACGCGGGGCAGCACGGAGAAGCGCTGCGCCATCGTGTATTCGTCCTTGATCAGGATGTCCGACCAGGTGCCCGACTTCTCATAGACCGTTTTTGCGCGCGCGTATTCCTGGCGGAAGCGCACGACGGCATAGACGCCGAACAGCGTGACCAGCAGCAAACCGGGGCCGATGCCGGCCAGGAACAGCCGTCCCAGCGATTTCTCCGCGGCGATCGCGAACAGGATCATCGTGATCGACGGCGGCAGCAGGATGCCGAGCGTGCCGCCGGCGGCGATGATGCCGGCTGCGAAGCCGCCGGAATAGCCGCGCTTGCGCATCTCGGGAATGCCGGCCGAGCCGATCGCCGAGCAGGTCGCGGGCGACGATCCCGCCATTGCCGCGAACAGCGCGCAGGCGAACACGTTGGCGACGCCCAATCCGCCGGGCACGCGATGCAGCCAGGCATGCAGCGCAGAATAGAGATCCTGTCCGGCGCGGGAACGGCCGATCGCGGCACCCTTGAGGATGAACAGCGGGATCGACAGCAGCGTGATCGACGCCATCTCCTCGTAGACGTTCTGCGTGACGGTATCGAGCGACGCGGCCGGCATGTAAATGGCCATGAATACGACGGCGACGGCGCCGAGCGCGAACGCGATCGGCATGCCCGCGAACATCGCAAACAGGGTCGAGAGTCCGTAGGCAACCCCAATTCCGAACACGCTCATCGACGCGCTCCGGTCAGCGGGGCCACGATCTGCAGCAGCATCTGCAGGCACAGCAGGGTCATCCCGGCGGCCATCAGGCCGTAAGGAATCGCCAGCGGCGGCGACCACATCGAATTCGAGACCTGGCCATCGACCCAGGCCTCGTGTGTCAGGGTCCAGGATTTCCAGGTGAAGAAGGCACAAAACAAGAAGCTCGCGACGTCGACCAGCCAGAGCCTGATCTTGTTGGCGAGCGGAGACATCAACCCAACGAAGGCTTCGATGCTGACGTGGCCGCGATGCTCCTGCACATAGGCCGCAGTCATGAAGGTGGCGCCGACGAGCAAGAATACGGCGGCTTCGTCCTGCCAGTAGTTGGCGGCCTTGAACAGTGCACGGCCCGCCACGCTGTAGCTCAGGATGACGCAGGCCGCGACCAGTGCAAACGCAGCCAGAACGACGATGATGCGATTGAGTAGCGAGACAACACGCTGGAGCGGCGCCAGCGGTCCGCTGGCGCCGATGGCTGTCGTGGCCTCGGTATCGATAACGGGCGCGTGCATCAATCAGGCCGCGACGTCGGAGGCGAGCTTGAGGAGCTTGGCGCAGTTCGCAGACTTGCCGCCATAGTCCTTCCAGGCCGTGTCACGGGCAATGTCGCGCCATTTGTTGACGGTCCCGACATCGAGTTCCACAACCTTGGCGCCCGCCTTTTCGTAGACCTTGGCAACTTCGATGTCGTCGTCCTGCGCGCCCTTGCGCCCGAACGCCTCCATCTCCGCGCCAACCGCGAGGAGGATGTCCTGCTGGTTCTTCGGCAGCTTGTCGAACGAGGCCTTGGACATCATCAGCGGCTCGAGCATGAACCAGTACGACGCCTTGGCTCCGGAGGTGAGGGCCTTCGACACCTCTTCCAGGCGGAACGAGATCAGGCTGGTCGACGAGGTGATGCCGGCATCGCAGGCACCGGTCTGCATCGCGGTGTAGATTTCGTTCGATGGAACCGACAGCACCGAGGCGCCGGCGGTCTGCAGCACCATGTCCATCTCGCGCGAGCCGCCGCGCACCTTCATGCCCTTGGCATCGTCGGGTGTCACCAGCGGCCGCGATCGGCTGGCGACTCCGCCCGCCTGCCAGACCCAGGTCAGCAGGATGATGCCCTTGTCGGCCAGAAAATCGCTCAGCGTCTTGCCGACCGGCTCGTTCTTCCAGCGCATGCCCTGGTCGTAGGTCGTGACCAGACCCGGCATCAGCGCGATGTTGGTCTCGGGAACTTCGCCGCCAGCATAGGGCATCGGATAGAGGCTGATGTCGAGCGCGCCCTTCCGCATGGCGGAGAACTGCGCGACGGTCTTGATGAGCGAGGAGTTCGGATAGATCTCGGTCGCGATCTCGCCGCCGGAGCGCTTCGCAACCTCCTCCGAGAACACCCGGCAGAGCCGGTCGCGGAAATCGCCCTTGTCGATGGTGCCGCCGGGAAACTGGTGGGAGATCTTCAGCGTCGTTGCCGCGTGGGCCGTACCGGTTCCAAAACGCAGAATGGCCGGCGCAGCGAGCGCGGATGCGATGACATGACGGCGTGATAGCATGAGATTTCCCCTGGACAACTTTTGGTTGGGTTCCCGACCCCGGTTCGTTGGCGTGACCTATACCAGCCAATTTACCGGACTTACCTCTAGCCGAACTAGACAGTTCGTTCGAGGCCAAATGCATGGGAAGCGACATAATGCTGCGGCGCACGTGCCGGCCTGTGAATCCCTTGCGCTGGTTGTACTAACATGGTTTTGCCGGGCAAAATTGTGTCGTTGATTCCAGAAGAGGGCGCATTCGAGTCAAATTTGATCGAACAAAGATTCTCGTCCGCGCTCGTAACAATCGCCTTCATCGGAACGTCGATGTCCAAGAACGGCGCGTCCGTCGCCGTCGAACCCGTCATACGAAGGAGCGATCATCATGACCAATCGTAGCCGCCTCATCCTCGGAATCTCCGCTGCCGCACTCGCGTTCAACGTGGCCGTCGCGCCGGCGGCATTCGCGGAGGACAAGATGAGCAAGGACGATGGGATGAAAAAGGGCGCGATGTCCCACGACGGCATGAAGAAGGACTCGATGGCGAAGGACGCCGTGAAGAAGGACGATGCCATGTCCAAGGACGGGATGAAGAAGGACGACGGCATGATGAAGAAGAACTGACGCGTTTCGCACGTCATCGTGCGATGGGACGACCGTATCAGTCCCATCGCCGATGAATGAGGAATCGCAGCGATGCCGGCTGCGACGACACGCAGGTCTCGTGGTGGCAGCGTCGCTGCTTACTTCTTCTTTCCACGGGCCTTGCGCGCGGCATAGCGCGCATCGCGCTTCGCCTTCTGCTCGGCTTCCATCTCGGCCAGGCGGGCGGCTTGTTCTTCCGCCTCGCGCGCAAGCCGGGCACTCTCGGCGGCCTTGGCCTCTTCCTCGAGACGCTTCTGCTCGGCCTTGGCGGCCTCGCGCTCCAATCGCTGCTGCTCGCGGCGGGCGGCGGCGGCTTCGCGCTCCTGCCGTCGCTTCACGACTTCGGGATCGTCCGGTCCCGGCTGCGATTTGAACTTCTGCACGATGCTCTGGCGGGCCTGCTGTGCGGCCTTCTGCCGATCGGCAAATCCAGGTTCCTTGAATCCTCTCATGGAGACGTCGTCACTTCGCTAGTTGGGTGTTCGGTCAGGGGCTGCACGCGCCGCCAGGCAATTCTTCCACGATGTCGTGAACACGAGCGGAGGCCGACGCGAGCCCGTGTGTATAGGATCGCATGCGTCGATGACAAATGCTTTATCGCCGCTCCTCCACATCCGACCTGCCCGGCGCTTGCATGGCATTCGCCGGAGGCTATGTAAGCAGCCCCGTCGCTGACGCAGGTCGGCGGGCTGTGAGTCGCTTCACGCCTCGCGGCACCAGCGCACCGCCCGGGTGCGACATCCAACGGAGTTGACCGGCATGACCTCTGTTCGCCGTGGGCGCATGGCGCTCGGCCTCGCGCTCGTCGCTCTCGTGGTCAGCGCATGCGTGATGACCGCGGTCCTCGCCCGCCCGAGGCCCGTTTCGGCCGGTGTGCTGGGTTCCGAATGGGAATGCGGGCAGCTGTTCTGGGTGACGAGCTGCACGCGGATCGAGTCGATCTCGCCGGCATCGCGCCAGCAGCAGCAGCAACCGCACGGTGAGGCCGCTGGCCTGCGGGCCGCCTAGGGCACCGATGAGTACGCAGGGGCCGGATAACGGGCGACGCGGCGCCGTGGCGGGACTCGTGTTCGCGGCGGTCGTGGTGGCCTTCGGCTTGTGGTTGGCCCGCAGCCTGACCTCCGCGAGCCGGATGCAGGATTGTCTGATGTCGGGACGAACCAACTGCAACGTGATCGTGCCCGACCGGTGACCGCCGATCAGCTCGAACCGGACCGGCAAGACCGCGCAAGCGAGGTTGCACGATCGGAGCGGCGAATCAGCGTGCGTCTCGGTTAACCTGACGCGGCAGGCTGACTTGGCCGCAAAATAGTCGGGATTTTACCCGTTTGTCGCGCAAATTATGGTGTGTCCGGACCGTACACGCGGAAGCCGGCGAGCCGGAGTCATCAGTCCGCATCGCACCCCGCCCTGTGCGGCAACCAACGCAGACGGCGGGCGATCAAAGGGGTAGGGGAGAATGACGTTGTCCAACCAGAGCACACGGTGGCTGCCCGCGATCGCAATCCTGACCGCGGTCGCGATCCCCGCCCAAGCCGGGGCGCAAACCCAGGACCAGGCTGGTCCTGGCGCCGGGCATTCGCCCCAGGCCCGCTCGCCGGGTGTCATCCGCCAAGCGCCAGCCCAGGGTGGGCAACCGGGCGGCCAGCCCCATGTCCCGATTCCGCGGCAAGCCGGCCCCATGGCCGGCCAGCCGCAGGGAGCACAGCCGGCCGCACCGCCGCGGGCTGCCGTTGCCCCCCAGGGACGTCCGCCGGGAGCCAGCCATGGCTACGCCGCAGGCCCGGGTCCGGCGGCGATCGGGCGGGGACCGGATGCGCGCTATGCGCACGGCCGGGTCGCCGTGCGCGACTATGGTGGGCAGTCTTATCGCGGCCGGGTCGGCTGGGAGGGTGGCCGATGGCGGCACGAGGTTCACAACGGCCGTCCCGGCTGGTGGTGGGACGTCGGTGGCGTCTGGTACTATTATCCGGAGCCCATGGAAGGACCGCCGACCTACGTGTCGGAGGACTATGCTGACGATGTGGTCTATGCACCGTCGGCGGCCTACGAGGAGCCCCCGCCGGTCGCCTACGAACCGGCGCCGCCGCCTCCGGCCGAAGTCGATCCGGGCGCCAGCGCGCTCGGGGGCGCGATCATCGGCGGGGTGCTCGGCGGCATCCTCACCGGCAAGGCGGGCGGTGCCGCTGCGGGCGCCGTGCTCGGTGGTGCCACCGGCGCTATCGCCGGCGCGACGGCTGCGGCGCGACCAGGCTATTATCTGTCGCAGGGCAATTGCTACTATCGCTATCCGTCGGGAGAGTATGTCGCGGTCGATCCGCGCTCCTGCTACTGAGCCACTGCCGACGGGGAGCGCTGCGGTCGAGCCTGCCCGGCGGACGCGCGGTCCTGGCCGAATCTCCGCAAAGCTCCGGAGCAGGAGTGGGAGCGAATCTTGATAGACTCCGCTTCATTGTTCGAGAGGTGAGAGCTTCGGGGCCATGACCAAGGCGTCCAAGCTGGTTGCCGCCAAGGGCGGAAGGGTTCTCCTGGTCCGACGCCGGGCCGACGGACGCTGGATGTTTCCGGGCGGCCGCAAACGCGCGCAGGAAACGGCGAAGGATTGCCTGAAGCGCGAGATCAAGGAGGAGCTTCCGAAGCTCAAGCTCGGGCGCCTGCGGCTGTGGAAGGAAGTCACCGCCAAGAACAAGCGCTCGGGCCGCAAGATGAGCGACGCCATCTTCATCGCCAAGCATGCCAAAGGGCGCCTGGAGATCGGAGACAAGAAGGAGATCGACCGCGCGGTGTGGCAGAAGCCCTACGGACTCAGCCTGACGCCGACGTCGCGCTACATCCGCGACCAGCTGTTTCCACGAAAGTCGGACTGAACCATCGTATGCTGGGAACATCCCGGCCGCTTGGGCGTTATCTGCCCATGCCTTACGATAGCACAGACAGACAGCCTCGCGTCCTCACGCCGGAAGAGCGTCGGGCGCGTGACGCCACCCGCAGGGCTGATGCCGAGCAGGCCATGCGCGATCACGAGGCGGCCCAGCGGGCCTTTTACGCCAACCGCGAGCGGCTCAGGGCCGAGCGTCTGGCGCGGGAGGCCGCCACCAAGTCGGACTGATGGGAGCTCCGGTCAGCTCGCCTGGCGGCTCCGGAATGCGTTCGCCATCCGCAGGAACGCTTGATCAAGCAATGCATACATGTCGCCGGTGATGTCGCAATCGAACATCGCGCGGCGCATGCATGTCATCCACTCGTCGCGCTCGGCATCGCCGATCGGATACGGACGGTGCGCCGACATGATGCAGCGATGCTCGGCCCGCTCGAAATAGAGCGCCGGCCCGCCGAGCCATCCGCTGAGAAATTCGAACAGCAACTGCTTGATCGGACCAAGATCGGCGTCGTGCATCGCCCGGATGCGGCTGGCGCCGGGCTCTTGGTCCATGATGGTGTAAAAGCGCTCCGCCAGACGGCGCACGCCAGCCTCGCCGCCCACGAGCTCATAGGGCGTCGCTTCGATCACAACTGCTTCTGCTTCGTTGGCTGAATTCGCTGCCGTCATCGCATCTCGTTTCCGCTCGTTCCTCTGCAGCCAACAAGCGGCAGAGGTATGGCGCCTTGATCTGGATCAAGCGGGAAAACGAGGGGGCGTTCGGGCTAGCGAATGCTCGCTTTGACGCGGCGCTGCCGGTCGGTATCGGCAGCGATCTGGCGCAGCGTCTGTCGGAGCAAAGCGAGGTCGACCGGCTTGGAGAACGGCGGATAGATGTTGAGGCCGAGGATCTTGCCGGCGCGGACCGTGACGTCCCGGGTCTGATCGTCGGAACCGCTGATGATCAGCACCGGCGTGCGGGATTTGATGTCCGCCAACAGCTGCAACACCTCCGTGCCGGAGCGCTCGCCCAGATTCAGGTCGAGCGTGATGCATTCGAAGCTGCGCCGGCGCAGCACGTTCATCGCGCCGTCGACCGAGTTCACGCCGGTCGTCGCAAAGCCCGCCTGCACGGCGATCTTGCGCAGGATCGATAGATGAACGTCGGCATCTTCGATCACGAGAAGTTCGTTGAGCATGGTCCCCGCGCGGCTGTGTGTCGGCTTCTGATGGACCGGCGGAGCTTAAGAGGGGGGTTCTGATTTCCTCGTAAACATCCAGTCCCGTAGAACAACGGGAGGATCAGCTGCACGCTATCCACCATTGCCGGCGCGGCTCAGAACGGCCGCCGGCCCGGCATCGCGTTGGAGGAGCCCGGCAGATTGGTCGTCGGCGCCGAAGCGGGCGGTGGCGACCGGCCGCTCGATTGGCGCCAGTGCTGAACGTGCAGGAGGATCCCGGCCACCAGCAGCGGCGCGACGGCGGCAACCGCCAGCAGCGGCGACAGCGGCTTGGGGGTGATCATCTCCATCGTCATCTCGCAGACCATCCAGATAGCTGCGGACGCCAGCACGAAGTCGCGGGAGGGGATGCGAAGCCAGTACAGGAAGCCGGTGATGATCGCGGCCGGCGCAATGATCGGGCCGATCATGTAGAAGTTCAGCTCGGGCGGCGTCACGGCGTCGAGGACCATCGATGCCAGCAGCCACAGACTGAGGAACATCACAGCGCCGTCGACGTATCTCATGGCCAATCTCCGCCGCGACATTTTGGCGCAATCTTTGTCCGGTTTATGGCTGTTCCGTCAAGGGCCATAGCGTCCCAGCCGATTTGCAGCCCGTTTTGGCGGATTTTCGCCCGCCATCCCGGCCGCCGACCAGCTCCTTGTTCCATTGCCGGCCCATGCTCAATCCGCCGAGAAGCCGAACGGAACCGACGACGTCCGGAAATCGTCCGGCAGGATCTCGCGCCCGATCGGCGGCGCCGAGCGCGCGGCGCATTTCGGGCGGTGGCAGACCCGGCAGGCGACGCCGATCGGCGTCGGCGCGTTGGCATCAGGCCCGTGGCCGTCGCGGGTGTAGATCAACTGGCCCGCGTGCTCGGCGGCGCAGCCAACCGCAATCGCCCGCTCGACGCGGACGGCGCCGTAGGAGCCGCCGCCGGCGGTCACGGTGCGCGCGATCGAGAAGAAGCGGCGCCCGTCCGGCAGCTCCAGCCATTGCGTCACGATCTGGCGCGGCGTCTTGAAGATGCCGTGCACCGACCACAGCGGGCAGGCGCCGCCGTGGCGCGCGAACGGGAAGCCGGCGCCGTCGAGCAGTTTTGAGACGTTGCCGGCGGGATCGACGCGGATCAGGAAGAACGGAATCCGCTCGGCGCCCGGCTTCTGCAGGGTCGTGACGCGATGCGCCGTCTGTTCGAAGCTGGTGCCGAACTGGCGCGCCAGCGCCTCGATATCATAGGCCCGCGCATCGACGGCCTTCGCGAAGATCGAATAGGGCATGATGATCGCGGCCGCCACGTAGGCCGCGAGCGCGCGGCGCGCCAGCAGCTCGGCGGTCTTGCTGGCGAACTTGCCGTCCTCGAGCGCTGCGCCGATCTCGGTATCGAGCTCGAGATAAGCGAGCTGCCGGGCGAGCTCGAATTTCAGGCTCGCGCTGTCCAGGGAGTCCTCGATCAGGAGCTGCCGCCGGTGCAGGTCGAGCCGCCGCAGCGAGCCGAGCATGACGTTCGGCGGCATGTAGCGGACCTGGAGATTGTGCCGCGCGCGAAAGCGCTCGATGAAGCCGGCCGGCCCCGCCGAGACCTGCGGGGACCCGGTCGGCGGCCCCTGGAAGATGGCCTGGGCGAGGCGCTCGGCGGCATCGTCGAGCTGGGCAAAGTTGTTGCGGCGGGCGGCCAGGAAGCGGCGGACGTCGGCAACGGGATCGTTGGCGTCGAAACCGTCGTTGCCCGGCCGCGGCGCAGTGCCGGCCAGCGCCGGCGCGCGCTGCTCGGCCAGCGCCAGCTGCTCCTCGCGATACGCGGTGTAGAGGCGCAGGAAGGCTTCGGTCATGCCGGGATAGCTGACGGCGAGGTCGGAAATCTCCAGCGCGGGGATGTCGATGTCGGAGAACATCGGGTCCTTCAGGACCGACTGCATCCGCGCGGTGTGGTCGGCACCGCCGTCGCCGGCGAGATCGGCCAGGTCGATCTTGTAGGTCCGGGCGAGGCGCAGCAGCATGTCGGCCGTCACCGGCCTCTGGTTCCGCTCCAAAAGCGCCACGTAAGGCGCTGAGATTTCGAGGTCGGCGGCCATATCGGCCTGGGTCAGGCCGAGCTCGCGCCGCAGGCGGCGCAGGCGCGGGCCCATGAAGATCGATCGTGCCGTGGCGGTGGTCATGGCCAAATCCCGGTCTTGTAATCTCCTTACAGCTATACACGAGATGTCTGTAAAGTGTGACAAGTTTTCCGCGCAATGTCTGGTCCGCGGGCCGGGCGTGCTTACAACAGGTCCCAGGTTGTCCTTAGCCAAGGGATCACGGACATGAATTTCCAACCGCGTGGATTGAGCGATCAGGCCATCCAGGGGCCGGCGTCCTATCAGGCCGAAGTCGAGGCGGCGCGTGCGCTGCTCGAGACCCAGCCGACCTGGAACGGCGTCACCGCCGAGGCCGTGGCGCGCATGCGCCTGCAGAACCGCTTCCGGACCGGCCTCGACGTCGCCCGCTACACCGCCGCGGTGATGCGCGCCGACATGGCCGCCTATGATGAGGACAGCACCAAGTACACCCAGTCGCTGGGCTGCTGGCACGGCTTCATCGCGCAGCAGAAGCTGATCTCGATCAAGAAGCATTTCGGCAAGACCGACCGCCGCTACCTCTATCTCTCGGGCTGGATGATCGCGGCGCTGCGCTCCGAGTTCGGCCCGCTGCCGGACCAGTCGATGCACGAGAAGACCTCGGTGCCCGCGCTGATCGAGGAGCTCTACACCTTCCTGCGCCAGGCCGACTCGCGCGAGCTCAATGATCTGTTCCGCACGCTGGACGCAGCCCGCAAGGCCGGCGACAAGGCGAAGGAGACGGAGATCATCGCCAAGATCGACGGCTTCCAGACCCACGTCGTCCCTGTCATCGCCGACATCGATGCCGGCTTCGGCAATGCGGAAGCGACCTATCTGCTCGCCAAGAAGATGATCGAGGCGGGCGCCTGCGCGCTGCAGATCGAGAACCAAGTCTCGGACGAGAAGCAGTGCGGCCACCAGGACGGCAAGGTCACCGTGCCGCATGACGTCTTCCTGGCCAAGATCCGCGCCTGCCGCCACGCCTTCCTGGAGCTCGGCGTCGAGGACGGCATCATCGTCACCCGCACCGACTCGCTCGGCGCCGGCCTGACGCAGCAGATCGCCTTCTCGAGCCAGCCCGGCGATCTCGGCGACCAGTACAACAGCTTCCTCGACTGCGAGGAGGTGACGCCCGCGAACGCCCGCAACGGTGACGTCATCATCAACCGTGACGGCAAGATGCTGCGTCCGAAGCGGCTGCCCTCCAACCTCTACCAGTTCCGTCCCGGCACCGGTGAGGACCGCTGCGTGCTCGACTGCATCACCTCGCTGCAGAACGGCGCCGACCTGCTGTGGATCGAGACCGAGAAGCCGCATATCGAGCAGATCGCCAAGATGGTCGACCGCATCCGCAAGGTGATCCCCAACGCCAAGCTCGCCTACAACAACTCGCCGTCGTTCAACTGGACCCTCAACTTCCGTTGGCAGGTCTACGACGCGATGAAGGAGGCGGGCCAGGACGTCAGCAAGTACAACCGCGCCGAGCTGATGAAGGCGGAGTACGACGACACCCCGCTGGCGAAGGAAGCCGACGAGCGCATCCGCACCTTCCAGGCGGATTCGGCCAAGCGCGCCGGCATCTTCCATCACCTGATCACGCTGCCGACCTACCACACGGCCGCGCTCTCGACCGACAACCTCGCCCGCGAGTACTTTGGCGAGCAGGGCATGCTGGGCTACGTCAAGAACGTCCAGCGCGCCGAGATCCGCCAGGGCATCGCCTGCGTCAAGCACCAGAACATGGCCGGCTCCGACATCGGCGACGACCACAAGGAATATTTCGCCGGCGACAAGGCCCTGAAGGCCGGCGGCGCGCACAACACGATGAACCAGTTCGGCTGATACAGTCCTGCTGAATTGTTGAACTAACACGACCCGTCTGGAGCGGCACCGCTCCGGGCGGGTCTTGTTTTTGCGCAGGCTTTCCAAGGCGCAACTCGATACTCCCATCATAAGCGCGCTACTCGTGGTCAACGTGCAGCGGCGGCCTCGGACCCCCACCCCTCATGGTGAGGAGCGCCGCCCTTGCGGCGCGTCTCGAACCATGAGGCCACAGCGCGGGCCTCGCCCTTCGAGACGCCCGCCTGCGGCGGGCTCCTCAGGGTGAGGAGCGAAGGTCGTATTCCCGTCGCCATGAGCCGTCAGCCCCCCTTGATCGGCCGCCCTCACCGCTCGCTCAGCGCCAGCCGGGCGCCAAGCAAAGCAAAGCCGCCGGCGAACGCCCGGCGCAGCCACGCCATCACCCGGGGGCGGCTGACGACCCGATCGCGCACCGCTGAGGCGAACAGCCCGTAGACAACGAACACCGCGAACGTCATCGCCATGAACGTGGCCGACAGCTCGAGCATGGCGGCGAGCGGATGCACTTCGTCCGCGGCGATGAATTGCGGCAGGAAGGCGAGGAAGAAGATCGACAGCTTGGGATTGAGGATGTTGATCAGAAACCCGGTCAGCACCACTCGCCCGGCCGAGCGCGCTGCGTCCTTCGCGTCATCCTTGGCCTCCACCGAGAGCGCGCCACGCTCCCCGAGCGTCTGCCAGGCCATGTACAAGAGATACGCAACGCCACACCATTTCAGCGCGGCAAATGCCAGCGCGCTGGTGTGCAGCACCGCGGCAAGCCCGATGATCGCGGCGAGCATCGCCGGGATGATGCCGAGCGTGCAGCCGAACGCCGCGGCGACGCTCATCCGCGACCCCTTCGTCAGCGCCACCGCGAGCGTGTAGAGCACGCCGGTGCCGGGCGAGGCCACCACGATCAGCGAGGTCAAGAGGAAGGCGTAGGACATCGGGAAAGCTCCTTGGGCGAGACGTGGCGCATCAGCCCGCAAGGCGCGGCAGCAGCCTCAGCGCGTCGCCGCGCTCGATCTCGGCGGGCTGCTGATCGCTGAACACGGGTGACGGCCACGATGTCAGGGAGCCTTCGCCATTTCAACCGGCTCGGGCGCCCGATGCGGCCGCCGCATCGCCTCGAGGTGAGGACCAGCGGCGTCGGCCTCGCCGCAGCCGGCGAGCATGACCGCGCCGATCGTGAGCCGTGGGCTCGTGCCGCAATGCGACGGCCAGGCGATGATGGCGGCGATGTTGCCGAGGAGGAGAACGGCGAGCAGGACGAGCATGGCCCGCCGTCCTGTTGGCGTGGGTGACGACATCGGGGCTTCCTCACGATACGGTTGACGCGATCGCGGCTGCACCGCGAGGAGCGCCATCGGTTCGATCGCGTGCGGCCACAGATGCGAACACACGCCGCGTCAGCGGCGCTTTTGCGCAGGTCTGATGTCGTCATGTAAGATCTTGTTGCTGTTCGTGCGCGCGCTCCCGGCAGCCGGTGATTGAAAGCCGCGTGCGTCCGCACCGCGGGGACGCAACGGGCGACTGCGCTCAGTCCCGTCGTAGGACGACCAATCGGCCGGGCCATCTGAACCTCATCACGACGCAGGCGGTTGCCGGGCAGGGGGCGCGTTCAACCATCGTCGCGACGCATCTCGCGCCCGAGCTTTGCTGGTCGTCTCGCCCCCATCAAACAGAGGGCGCGGGGAATGCCGGGCTGCAGGCCGCAACCCATGGCCCGCCTGCAGAAGAAAAAGCAGGCGGCAGTCACCACAGATCCTATGGGGCGGCGGGTGGTCAAGAAGGGTTAGGATTGGATTTCCGAACCATCCGGCCCTCGGAGGATCAAGATGATCAAGCTCGATCGCACTGACACACCCGCCGCGGCGGAGCATGCCACGGTTTACCTCGCGTTTGAACTGAGCAAAGCGAAATGGAAGCTCGGCGTGCTGCTTCCTGGCTCGCAGAAACTGAGCCGGTACACGATCGGCGGCGGTGACTTGGCCGCCTTGGCGGCCCGGCTTGCGGACATGCGCAAGAAGGCTGCGGCTGCCGCGGGCGGCCGGCCGGTGCGCATCCTGTCATGCTACGAAGCAGGCTTGGATGGCCACTGGCTGCACCGATGGCTGAGCGGACAAGGCATCGTCAATCATGAGGTCGACCCTTCCAGCATCGAGGTGAACCGTCGTGCCCGGCGCGCCAAGACCGACCGGATCGATCTGGAGAAGCTGATGCGGGCGTTCCTCGCCCATTTGCGGGGCGAGCCTCGGGTCTGCAGCATCGTCCACGTGCCAAGCGTCGAGGATGAGGATCGCAAGCGCCGTACCCGTGAACGTGATCGCCTGATCCAGGAGTGCACGGCTCACAGCAACCGCATCAAGGGACTGCTGCACGGCCAGGGCATTCGCGACGTCCACCCGCTCGATCGCTCGTTCCTGGAAAGCCTTGCCAGCCTGCGCACTGGCGACGGTCGTCCACTGCCGGTGCGGCTCAAGGAAGAGATCGTGCGCGAACACGAGCGACTGTGCCTGGTGGCACGGCAGCTCAAGGAGCTCGAGGCCAAAAGCAAAGCCGAGCTGTGCGCCGCTCGGCCCGGCTCGCCGGAAGCCAGGATCATGCAGCTCATGGATCTCAGGAGCATCGGCCCGGTCGGCGGCCAGAAGTTGGTCAACGAGGTGTTCTATCGCGACTTCGACAACCGTCGTCAGGTCGGCAGCTACTTTGGTCTCACCGGCACGCCCTATGACAGTGGCGAGCGCAGCCGTGAGCAGGGCATCAGCAAAGCCGGCAACCGGCGCGCCCGTGAGCTCGCGGTCGAGCTGGCGTGGCTATGGACCGTTCATCAGCCGGACAGCGCACTGACACGCTGGTTCCGCGAGCGGGTGCGCGACATCAAGGGACGCATCCGGCGAATTGCCATTGTCGCTCTGGCACGCAAGCTGATGGTGGCGCTGTGGCGCTATCTGGTGACCGGCGTTGTTCCCGAAGGCGCCGTGCTGCGTCCAACTTCGTAAACGGCTGCGCGCGCCATGACAGCCGACGTGAGCCAGGACCGACGCGTGACCGTGCTGAACCGGGGGCATAAACCTCCCGCTCTCACAGAGGGGTCCCGTCTTGACTGGGCCTTACCTTCCCCCGTGCATGAAAGATCAGGGTACCGGGCCTCGCGCCCGACCGGATACAAGGTGATGCGGTCGTTCCGCATTGTCGTTCACGGCCCAATCCTCGCATCACGTCCGGCCTGCCATCGCGACACCGCGCGTTGCGGGCGCGCCATGATGGCGCCAAGCTCGGCGCGCTCAAGGCCGCTGACGCGCCGCCTCCGGCGGTGGCCTTCGGCCAGCCTTGACCGCGCCTCTCCTTGGCGCCAAAGACCGCCCCCAACAAACGACGCCCCTCTTGACAACTTACTCCCCATACAAGGTTCAGCCGACATCCGGCATTCCCCGCGCGATGGTCTTCACGTTTATACGCGATCTCCCCGGTGTCCGGCTTGATAGCCACCGTCGCCCTCGGGGATCATCACCCCCAGGACTTGGCGCCAGCTTCGGGGCGCCAGGACCACGCGATTTCACGTCCGCAAGGAGCCGTTCGTCCGCGCACATCAAGCACGCTGCGACCCACCTGCGGCCACCGCATCCCGCGCTCAACGTCCGTGACGATCGCGAAGCGCCCCTCTCGAGGAGCACGGGTTGGGGACAGTCAACCATGAAATTCGGAAAAAGTGAAGTTGAATATTTTTGGCGGAGGGACTGGACAGGGGTGATCGCCTTGAGGGACCTGATGAAATGAGTTTTTCCGCGCATCCTCACGGCAACGCTGCTGGAATGCGCAGGGCCGTCGCGCCATGATCCGCTGGCTGTCCCAAGAAGCTGCGCCATGAAGGCCCAACGACCACTGCAACTCATGCGAGCATTGCGTGCCGGGACGACAGCGATTGTGGCCGGCCCGCAACGAAGTCGGCTTTTTGTTAGTTGTTTCTATTCCCCCTGAGGTTGCGACTATTGTTCCCCAGATCGGCCCCTGCTACCGCTAGTAACGACAGTAGGGGTGCTGTGGGGGCTCAAATGAACGGTTTGCGTCGGATGGCCGGCTGGCTGGCCATCGTGGGAGCGGCGTGTCTTGGCGGGTGTGCTGCGCCGCTTGCGGTCAACAGTGTGACCGACGTCAGGTCGACGACAGGCAGCCGAGGAATCGACGTCTACGAGCCGAAGCGCCGCACCGACGCAAGCGTGCCCGAGTTCGCGGGTGACCAGCTCGTGGAGGTGCGGACATTTCACAATCCCGGCGGGGGAGGCGAGGTCGAGATGGCCGGAGCGTCCTGCTCACTGGAAGCCTCCGGCTTCAGCGCAACCATGACGAGCCCCGCCAAGGTGCGCGTGCCGCTCTATCGCGGACAGTCGAGCACGCTTGCCGTGACCTGCCAGAAGCCCGGCTATCAAAAGCGGATGATCACGGTCGCGCCCTTCGATTCGACGCGCCAGGCTCGTCTGGCCAGCGGCATGAACGGCGGCATCCTTGGTGCGGTCATCGTGGCCGGCATCGACGCCGCCGCCGACAACACGAAGAACGATTGGCGGTATCCCGTCGCGAAGGTCGTGCTGGAGGCCGATGCTGCCCCCGGCAGGTAAGGGACGGATCTTTCGGTATTGGCGGTTACGGTTGCGGTGACAGTGCATGAAACTGCTCGCGCCAAGTAGCGAGGTCAATTTAGCGCACCGGAATTCTCGCTCAAGGCCGCCCGACCGGAGGCAGTCCCCGGGCCTGCCGCAAGCACTCGGTCTCGGACTGTCCGCGCCACCGGCCGTCGTCATACTTGATACTTGGCCGACAGGAGCGCGACCATCAGGACAGCGATCAGCACCATGCACGCCAATGCCTGACGATTGTCCGCCTTCATGGATGGCTCACGCCAGTCTAACCTGTCCCGGCGGGTCACGCTGGAAAACGTTGCGCCGTCGCGCCATGATCCGGCCGTGGCCGCATTTCATGCTCGTTGGCCGCTGCAACCTCGGCAGGCGCCATGCGTGGCGACGGCGCGTCGCCGGACGCTGAACCCTGGAGTGGACGACCATGAGAGCCCTCGCGCTGATCCCCCTGATCGCATGCCTCGCCGGCTGCGGGATGGTCGACGCCGTTCAAAACGGACTTGCCTACAGCCGGGCTGTCGAAGCCGACCTCCTCGCCGAAACCGGCGTGCGTCCCGCAGTCGGCTTCAACTGGAACAACGGCACGCTGACGTCGGTCATGGTGACCTTCCCCAAGCTCTACACCGCCAAGCCGCTGCCGGAACTGTCGGAGAAGGTCCGCGCCGCGGTGATCAAGGAATTCAAGCAGAGCCCGAGACAGTTGGTGCTTGGGTTTGCGGTGAATGGGTGAGCGCGGCCGCCTTAACTAACGTCCCTGGGAGTTTCGTGCACTGTCACCATATTCGCTCCGAAGGAGATTCGGTGCCGGGATCGTCACGCTTGACGGGATGATCGCTCATCTACGGGCTTTTCGAGTCGTGCGTGTCTTCAGCGGCCTAAATGGTTTACCCGGATATAGAGCCTCTACCTTTGCTAGAAAGGCATCCCTCTCTTTAGCGTAGGCTTTTGCGTTAGGATCGGGGTCGATCAATTCTGATTTGGCTGCTGTCCTCAGGATTGAATCGAGATCATCGCTCATAGTTTCGGCCGCTTCCATGACTCGGCTTACGGTACTCGCGGCGCGCCCCTTTATATGCTGGGGCAGGCTATCGATTGGCAGTGACCGCAGGGCGGAGATACCGTGTGAAATAAGAGCTTCACAATTTGATGCGCGCTTGCGAATATCGCGAAGCTTCAACAACATCGCGCGATTCAAATGAAGCGCAGAAATCGAATATTTGCCGACTTCGCTCAGAGGCTCTAGCAGGAGTCCCTCTCTGGAAAAGTGCTCCTCCCTGGCGTCGTGATCCGGACGAAAAAACCGTCTTCCATCGCGGCGCGCTTCCGGAGGAGGATAACGGTCGCTTTTGCGCTCATTGCAAACGCTGCACGCGTACATCAAATTGTCATAGTCGTTGGTGAGATCAGGACGAGCCTTTTGCGGTTCATAATGGTCAATCACCATCCCGATAGACTGCGCTTCATATTCCATGATGGTGCAGTAAGCGCACGCATGATAGAAGTCGTGCCGTAAAGTCTGTCGATAATCCGGGTATCTCTTGCCGGGCTCAACCACCGACCTACGTATCAATCGCGGGTCCTCCAGCGGACCAGTACCTTGAGCTTTCGATTCACTACTCATCGACGTTTCCGCTTTGGCAGATGCTGCTCAAGTTGCCGTTTTAGCTCTTCGATGTCTGAGTGTAGCTGCTCATATCTGGCGACCGCAGCTTCAAGCAATTCGAGATCTTGTCCATATCGAGCATCGTCAACGCGATCTAAGGACCAGCACACATATCGTAACCGATTTGCCTCTTTTCGGGTGATTGTGCCAGCAAACTCCTTGTCCAGGAGCGCTTGACGCTCCTTGAGCCAAGCTTGATGCTCCTGTTCGCTGATCGAAGCCGCGTTTATTCTACCTGCGACGCGCGACGCAGCAGCCGACTCTACTGAGGAGTAGTTGAAGGTTGGGAAGTTCACTACAGTAGCGGAGGAGGCGCTTCTCAACTGTGCTTTTCTACGTCCGCGATTCGAGCTAGAGCTTATAGCTACAGGCTCAGAGTCAAGAAAATCAAAGCTTGTTTGTATCGCTGATGAGGTGCTCATCGAACATATTGCCTTCTGCTAGCTCTTCAAAGTACTTCAACGCATCTTCGGTGCATCTATTCAGCAAGGTCTTCATTGCCGGCTCGGCTGTCGATTGCGGCTTCTTGAATTGTCTATGGAAGTCGAAAATGAGAGTCATGAGCTGATTTGGGTCTTCTACTTTAGCCAAAGTATGCTGACATCGGTCGATCCAATTATCGGATTGGCCAAGTTCGGAATTTATGGCGACGTTGAAATTTACCAGTGATCCCGCCCAGGGCCGCGCTAGATGCTCCACGAGACTATTGATCCCAGGTGGCAGGTCTTCCATCGAGACGGATGTAGTCGATACAATCCCAACTTGGAGTATCTTCCTTTCTTCAACCCGTGGAAGTAAGCGAGCAGCCTCGATAAGTCGTTCTGATATACTTGGTAGCATCTCGGTGTAGGGGAGAGGCTTTGATACCATGTCCATGACAGGCAAGCCCGCACTTACAGGCTTCGCCCTTAACCGGTGCTGGAATGAGACTGTAACCCTCGCCGGATCAACTGCGTAAGTGAAGCCGTCCTCTGTGGTAAAGGACAAAGCGCTATTCTGACTATCATTAACCGTGAAAGTCGGGTTACGAAATCTATCGACCATTCGATCCATGATGGGCGAAAGAGCGTCGACTATGCCGCCAAAAGCAAAGTGGGGCGTCAACGCGAATCCGACAGTAGGTGTTGACGCGAGCTTGTCACACCAACTCATGTTCTGCCTCCATAATTCGCATTGTTCCCTAGAGGGCCGCTGCCGGGACGAATGCCATAAGTCCGATCGAAATCTTACCGTAGAATACAGTGCACTTCACGCGCGCGGAAGGATAACGGTGACAATGCACTCTATCCAGGGGTGAAAACGAGCGCCAATTTGGTGCTCTGTGACCTGCCGCCGAATTCTGCTTCTCCTTGATCCTTCCCGCGCCGTCTTAGCCGCGGCGTCGCCGAATGGCGGGCCGGTGCCATTTGTCCGGCGCGCACTCGCGTAGCGGACGCAGTCGATGCGCTCTTACTCTTCGCGGACAGCGTAGTCGTTGGGGGCAATCAGTCGTAGGGTGAGCATGGAGAATGCTAAACGCGACCTTTTCCTCTTCTTCGACTAAAGGTTCTTGAAGAAATCGAGGAGCGCGGTGAGTTCGGTGTTGTTGTCGAAATCTGCGAGCATCGGACCCTGTACTGATCCGTCGCGGACCTCAATTTTCCTCGTGGCGTGTTCATAGCGGAAAGCAACACGGCGACCGCCGAACTCGGCCCAACCCATGTTGCCGATTTCTTGAACGCGACCTTCGCGCACAGCCATTGAGCCGCTGTCGGAATAAACGAGTACGAAACCCATGATTGCAGCAAAGGCGGCTTCCACTTCCTTGGCGTGGTGCTCGATTCGACCAACAACGCCATCTGTGTATTTCTTTGTTGTGCTATCGATGTTCAGCTTAATAGACATTCGGAGGATCTCCGGTTTTTGGTGCCGTGTATTGCTTTGGTGATTTTGGCTACCTGCAGATGAGATGCATAATTACGGTGACAGTGCACTCAATAATTCCGATGAGGTGGGTTACGGGAGACTCATGAAGCCCCTCCTGATCAACTGGATGACCCGATGATACCCTTGCGTTGCAAGTCGTCAAAAATGGCTGCGACCGAGCTCGAAGCATTTGCGCCGTCACCGACGAACAGAAGGCCGCCGGCGTTGACCTGACCATTTCCAACCCAGAGGTTTCGTCCGGTGCTTGCCTCAAGAAGCCGCGCCGTGAACGTGGTCTGACGCTTGTAGCGGTAGGTCGGCGTCGCGGTGGCAACCACCATGCCTGAGGACGTCCCATTCATGGATATGGTCGACGTGTTGCCGAAGGTATTGACGGTACCGATCGAGCTCGATGTTCCGGTGTATTGGCCCGACAAGATCGTCCCGGCGTATTGTTGCTGCACACCGCTATCGCCCACGCTGATGACGAGGACGCCTTCAATCGCGTCACGCGCGAGCCCCTGTTGAACCTCGGCATTGGTGTAGGTCCGTGTCGGCGGGAACAGCATCAGCGCGTCGTCAGCGACGACGCCGCGTTTCCGCGCCTCCTCGGCGATGTTGGTTTGAATGCTCGTGACGAGCGGACCGGGTCCAGAGACGTAAGCGACCATGCGGCCGATCGGCTTCGCCGGCAATTGTCGGTCGGCATATCCCTGCATCGATGTCGTGATGCAGCCCGACAAGGCAATGGCTGCCAATGGAATCGCGACGACTGTTCTTGCCCAATTCATCAAAACGCCCCGGCAATAAATCAAGGACTGCAACGCTTGATTGTGCCTTGGATTGGCCGAACAAGCCAGTCGGCATGTGGACAACCTTACGCCGTCGTCATCCCAAAAAGCCGCTTCACGGTGGCGGTGCACAAAAATGGAGCTATGCGGCGCCGCTTCCGACGCACAGCCCCTGACGCCGATGGCGGCTTGATGATCAAGCCTTGCCCTGTGGGAAGCGCGAGAATAGTGACGCCATGCTGAGAGGCCCAGGTGTCGAATGCGCGCTTCTGGGCCTCGTAGCGAACGAAACCATAATCGTCGAGCAGAACCGGGGCGCCTGGCTGGAGCTTGCTCCAGAAGTGGTCGATGGCCGCGATCTCGGGCGTGACATTGTTCATGTCGATCGACAGATACGCGACGGCATTGATGTCGACGGTCGACAGGCTCGCTGGGACACTGCCACGAATGATGTCGACATTCTTGTATTCGGAGAAGTTGCGAACGGCATCCTCATAGATGTCGCTCTTGTACATCTCTCTGAAGTAGCCGAGGTTGCCGCTTGCGACCTCCTCATCGGTGACGAGGCGCTCGTCGACACCGGTAAACGTATCAAACAGAAAAAATCGACGTTGGATGTTGTTCCAGTCGAGATAGTGCATGATTGAAGAGCTGAGCATGCCGCGACATACGCCGCATTCGACGAAATCGCCGCCAAGGCTGACGCCGATGCTGGCACACCAGAGCGCGACGTGCGTCCGCCAGAAATAGCGAGGCTCATAGCCCTCGGCGGCGACGCCACGTTCGTAGGCGGCGACGAAGCGGGGATCCCGCATGAAGTCATGGTTGTGCACGATCGCGGGATCGGTTCGCAATCCCGCGTAGTCGTATACGGGTGTGTAGAGCCGGGGGGCGGCAACGTCCGGAGTCGAGGGCTCGCTCGTGTTGGTGCCGTCGTTCGCTCCGGCCAGTTGCAGCTTGAGCTTGATGAGCTCGGTCGACATCTCACGAAGCGCCAAACTCTCGCGCTGCAGGTTCTGGAGATAGCTGGCCGATACCGTCTCCGTCGGTTCGCTGGCTTGCGAATCCGTTCGGACTTGATCCTCACCTTCGTTGTCCTGCTCGCTTGCATGTCCATTGCGGGCCGACGAGACCAACTGATGGAGCGTCGATTGGCGAATGAGTTGGAAGCCGACGCCGTTGAGCAGCCGGTTGATCACGGCGCCATAGCTTGCAGACATGCTGGCTCCACTGGCGCGAACGCCTTGCCAAAAAGGCCTTACCGGAATTCGATAAAAATGACTTGCGATACCTTTGATTGTCGTTCTTAGCACCCTGGTTGCGCAGACTGCAATTCCTACAGACGTGGAGGTGCCGACATGATCGAGCTGACGGGCGAGAGCGGACGCGCGGCGCGTCTGACCGCGTGATTCGGCAGCTTCCTCGTTACATCGCCTGGGTGGAGGAGAACGTGGAGACGTCCCGCCAGGTTCGCACGAGCATCGTAGCCAAGGAAATGACTGAGGACCCAAAGCCGCGTGAGGATCGAGGGCGTTCGACTCATCGAATACGAAATCGAGTTCCGATCGAGACCCATTCAGGCCGCCGCTTACGGGCGATCTAGGCCACGCATCGTCTTACCGATGTTCCGACGTGGCCAAGGGAGGCGTCTGCCAAGCTGACTATTCGATCGTTCGGGATCTTGGTGAGCGCGCCGGGACTCGAACCCGGGACCCCATGATTAAAAGTCACGTGCTCTACCGGCTGAGCTACGCGCTCGCTTCCAAGAAGCGGTGCGACGGCAGGGCCGTCACTGTCCGGATCGTCGGCAGGTACCCATCGGAACGCTTGCGGCGTGGCCGTGGTTCACTGCGGCATGAGATCGGGGCGGCAAAAAACCCCGACCTTAGGCCGCATGCTGTCGTGGGCGCTGTGTAGGGGGTGGGTCCGTTCCGGTCAATAGGGCGGGCGGTGGAAACCACGGGAGATCGACGATCGTTTCTGGCGCGGCGATCACGGTGTCGTAGCCCGTCATGAGCCTCCGCCGGCGCTCGACAGAGCGACGGCGGAGGCGACATGCGGGGGCTCACGGGCCGTCGCGATGAACCCGGATGTCGCTGCCGCCTGCGTCCTTCGGGCCCAGGCGTCCGCTCATCCGGGCTACGCTTCCGCAGGCTTCGCTTGGCGTTACACCTTATCCGCCGCCTTCGTTGCCGCCGCGCTCAGCGGCGCCGGTTGCATCCCAGGCCCCGCCAGCTCGGGCACCCAGACCGGGCGCAGGCCGATAAGCTCGGCGGTGCGGACGGTGGCGTGGCGCCAGAACTCGAAGGAGTTGATGCGCGACATCTCCAGCAGCGCGATGGCGACCGCTGAGAGGAACGGCAGGCTCTCCAGGATCAGGACGGCGGCGAAGATGTAGAGCTCGGTGATGGCAAGCGTGTTGGTCACGATCAGGATGGTGGCGCCGATCAGGAGCAGGGCGCCGATCACCGCCTCCCAGAACGCCTGGAACTCGATCGACATCCGCGACAGGCCGCCCTTGGACGTGCGGGCGAACGCCAGGTGCTCGGTGATCAGGCCCTGCGCCACGGCGCGGCTGACCGTCCACTGCACGCTCATCGCCGCGACCATCGCGCCCAGCATCTGCCACGGCTTCACCGCCACCCGCAGCCGGTAGAGGATCAGGAAGTGGGCAAGCGAGACCACGAAGGCGGCGAGGATCGGGATGGTCAGGATCTTGTCGGGAATGGCGATGCCGGCGAAGGCCACGATCGGCGTCCAGATCAGGTTGAGGATCGCGACCACGACGCCGAGGCTCTCGGCACCGAGCCAGTTGAGCCAGCCGAGCGAGAACTCGCGCTTCTGGTCCGAGGTCAGCCGGCTGTGGCCGGGCAGGAAGCGGCGCCAGTGCTTCTTGACGATCTGGAAGCCGCCATAGGCCCAGCGATGGCGCTGCTTCTTGAACGCCTCGTAGGTGTCGGGCAGGAGGCCCTGGCCGTAGCGGGTGTTGGTGTAGTGGGTCTGCCAGCCGAGCTCCTGGATCGCGAGGCCGAGATCGGTGTCCTCGCAGATCGTGTCGCTCGACCAGCCGCCGGCCATGTCCATCGCCGCGCGCCGGATCAGGCACATCGTGCCGTGCACGATGATCGCGTTCTCCTCGTTGCGCTGGACCATGCCGATGTCGAAGAACCCGGCATATTCGCCATTCATGATGTAGTGCATCAGCGACAGATGCTCGTCGCGATGCTCCTGCGGCGCCTGCACCAGGCCGACCGCGGGGTCGGCGAAGGCCGGCACGAGGTCGGAGAGCCAGTCCGGCGTCACGACATAGTCGGCGTCGATGATGCCGATGATCTCGGCGTCGACGGCGGTGCGCTCCATCGCAATGCGCAAGGCGCCGGCCTTGAAGCCCTTGACCTTCTCGGCGTTGATGAACTTGAAGCGCTCGCCGAGCATGCGGCAGTGATCCTGGATCGGCTGCCAGAACGCCGGGTCGGGCGTGTTGTTGATGATGCAGACGACCTCGTAGTTCGGGTAGTCGAGCCGCGCCAGCGCATCCAGCGTCTGCTTCATCATGTCGACCGGCTCGAAATAGGCCGGCACGTGGATCGAGACCTTCGGGCAATAGCCCTCCGGCATGGCGGCGCGGTCGCGCGCGGCCTTGTCGCGGGTCAGCAGACGGCGCGGCTCGCGGCCGAAGGCGATCGCGGCGATCTCCTCGATGCGGGCCATCGCAATGAGGATCAAAGGAACCAAGAGGATCAGGCCGAGGGTCAGTGCGAAGGTCGAGCCCCAGACGAAATAGTGCACGTTCCAATAGGCGAAGACGTTGGAGACCCAGGCACCGACGCCATGTGCCGTGATGGCGAGCATCATTGCCTGCAGCACGGTCGGCTGGCGCAGCCGCACGATCGGCAGCGACAGCAGCACGCCGACCAGCAGCGCGATGGCCGCGAGCTGCCAATAGTCGGGATTCACGATCGGGCCGCTCCAGGCGAATTTCGCCTCGCGCGCGGCATTCAGGACGCCCCAATACGGGCCGACGCCGCCTTCGAAATATTTCCAGGGCTGATCGATGGCCTCGACGATGTTGTATTCCATGCCGATCGAGGCGGCCTGGGCGAGAAAATTGCGCAGCACCTTCGCCTGCCGGAGCGGGCCCGGCACGGCGGGGCCGCGGTTGTCGCCGCTGCGGCTGTAGCCCTGGCTCGGCCAGCCGAACTCGGCGATCATGATGCGCTTGCCGGGGAACTGCTTCTTCAGGAGCTGATAGCGATCCACCGCCTGATCGACGGCCTGGTCGTCGGTGAAGAATTCCCAATAGGGCAGCACGTGCGCGGCGATGAAGTCGACATTGGCCGCGAGCTCGGGGTTGTCGCGCCAGCTGTTCCAGACGTCGCCGGTGGTAACGGGCACGTTGACCGACTTCTTCACGCGCTTGATCTTCTCGATCAGCTCATCGACCTTCTGGGTCGCCGTGAGGATGGTCTCGTTGCCGACCACGATGCCGATGACGTTGCTGTTGCGGCGGGCGAGGGTGATGGCCGACTGGATCTCGCGCTCGTTGCGGTCCGGATCCTTGTCGATCCAGGCGCCGAGCATCACCTTCAGTCCGGCCTCCGCGGCCAGCGGCGGCACGATCTCGAGGCCGCCGGTAGAAGAGTAAAGCCGGATGGCCCGCGTCATCGTGGCGAGCTTCTTCATGTCGGCGCGGATGCGTTCCGGCGAGGCCACGGTGTTGGCGCCGGGGGCCCCGGTTCCTTCATGCGGATCGTAGGAGACGCTCTGCAGCAGGCCGGTGAAATTGGGGGCCTCCTGCTTGTCCTGCAGCAGTCCCCAGAGGGCGGCGTGCACAGCGGTGACGAGGAGCAGGACGGCGACGACGGCACGCATTGGAGGGGCAACCATTCCTAGGATCAAGTCAGCGGTGAAGCGGAGCGGTCGATCGCCGTTCCATCTCGGGTATGCGATGCTACCGGGAGCACGTTCACGCGTGACGTTCGACGACGAACGACGAAGGCGGTCATTCTCACGCCGTCACAGCCGAAGGCCGCGACATCATATGCCATCCCAACAGAGCCCAATCATGCTGAACGGTGCCTGAACCGGGGCGAGGCTCAAGCGCGCGTCGACGACCTCGATCGTATCCTGCCACGTGATCGGAGCGCTGTCATGCGCACGCCACGCATGGGGGGCGGTCGCCGGGATCGTGCGTCCTGCCTGCCTCAGCGCCGGTCACTTCGCCGGAGGCTGCGGGGGCGAGGGCGAAGCCTGGGGGGCGGGCTGCTGCGTCGGCGCTGGAGACGCCTGCGCGGCCGGCGTCGCTGCCGGGCTCGAGGCTGGGCCCGGCGCAGGCGCCGCAGCCACCTGCGGCTTCGCGTCCGGATTGATCCAGCAGGTATGGACGTGGTTGTTCAGCGAGTTCGGCACCTTCGGATCGATCTGCGGGATGAATCGCGTCAGGCAGCGGAAGGCGGCCTGAACGTGGCCACCGGGGCAGCCGAACCGGTCATAGAGATCGAGGTGGCGGAAGGCGGTATCGAGGTCGTCGTTGTACATCAGCTGGACGACGCGGCGGCCGAGCCAGACGCATTCGGGATTGCCGGCCGGGCCGCCACTGAGCGCCTGGGACGCTTCGGTGAATTCGTCGGCCTTGCGCTGGTTGTCCCTCGACACGTCGGCCGGATTGGCCGCCTGCGGCTTTTGGTCCTGGGGATGGTCGCTGCCGCTCTGGGCGAGCGCGCCGGGCGCGCCGATGAGGAGCACGAGGCCCAGAGCCGCGGACAGGCGCGAAACCGAAAACTTGGACTTGAGCACGCGTCGACCCATAAATTCCCCGATTGTTGCCTTCGTGCCGTCCCCTGACGGACGCAGTGGTGATGCCGATCAAATCGGCCCCGATTGCGGCGGGAGATTGATTCCGACTGTCGCGGAGCGTTCCTGACGGGCGCTTGCGCAGGGCCGAGAAACCTGGTTGCGACGGCCGGGGTCAACCGGGATTCCCAATGACCGGAATCTCGGAATTTGTCCAGCAACGTACCAACTTTCTCGCGTCATCGTAAAAGGGTGATTTGGAGCGGGTCCGCCAAGAGTGCCGGAGGGCTCGGCCGATCGCCTACTTGGCAGATCGCCGCCGACCGGGTAATCGACACCACCCTGCCTGGAGACACGGAACTGAAATCCCTTCCTACGCCGCTGGCGCTTCTGCTCATATCCTTGGGTGTCATCGCCGCCGCGTGGTGGTGGCTGGCCCAGCCGATCACGCTCGCGCGCGCGCCGATCGAGCTCGATTCGAAGCTGCAGTGCGTGTCCTATGCGCCGTTCCGCGGCCAGCAGAGCCCGCTGGATCCGACCACCCATATCGACGCCGAGCAGATCGAGCAGGACCTGGTGCAGCTCGCCAAGATCTCCGAATGCGTGCGCACCTATTCGATCGAGAACGGCCTCGACCAGGTGCCGGGAATCGCATCCCGGGTCGGCATCAAGGTGATCCAGGGCATCTGGCTCGGCTCCAACAAGCTGAAGAACGAGCAGCAGATCGCGATCGCGGTCGACCTGATCAAGCGCTATCCGAAGGTGATCACGGCGGTCGTGGTCGGCAACGAGGTGCTGCTGCGCGGTGAGATGACGACCGCCGATCTCGCTGCGACCATCCGCAGCGTCAAGGCCCAGGTCCAGGTCCCCGTGACCTATGCCGACGTCTGGGAGTTCTGGCTGCGCAACCGCGAGCTCTACGACATCGTCGACTTCGTCACGGTTCATATCCTTCCGTATTGGGAGGACATGCCGGTGCGCGCGAAATTCGCCGCCTCCCATGTCGACGCCATCCGCCAGCAGGTCGGCATCGCCTTTCCGGGCAAGGAGATTCTGATCGGCGAGACCGGCTGGCCGAGCGAGGGGCGGATGCGCGAGGGCGCGCTGCCGTCGCGCGCCAACCAGGCGCGGGTGGTATCGGAGATCCTCAGCCTCGCCAAGCGCGAGAACTTCCGCGTCAACCTGATCGAGGCTTATGACCAGCCGTGGAAGCGCAAGCTCGAAGGCACGGTCGGCGGCTATTGGGGCCTGATCAGCGACGATACGCGGGCGCTGAAATATCCGCCGGGCGAGCCCGTCAGCAACTATCCGCTGTGGAAGCTGCAGATGGGCGGCGGCATGATCCTGTCGTTCGTGGTGTTCCTGGCCGGGTGGCTGACGGTGCGGCGCCGGCCCTGGCCGCCGCACGTTTCGGCCTGGATCGGGGTCGGGTTCTCCGCGACGACAGCGGGCGTGCTGTTCGGCATGGCCGCGGACAAGATGTTCTATGAGAGCCTCGGTGTCGGCGGCTGGCTGCATTGGGGGGCGCTGCTCGCTGCCGGCGTCCTGGCGCCCATCCTCAGCGCCAACGCGGCGATGGCCGGGCGGCCGTTGCCGACCTTTCTCGACCTGCTCGGACCGAATGACGGCCGCAAGCAGTTGAAGATCACCTACCTGCTGGGTCTGGTCCTGGTCGTGACGGTGCTGATCGCGGCCGAGACGGCGCTCGGCTTTGTATTCGACCCGCGCTACCGCGATTTCCCGTTCGCGAGCCTGACCATGGCGGTGGTGCCGTTCGCGATGCTGCTCGGCAATCGTCCGGCGCAGGGCGCGCGCCCGATCGCCGAGGCCAGCTTCGCCGGCCTGCTCGCGATCTCCTCGGTCTACGTGATCTACAACGAGGGCCGCGACAACTGGCAGGCGATGTGGACCTGCGCGATGTATCTGCTGCTGGCGTTCACGCTGTGGCGGGCGCGGGCCGCGCAAATCCGAGAATGAGCAGGCCGATCGCCAGCCCCGACAGCACGATGTTGTAGAGCACGATGCCGAGGCCGGCGGCGATCAGCCCGCCGGTCAACAGCACGATCGACGGCCGCATCACGTGCAGCACTGCAATCACCAGCGCGGTGGCGCCGAATACCGAATTCTTGAACAGCGTGGTCGCGACCGCCCGGCTCTTGCAGGCCAGCGTCTGCAGGCCCGCATCGCAGGCCAGCGCGACGCTCGACAGCTCGATCGCGAGATAGCGCAGATAGAGGGCATAGCCGACGGTGACGAAGCCTATGATCAGGAGCCATTGCACCTGATAGGGCGAGAGGCGGAACGGGGTCTTTTTCATGCGCGGGACTATGCTGCGGAAAGGATCGTCGGACAAGCCGCAAAGCCGGTTCGCGGACTGCTTTCACAATCCGTCCCAACCGGCTTTGGCTGCACGATGATTTGAGGCTCAGGAGCGGCGGAAGAACGACGACAGCGCCGACGGTTGCTCGGGCTTGGGCGCCTCTGCCGGCGGCGGCGCCGGTGCTGCTGCTGTGGGCGGCGGCTCCTCGCGCTTGCCGTGGCGCTGCTGCTGGACCTGCGGCTGAAACGTGCGCCGGCGCTGCACCGGCTTCTGGGCGGCAGCCGCGGGAGCGCCCGGCTTGGCCGCCTCGGCCCCCTCCGGCTCCTCACGGACCGCGAGGCGCTGGCCGTCATAGACGGTGGTCTCGCAAGCGCGCCGGCTCTCGGCGAGCACCGCGCAGATCTTCGCCGCCGTGGCCGCGTCGCCCAATGGGCCGGCGCCGAGTCGCAGCTGCATGCCCGGACCGCTCCGGCCTTCCTTCAGGATGATGATCGGCCTGAGCGAGGCGAGGTCGGCATGGGTCTTCACGAGATCCCGCCACAGCGCCCGCAATCCTCCGAGCGAGCTGGCCGCGCCGAGATCGACTGCGAATTCGGTCTTCTGGACCGCCGTGACCGTGACGTCCGTGCTGTCATTGCCCTTGGCGCCGGCCTCTGCGGGCTCAGCCTTTGCGAGCTTGTCGGTCTCGGCCGGCTTGCCGGCCGGGTCCGGTGCGCCACCAGGAGGCTGGGAACCGGTCGCCGCGACGGCGGGTGCAGGCGGGGTCGGCGACAGAGCGGCGGAGACGGACGATGACGAAGCACCCGACAGCCCGGCCGACATCGGCCTGGACTGCTCCTGTTTCGTCTTGTCGGCGCTCGCGGCAGCCGCCGGGGAACCGGGCTGAGCCGGATTGATTCCGGCGGCCCCGTTGGGAATCGGCATGAACGGCGACGCGTTCGCGTAGGCCGGCAAGGGGCTGGACGCCGCGGAACTCGATGGGGCCGCCACCGTGGCCTGGGACTCCACGGCCGCGATCTGCGGCGCGGGTGCGGCTTTGCCGCCGGGGGCGGGATTGGCGGTTGCCTGGGCGCTCTGCTTGGCCAGCGCGCCGGTCACCGAGTCCAATCCCTGCTCGAGCACGGTCACGCGCGCGTACAGCCGGTCGCGATCGGTGTTGAGCGTCTCGATGGCCGCGCCGAGCTGGCGCGCCTCGCCTTGCGTCTCGCGGGCCAGCGACTGCAGCAATTGTGCCTGGCGCGACAGATCGGCCGCGGAAACACGGTCCTGCCGCCATCCCTGTGCGGCCTGATTGGTGAAAACGGCCAGGCCGACGGCGCCGACGGCGCCAGCCCCCCACCAGCCGAGCCGCCACAGCGCGCGGCGATCGAACTCGTTCTCGTCGGCAAACAGTCCGGACAGAGTCGCCCCCGTCTTCTCAGCTCCATTTGTGCCGGCGGATTTGCGGGAGTCCTTAGCCATGAACCTGCCTTAATCGAATCACGAAGCGAACATTAACAGGAAAACCACCAGGGGCTTCAGCGGGTGCGGTTTGCCCCGCGCAGAAAACGCATTATGACAGCGCGACCTATGCGCTCCCTTCATTCCAGGTGTTTCATGACCGCTCGATCCAGTCTGACCATCGTGCTTGCGGCAGGCGAGGGCACGCGGATGCGCACGAGCGTCCCCAAGGTGCTGCATCCCATCGCCGGCGAATCATTGCTCGCGCACGTCCTGGCGGCGGCGCCGCAAGGCGATGGCGCCAGCATCGCCGTGGTGGTGGGGCCAGGGCACGAAGCGGTCGAGAAGGAAGCCAGGCGCCTGCGGCCCGACGCGGATATCTTCGTTCAGCGCGAGCGGCTGGGGACGGCGCATGCGGTGCTGGCGGCGCGGCAGGCGATCGCGCGCGGCGCAGACGATCTGCTGGTCGCATTCGGCGACACGCCGCTGATCACGGCCGAGACGTTCGCGCGGCTGCGGGCAGCGCTCGTGGAAGGCGCAGCGCTCGCCGTGCTCGGCTTCCGCGCCGCCGATCCGACCGGCTATGGACGCCTTCTGCTCGACGGATCGAAGCTGGTCGCGATCCGCGAGCAGGCCGATGCAAGCGAAGCGGAGCGGGCGATCACGCTGTGCAATGCCGGGGTGATGGCGATGGACGGCCGTCGCGCGCTCGCGATCCTCGACAGGATCGGCAATGCCAACAGCAAGGGCGAGTACTATCTGGTCGATGCGGTGGCGATCGCGCGCGAGCAGGGGCTCGAGGCGGTCGTGATCGAGACCTCCGAGGACGAGGTGCGCGGCGTCAACACCAAGGCGCAGCTCGCCGAAGCCGAGGCGGTGATGCAGAACCGGCTGCGCCGCGCGGCGATGGATGCAGGCGTGACGCTGGTCGCGCCGGAGACCGTCTACCTCGCTGCGGATACCACGTTCGGCAAGGACGTGACCATCGAGCCGTTCGTCGTGATCGGCCCCGGCGTGTCGATCGGCGACGGCGCGGTGGTGCATTCGTTTTCGCACATCGTGCAGTCCAAGCTCGGCCGGAACAGCCTGCTCGGGCCGTTCGCGCGGCTGCGGCCCGGTACGACACTCGGAGACGGCGCCAAGATCGGCAATTTCGTCGAGGCCAAGGCCGCGGTGCTGGAGGCGGGCGTGAAGGTCAATCACCTGTCCTATATCGGCGACGCCCATGTTGGGGCCAATGCCAATATCGGTGCCGGCACCATCACCTGCAACTATGACGGCTTCAACAAGCACAAGACCAATATCGGCGAGGGCGCTTTCATCGGCACCAACACCTCGCTGGTGGCGCCGATCACCATCGGCGCCCGCGCCTATATCGGCTCTGGCTCGGTGATCACGCGCGACGTGCCCGATGATGCGCTGGCGCTCGAGCGGAGCCCGCAGACGACGCGTGAGGGCGCGGCGGCGCGCTTCCGGAATGCCAAGCAACGCCACAAGAAGTGAGCTGAGAAATCAGCTTTCGTCGTCCTGGAACTCAGCGAACATCGCACGTGTCAAACGCCACCCGCGGCGGGTGGCGTGCTTGACGGGCTCGTTGGCGCGATGTTTGATCGGCATCGGCTTGAGCTCGCTGCTCAGGGCCGGCGGCGGCCAGTGCGCCAGATGGCTTCCGGAGGTCGGATGCGACAGGCTCAGCGGGCTGGTGCCTTTGGGATCAGTTGGGCGGCGGCTATAGGTCATGGCGTCCTCTCCGACGCGACAGTCTCTGCGCGAAAGCGTTGACCGGACGTTAAGTGCGCTCCGAACCGGACCTCCGCATCAAACCGGAGTTGCATGCAGGCCCTCGGTTAGGGCTCCCACTTAACCCTGTCGCAATCCGCAATAATTATTGAATCCTGAAAGCGCGCGGTTTTCGTTAAGACAATGCCATGCATTTGAATCATTCTCGACGATTTGGGGACAAGCGCTGATGTGCGGAATCATCGGGATCCTGGGACGCGGGCCGGTTGCCGAGCAATTGGTCGACTCGCTCAAGCGGCTCGAATATCGCGGTTATGATTCTGCCGGCGTTGCTACGCTCGAAGGCGATCATCTCGAGCGGCGGCGCGCCGAGGGCAAGCTGAAGAACCTGGAGAAGCGGCTCGGGCAGCAGCCGCTGAAGGGGCACGCCGGCATCGGTCACACCCGCTGGGCGACCCACGGCAAGCCGACCGAGAGCAACGCGCATCCGCACGCAACTGATAACGTTGCCGTGGTGCATAACGGCATCATCGAGAATTTTCGCGAACTACGTGCCGAGCTCGAAAAGCAGGGCGCCAGGTTCGCGTCGGAAACGGACACCGAGACCGTCGTCCATCTGGTCAACTCCTATTTGCTGAAAGGCCATTCGCCGCAGCAGGCCGTGGCTGCGTCGCTGCCGCAATTGAAGGGCGCGTTCGCGCTGGCCTTCCTGTTCAAGGGTCATGGCAACCTCCTGATCGGCGCGCGCAAGGGCTCGCCGCTCGCGATGGGCTACGGCGACGGTGAAATGTTCCTCGGCTCGGATGCGATCGCGCTGGCGCCGTTCACCGACACGATCAGCTATCTCGATGATGGCGACTGGGTCGAGATCACCCGCGACTCCGGCATCATCCACGACGCCTCGGGCGCGGTGGTGAAGCGCGACGTGTTGAAATCCGGCGCGTCGTCGTTCCTGGTCGACAAGGCCAATTATCGCCACTTCATGGCCAAGGAGATCCACGAGCAGCCGGAGGTCGTCGGCCATACGCTGGCGCGCTATGTCGACATGGGCACCGAGCGCGTAGTGCTGCCGGCGCGGCTGCCGTTCGACTTCAAGGACATCCAGCGCATCTCGATCACCGCCTGCGGCACCGCGAGCTACGCCGGCTTCGTCGCCAAATACTGGTTCGAGCGCTTCGCGCGCGTGCCGGTCGAACTCGACGTCGCCTCGGAGTTCCGCTATCGCGAGGCGCCGCTGCGCCAGGGCGATCTCGCCATCTTCATCTCGCAGTCCGGCGAGACTGCCGACACCCTGGCGGCGCTGCGCTATGCGAAGTCGCAGGGCGTGCACACGCTCTCCGTCGTCAACGTGCCGACCTCGACGATTGCGCGCGAGAGCGAGATCGTGATGCCGACGCTCGCCGGCCCGGAGATCGGCGTTGCCTCGACCAAGGCCTTCACCTGCCAGTTGATGGTGCTCGCGGCGCTCGCGATCGCGGCAGGTCGCGGCCGCGGCGAGCTCTCCGAAGCCGACGAGACCAAGCTGGTGCATGGCCTGGTCGAGGTGCCTCGCCTGATCGCGGCGGCGTTGACGACCGAGCCGCAGATCGAGAAGCTCGCCCGCGAGATCGCGAAGTCGAAGGACGTGCTCTATCTCGGCCGCGGCACCTCCTATCCGCTGGCGCTGGAAGGCGCGCTGAAGCTGAAGGAGATCTCCTACATCCACGCCGAGGGGTACGCCGCCGGCGAGCTCAAGCATGGGCCGATCGCGCTGATCGACGAGACCATGCCGGTCGTCGTCATCGCGCCCTATGATCGCGTGTTCGAGAAGACGGTGTCGAACATGCAGGAGGTCGCCGCGCGCGGCGGCAAGATCATCCTGATGACCGACGCCAAGGGAGCCGAGGAGGCGACCGTGGACTCGCTGGTGACGATCACCATGCCGGATATGGCCGCGACGTTCACGCCGATCGTCTACGCCATCCCGGTGCAGCTGTTGGCCTACCACACCGCCGTGGTGATGGGGACCGACGTCGACCAGCCGCGCAACCTCGCCAAGTCGGTCACGGTGGAATAGGCAAACGTCCGGCCCGGCGGATCGGTCGGTTCGCTTGATCACGGGGATCGGGATGACCCTCAACACCTGGCTGCTGTTCTTCGTCACGTCCGTGGGGATCTCCCTGACGCCAGGCCCGAACGGCCTGCTCGCCTTGACGCACGGGGCGCTGCACGGCGGACGCAGGACGCTGTTCACGATCGCGGGCGGCCTGATCGGCTTCATCCTCGTCATCGCGCTGTGCATGTTCGGCATCGGTGCGCTGGTGCAGTCGTCGATCACCTGGCTCGTGGTCCTAAAATGGGTGGGCGGGCTCTATCTCGCATGGCTCGGGGTCAAGTTGTGGCTCGCGCCGCCGGTGGGCGTCGATCTGGCCGACCAAGCCGTGACGGCCAGAGGACACGCGCTGTTCCGCCAGGGTTTCCTGACCGCGGCGACCAACCCGAAATGCCTGCTGTTCTTCAGCGCGCTGCTGCCGCAGTTCATCGATCCCGATCGCAGCCTGGCGGTGCAGTTCGCCGTCGTGGCCGTCACCTATACGGTGACCGAGTTCGTCACCGAATACGCCATCGCCAGCGCGGCGGCCCAGGTTCGCCCCTGGCTCGCGCGGGTCGGGCGGCGCTTCAACCAGGTCTGCGGCGGCATCTTCGTGGCGGTCGGGCTGGCCCTGCCGCTGCGCAGCGCCTAGGGCGCCGCGTTCGGCCGTCCGCGTCGCAACTCTCCGCAACGGGACCTGAAGCACCTTCCGCCTGGAATGGGTGTCCGGCTGCCGGGCCACAGGTCAGCGGCAAAGCGCGCATGTGTCGGAAAGAGGGCCTTTGCCCTTCAAAAATCTGCTAAGACCCTTAGCTGAGATTTGATCCGACCCGGAAGTTCGCATGAGTTCCCGCGACGACCTGCCGCCAGAGACCGATCCCTTGGCCGATGCTCCGGCCGAGACGCCCCACCATGGGCTGATGTTCCGGTTTCGCAACTATTTCCTGACCGGCCTCGTCGTAGCCGGACCCGTCGCCATCACGCTCTACATCACGTGGTGGTTCGTGACCTGGGTGGACGGGCTGGTCCGGCCGTTCGTGCCTCTGGTCTATCGTCCGGAAACCTATCTGCCGTTCGGCGTGCCCGGCTCCGGCCTGATCGTGGCCGTGATCGGACTGACGCTGCTCGGCTTCCTGACGGCCAACCTGATCGGCCGCACCCTGGTCGACCTCGGCGAGCGGCTGCTCGGCCGCATCCCGGCGGTGCGGGCGATCTATCGCGGCCTCAAGCAGGTGTTCGAGACGCTGTTCTCGGGCAAGGGCTCGAGCCTGCGCCGTGTCGGCCTGGTCGAGTTTCCGTCGCCGGGCATGTGGTCGATCGTCCTGATCTCGCAGCCGCCGAGCACGGAGATTGCGAGCCGGCTGCCCGGTGACGACGAGCAGATCTCAGTGTTCTTGCCGTGCGCGCCGAACCCCACCACGGGCTTCTTCTTCTATCTGCCGCGGAGCAAGATCATCGAGGTCGACATGAGCGCCGAGGACGCGGCGACGTTGATCATGTCATGCGGCGTGGTGCAGCCGGGATCCGACCAGCAGAAAAAGGTCGCGGCGCTGGCCAACATGGCCAACACCGCGCGCCTCGCCAACGCACCCGCGCAGCCATCGCCGCATCGCGAGCCGGAGCCGGCCAAGGCGGACTAGGCTGAAAGGCCGATTGATGCGCATGGCCGGCCACCCGCGGAGGGGCTAGGCCGCATCCTGCGGAACGAACACGCGCAGGCGATGCCCGTCCGGATCGAGCGCGACGAACGTCGTTCCGAAATCCATCCGCGTCGGCGCTTGCGCGATCGAGAGTCCGCGCGCCTTCCAGTCGTCGTGCAGCCTCTGGACCTCGCCGGCATCGCCGACCGCGAACGCGACCTCGCCGAAGCCTGCGGCGCCCGTCGCCGTCGGCTCGACCGTGTGCCGCGACCACAAGCCCAGCATGACCCCCTCGCGCAGCGGCAGCATGGCGAACGTCGGCGATTGTTCGATCACGGGCCGGCCGAGCAGATCCGCATAGAAGGCCGCGCTCCTCGGCGGGTTGTCGACGTAGAGGATCAGAAAATTGAAGTCGGGCATCGTCGTTTCTCCGGTGGCGGCGCCGTCTGCGGCGCTTCAGCCACACGACTAGCCGGGCCCTCTGCCAGATTCTGTCAGCAGCCTTCGTGAGCATGGTCGCTGGCGGTCCGGTCCGCCCAGCGGGCAAACGTGCGCATCGCGGCGCTTTGCACTGCATGATGATGCGGGGAAAGCACAGCCACGGATGTCGTCGTTCCTACAACCAGCGGGCGGTGGTGTTTCGAATGGTCACCATGGAAACATCGGGCAAACAAAAGTAGGGCGTTGGGGAGGCGCGTAGGATGCCTGTGAGTAGGACGACATTGTTGTGCGCGGTCGCGCTGTCCGCGGCGTCCCTGCAACTGACGGGGCCGGCAGCAGCCCAGACCACCTATACGCGCATTCAGGCATTTGGCGACAGCTACGCCGACACGGGCAATCTCTGGACCTTCACCGGCGGCGCCGGCAAGCTGCCGCTCTATCCCACCGGCCGCTTCAGCGGCGGCACGAATTTCGTCGACACGACCTCGGCGCTGCTCGGCATTCCCCAGCTCAACTACGCGATCGGCGGCGCCATGGCCGGCAACACCAACGTGGTGGCGCCCGGCATTCCCGGCTTCTTCCAGGAATGGAGCGGACTGACGGGCTTCTCCGGCAGGATCTCGTCGACCGACCTGGTCGAAATCTCGGTCGGCGGCAACGATGCGCGGGCCTATTACCGCGCCGGCGGCTCGCTCGCTGGAGCGCCGATGGCCGCGGCCGTTACGGCCCAGCAGGCCATGGCCGGCATCAACGCGCTGGTCGGGGACGGCGCGCGCAGCATCGTGTTCACGGCCGGCGATGTCAGCACCTTGCCGGAGGCCGTCGGCAACGCCAATGCCCCGGCCGGCAAGGCCTACAGCACGACCTATAACAGCCTGATGCAGCAGTCGCTCGCAGGCGTCGCGCGTTCGGGCGTACGTGTCGAGTATGTCGACACCGGACTGGTGGGGACGCTGATCCAGGCCAATCCACAGCGCTATGGCTTCACCAATGTCGGCGCCTGTCCGGTGGCGTGCATCGGCAATCCTGCGCTGCAGAACCAGTATCTGTTCTATGTCGACGGCGTGCACCTGACGTCGCACGGCTTCGAGGTGCTGGGCCAGTACATCGTCAACCGCCTCAACGCGCCGCTGACCTTCGCGCCGCAGGGTGAGGTGGCCTCGATCACGGCGATGGGGTTTGCCTCGACGCTGTTCGGCAAGCTGGATCAGTTCCGCGAGACCACCGGCTTCGCGCCGTCGACGATGAATTCCTTTGCCGCCGTGACGAAGGCGCCTTACGCCAAGTCCCCCTACACCAAGGCGCCGCCGCTGGCGCCGGTCAGCCCATGGTCGTTCTACATGCAGGGCAATGGCGGCGTCAGCGACCGCCAGGGCAGCGCCGCCTCGAACGGCTTCAATCTCGACAGCATCGGCGGCACAATTGGTGTCGAGTACCGGCTGTCGGCGAACTCCATGATCGGTACCGCCTTCGACTATTCCAATCCGAAGGCGAGGCTGTTCAACAGCGCCGGCACCACGGATGCCAACTCCTATCAGTTCGGCCTCTACGGCGCCTGGGCGAGCAGCAACCTGTTTGCCGAGGGCCTGGCGACGATCGGCCGTCAGGACTATCACAACACGCGGCCGGGCGTGGTCGACACCATCACCTCCAATCCCGGCGGCACCACCTTCGTCGCGGCCGGGAAGGCCGGTTACCTGTTCGATGCAGGCACGGCGAAGCTCGGACCGATCGGCGGGCTGACCTATGCCCGCGCCCGTGTCGACGGCTACACCGAGACCGGCGATCCTGCGCTGACGCTCGCTGTCGGCTCGCAGACCGCCGAGACCCTGATCGGCAGCGTCGGCGTGCAGCTGCGCACGCCGTTCCAGGTGCAGGGCAGCGTCATCAATCCGTATCTGAACCTGACGCTCGATGACGACATCATCGGCAACGGCCGCCTGATTCGGTACAACGCGACCTCGGCGCCCGTCATCGTCAACAACTGGACGGTTCCGAACGGCACCTCGCACAACGTCTACGGCCGGGTGAGCGCCGGCGTCGTGGCGCCGTTCTGGAGCAATGTGGCGCTGACGGTGAACGTGTCGCGCACCATCGGACGCACGGGGGGAGACGATTTCTTCGGCAGCGGAGGCTTGAAGATCGCGTTCTGAGGTCTGCCGCGGCGACCAGCGTTCTCGGGGGCTCTGAAGGGCTGCCCTTCGTTTTCGTGCCTTCAGTTTTGTCATGGGGTGGGCATAGTTTTAGAGACCATCGTTGGAATCGGAGCGTCATCATGCCTCCCAGCATTGCCGTCATCGCGCCCGGCGCCATGGGCAGCGCCATCGCCGCCCGTCTCGTGGAGCACGGCTGCAAGGTTCTGACTTCGCTCGAGGAGCGCAGCGCGGCGACGCGGGCGAGGGCGGCCGCATCCGGCATGGTCGGCGCCAGCGACGCCGAGATCGCCAATGCCGACATTATCCTGTCGATCGTGCCGCCGGGCGAGGCTGTGGCGCTGGCGGAGCAACTCGCGACGGTCATCAACCGGAATTCGAAGAAGCCCATCATCGTCGACTGCAACGCCGTCAACGTCGACACCATCCGGACCATCGAGGACATCGTGCTGTCCTCGGGCGCGCGCCTGGTCGATGCCGCCATCATCGGTCTGCCGCCGAAGCCGGGCACGAAGGGACCGGCGTTGTATGTGAGCGGAGAGGCGGCCGTTGATGTCGCCGTGCTGGGCCAACTCGGGCTCGATCTGCGCCGGATCGAAGGGCCGATCGGCGCGGCTTCGGCGCTGAAGATGTCCTATGCGGGCATCAACAAGGGCCTGACGGGGCTCGGCGCCGCGATGGTGCTGGCCGCCACCCGCGCCGGCGCCGCCGACGCGCTGCGCGACGAGTTGGCGCTGAGCCTGCCGCACGTCCAGGCGCGGCTTGCCAATGCGCTGCCGGACATGCTGCCGAAGGCCTATCGCTGGGTCGCCGAAATGCGCGAGATCGCGGGCTTCCTGGGTGATGACCATCCGGCCGCGCTGATCTACGAAGGCTTCGCCCGTCTGTTCGAGCACATCGCGACGGACGTGCAGGGCGAGGGCACCGATGCGGCGCAGCTGGTGGCGTTCGCCGAGAGCTGCAAGGTGAATAAGCCGGCGTCATAGACTCGTAGGGTGGGCAAAGGCCCACCGCGCAACGCGCGGTGTGACGTGCCCACCGTTGTTCTTTACGACCATCGACATGGTGGGCACGCGCCGCCTTTGGCGTCGCTTTGCCCACCCTACGACATGTCAGCCCGCCGTCAGCAGCGGGATCGCCTCGTCGCGTTCGTAGAGATAGAGCAGGCAGCGCAGCGCGTCGCTGCGCGGGCCCTTCAGCTTCGGGTCTTCCTTGAGGATCCGCAGCGCCTCGTCGCGCGCCTGGGTGATCAGTTGGGCATGCACCTCGGGACGGGCGATGCGATAGCCGGGCAGGCCACTCTGGCGGATGCCGAGCACGTCGCCTTCGCCGCGCAGCTTGAGGTCCTCCTCGGCGATCCGAAAACCGTCGGTGGTCTCGCGGATCACGGCGAGCCGCGCCTTCGACATCTGCCCCAGCGGCTCGTGATAGAGCAGGATGCAGGTCGAGGCCTCCGAGCCGCGGCCGATGCGGCCGCGCAACTGGTGCAGCTGGGCGAGACCGAAGCGCTCGGCATTCTCGATCACCATGATGCTGGCGGCCGGCACGTCGACGCCGACCTCGACCACGGTGGTCGCAACCAGCAGCCGCAACTCGTGGGCCGCGAACCGGCCCATGACGTCGTCCTTCTCGCTGCCCTTCATCTTGCCGTGGACGAGGCCGACCTTGGCACCGAAGCGCTCGCGCAGGCTCTCGAAGCGATCCGTCGCATTGGTGAGATGATCGATGCCCTCGGCCTCGGATTCCTCGACCAGCGGGCAGATCCAGTAGACCAGCTTGCCGGCATCGAGCGCGCGCCCCACCGCGTCGATGACCTCGCCGAGCCTGGTGTCGGCGACCGCACGGGTGTCGATCGGCTGCCGGCCGGCCGGCTTCTCGCGCAGCTCGGAGATGTCCATGTCGCCGAAATAGGTCAGGACGAGGGTGCGCGGGATCGGCGTCGCCGACAGCACCAGCACGTCGACGGCCTCGCCCTTCGAGGTCAGCGCCAGCCGCTCGCGCACACCGAAGCGATGCTGCTCGTCGACGATGGCAAGCGCGAGCGACTTGAAGACCACGTCGTCCTGGATCAGCGCGTGGGTGCCGACCAGCAGGTCGATTTCGCCGGCCTCCAGACGCGCAAGAATGTCGCGACGCTCCTTGCCTTTCTCGCGCCCCGTGAGAATGGCCACGTTCATCCCGGCGCGCTCGGCGAGCGGCGTAATGGTCTTGGCATGCTGGCGCGCCAGAATCTCGGTCGGGGCCATCAGGGCCGCCTGCTTGCCGGCCTCGGCGACGGCGGCTGCCGCCAGCAGCGCCACCACCGTCTTGCCGGAGCCGACATCGCCCTGCAGCAGCCGCAGCATCCGCACCGGCTTTTCGAGATCGGCGGCGATCGCTTCGATCGCCTTGGCTTGCGAGTTCGTCAGCGCATAGGGCAGGGCGTCGATGATCCTGCGGCGCAGACGGCCGTCGCCGGCATGACGGTTGCCCGCGGGCCGGCGCAGTTGCGCCCGCACCAGTGCCAGTGCCAGTTGGCCGGCGAGCAGCTCATCGAAGGCCAGCCGTGACCAGAACGGGTTTTCCGGCAGGATGTCGGTCAGCTCCTGCGGCACATGCACCCGCGTCAGCGCCTCCTTCAAGGGCGGGAAGCCACAGCGGCTGAGCACCTCCGGACTGATCCATTCCGGCAGCTCGGGCAGCTTGGTCAGCGCCGCGGCAATCGCGCGCCGCAACGATCCGAGTGCGAGACCTTCCGTCAGCGGATAGACCGGATCGATGCCGGAGAGTTTTGCAAACCCCGCTTCATCCAGGATGCGGTCGGGGTGCACGATCTGCGGTACTCCGTCATACATCTGCACGGTGCCGGAGACATAGCGCTTGGCGCCGACCGGCAGCACCTTCTCGATGTAGTCGCCCTTGGGACGGAAGAAGGTCAGCACGACGTCGCCGGTCTCGTCGCTGGCGTAAACGAGGTACGGCGCGCGGGCGTTGCGCGAGGGGCGGTGGCGATCGACCGTGACTTCGAGCGTCACCACGGTTCCGACCGCGACGTCGCGCACCTTGGGCCGGTTGCGGCGGTCGATCACGCTGGCCGGCAGATGCAGGAGCAGGTCGACCAGGCGAGGCGTCTCGCTGCAGCCGAGCAGGTAGCGCAGCAGCTTGTCCTGCTTCGGCCCGACCCCGGAGAGGGTGGTGACCGGCGCGAACAGGGGATTGAGAACGCTTGGGCGCATGGACCGAACACTTAAAGCGGTTTGAGAGCCGGAATAGCCGCGAATGCCAAGACATCCACGTCTTTTTCTCAGGTTTCAGGTGCCGGGCATGCCGGTTCTGCAGCCTGGGAGGGCTGACAGGAGCGCTGCGTGCCGCTATATCGAACCACGCCCGGCACCGTCCGGGCTTTTGGCGTTGTCCTGCAGGAATATCGCGATGACCGGAACGACCCGATCGAGCCAAGGCCTAGACGACCGTCGCAAGCGGCTCCTGTTCCGCTGCTGGCATCGCGGCACCCGTGAGATGGACCTGATCCTCGGCCGCTTCGCCGATGCCGAGATCGGGAGCCTCTCCGAGAGCGAGCTGGCCGAGCTCGAACAGCTTCTGGAAGTTCCGGACCCGGATTTCTATGCCGCGGTGACCGGCGCCCGGCCGCTGCCGCCGGAGCAGACACCGGCATTGTTCGAGCGCATCAAGGCGTTCCGCGCGGTGGACGCCGATTGATGAAGAGCCCGGTCAAGTCGCCAGCCGAGCATCTCGCGCCGGGGCGCGCGCTGACGCTCGCCAATGTCGCCGAGGGCGCCGAAGGCCTGGTCGTCTCCGATCTCGCGCGGGCGGTCGCGGCCAAGCCGAAGCCGCCGGCGGTCAGCCTCGCCGTGGTCTGTCGCGACGGCAATCGGATGCAGCAGCTGGCGCGGGCGCTCGACTTCTTCGCGCCGGACCTGCCGGTGATGCAGTTCCCGGCCTGGGACTGCCAGCCTTACGATCGCGTCTCGCCGCATGGCGGTATCCTGGCCCAGCGCGTCACCACTCTGGTGCGGTTGTCGCGCCTCGCCGGCAGCGACAAGCCGCTGATCGTGCTGACCACCGTCAACGCCATCGTGCAGCGCGTGCCGGCGCGCGACACCATGGCCGGGCAGGCGCTGTCGGTCGCGCCCGGCCATGTCGTGCCGATGGACTCCGTCGTCGCCTGGCTCGAGCATAACGGCTATCACCGCTCGTCGACCGTGCGCGAGAGCGGCGAATATGCCGTGCGCGGCGGCATTCTCGACCTGTTTCCCGCCGGCCTCGACCAACCGGTGCGCTTCGACTTTTTCGGCGACAGCCTGGAATCGATCCGCACCTTCGACGCCGAGACGCAGCGCACCTTGCTCGACATGCGCTCGCTCGACCTTGTGCCCGTCTCTGAATTCCAGCTCGTCACCGACACCATCCGCCGCTTCCGCATGGGCTATGTCGCCGAGTTCGGCGCGCCGGAGCGCGATGACGCGCTGTACGAGGCCGTCAGCGAAGGCCGCCGCTATCCCGGCATGGAGCACTGGCTGCCGCTGTTCCATGACAAGATGGAGACCTTGTTCGACTATCTGCCGAACACACCCATCGTGATCGAGCCGCAGGGCGAGGACGCCGCGCGCGAGCGCTTCAAGCAGATTATCGACTATTACGACGCGCGCCGCGAGGCGATGGAGCATCCCGGCGGCGGTGCGATCTACAAGCCTTTGACGGTTGACCGGCTGTATCTGACGTCGTCGGAGTGGGCTGAACGGCTCGCCGCCGTCCCGCTGGCGCGGGTGACGCCATTCGCGGTGCCGGAGAGCACCGGCGTCGTCGACATCGGCGCGCGGCAGGGCCGCAATTTCGCGCCCGAGCGCAACGATTCCGCCGTCAACGTGTTCGAGGCAGTTGTCGCCCACGTGCAGGCATTACAATCGGTGCGCAAGAAGGTCGTGATCGCGCTGTGGAGCGAAGGCTCGCGCGACCGCATGGCCAGCATGCTGAAGGACCACAAGCTGATCCACGTCACCAGCGTCAACACCTGGCGCGTGGTGCAGGCGACGCCGCGCAACGAGACCATGCTCGCGGTGCTCGGCCTGGAGACCGGCTTCGAGACCGACCAGATCGCCGTCATCTCCGAGCAGGACATTCTCGGCGACCGCCTGGTGCGGCCGCGCCGGGCGAGCCGCAAGCTCGACAACTTCATCTCGGAGGTGACGAGCCTCGCGATCGGCGACATCGTGGTCCATGTCGATCACGGCATCGGCCGTTTCGTCGGGCTGCAGACGCTCGAGGTCGCCGGCGCGCCGCATGATTGTCTCGAACTGCGCTATGCCGGCGAGACCAAGCTGTATCTGCCGGTCGAGAACATCGAGCTGTTGTCGCGCTACGGCTCCGACCAGACCAATGTCGAGCTCGACAAGCTCGGCGGCTCCGGCTGGCAGACGCGCAAGGCCAAGCTGAAGAACCGCATCCGCGAGATGGCCGGCGAGCTGATCAAGATCGCCGCCGAGCGCATGCTGCACGAGGCACCGAAGCTGCCGGTGCAGGCTGGCCTCTATGACGAGTTCTGCGCCCGCTTCCCCTATGACGAGACCGAGGACCAGCTCGCCGCGATCCAGGCGACGCTCGCCGATCTCGAAGCGGGACGTCCGATGGACCGGCTGGTCTGCGGCGACGTCGGCTTCGGCAAGACCGAGGTGGCGCTACGCGCCGCCTTTGCCGTCGCGCTCGACGGCAAGCAGGTCGCAGTCGTCGTGCCGACCACGCTGCTCGCGCGCCAGCATGCAAAGACTTTCGCTGAGCGCTTCAAGGGCTTTCCGGTCAACGTCGCGCAGGCCTCGCGTCTCGTCTCGACCAAGGAACTCAATCAGGTCAAGAAGGGCCTCGCCGACGGCTCGGTCGACATCGTCGTCGGCACCCACGCGCTGCTCGGCAAGGCGATCAAGTTCCGCGATCTCGGCCTCGTCATCGTCGACGAGGAGCAGCATTTCGGCGTCAGCCACAAGGAGCGGCTGAAGCAGCTGCGCGCCGAGGTGCATGTGCTGACCCTGTCGGCGACGCCGATCCCGCGCACCTTGCAGCTCGCACTCACCGGCGTGCGCGAGCTGTCGATCATCGCCTCGCCGCCAGTCGATCGTCTCGCCGTTCGCACCTTCGTCGCGCCGCACGACCCCGTGATGATCCGCGAGGCCCTGCTGCGTGAGCGCTATCGCGGCGGTCAGGCGTTCTACGTCGTGCCGCGCATCGACGATCTCGCCGAGGTCAAGGAGTTCCTCGACAAGACCGTGCCGGAGATGAAGGTCGCCGTCGCGCACGGCCAGATGGCGCCGACCGTGATCGAGGACATCATCGGGGCGTTCTACGACGGCAAGTTCGACATCCTGCTGTCGACCACGATCGTCGAATCCGGCCTCGACATTCCCCGCGCCAACACGCTGATCGTGCACCGTGCCGACATGTTCGGCCTTGCCCAGCTCTATCAGCTGCGCGGCCGCGTCGGCCGCTCCAAGCTGCGCGCTTATGCGCTGTTCACCCTGCCGTCGACGCACAAGATCAGCCCACTGGCCGAAAAGCGCCTGGGCGTGCTGCAGTCGCTGGAGACGCTGGGGGCCGGCTTCCAGCTCGCCAGCCACGACCTCGACATCCGAGGCGCCGGCAACCTCCTCGGCGACGAGCAGTCCGGCCACATCAGGGAGGTCGGCTTCGAGCTCTATCAGTCGATGCTGGAGGAGGCGATCGAGAACCTCAAGGCGGGCATCACCGAGCCGACCGTCGACCGCTGGTCGCCGCAGATCACGATCGGCATGCCCGTGCTGATCCCCGAGGACTACGTCTCCGACCTCTCGGTGCGACTGTCGCTGTACCGCCGGCTCGCCGATCTCGAGACCGACGACGAGATCGACAACTTCGCGGCCGAGCTGCGCGACCGCTTCGGCAAGCTGCCGGACGAAACGCGCTATCTGTTCAAGGTCGCCGCGATCAAGAACTACTGCCGCAGGGCCAATGTCGAGAAGGTCGATGCCGGCCCGAAGGGCGCGGTCATCGCCTTCCGCGACAACAGCTTCGCCTATCCCGATCGTCTCGTCGCCTTCATCAAGCGCCACGGCCAGGCCGCCAAGGTGCGCCCCGACATGAAGGTCGTGTTCCTGCAGGTCTGGGAGACGCCCGAGGAGCGGCTCGCCGGCACCACCGATATCCTGAAGGAACTCGCCGACCTCGCGGAGAAGAAGAAGGCGGCGTAGCGGAATGGAGCGTTAGCGAAGCATCCAGCCGAAATGCAACGCAAGGCTGGCGATCGTGAAGACTGAGACGATCGCGATCACGCTGATCCAGTCGGTCTGATCGCGAGATTGTCTGTTCTGCATCGCAACGCTCCGCTTCACAAGACGCCACACGCCCCGTCCGATGATCAGATCAGAGGAGTGAGGCGAATGCGCGATCTGAAGATGTACGTGTTTGGTTGAGATCGTGGCCAAGCCGACGTTCCGTCATTGCGAGCGAAGCGGAGCAATCCAGAAGCCACGCCAGAATTCCGGATTGCTTCGTCGCTTTGCTCCTCGTGACGTGCCCCCACCAAATTAGGCCAGTTTGAACTGGAATTTTCCACTTATGATCCCCACCCGGGACGGAGGAGAGTTCCATGAAGGCATCGAAGTTTTCGGAGGCGCAGATCGCTTTTGTTTTGAAGCAGGCTGAGGATGGCGTGGCGGTTGCGGAGGTGTGTCGCAAGGCGGGGATCAGCCAGGCGACCTATTTCAACTGGAAGAAGAAGTATGCGGGCCTGATGCCATCGGAGATGAAGCGGCTGCGCCAGCTCGAGGAAGAGAATGCCAAGCTGAAGCGGATCGTCGCCGACCTGTCCCTGGATAAGGCGATGCTTCAGGATGTACTCTCAAAAAAGCTCTGAGGCCTGGCCGCAAGCGCGAGCTTGTCGACAAGGTGCGACACGACTGGAAGGTCTCGATCAGGCGAGCCTGTTCGACGCTTCGGATTGATCGCGCACTGTACGTCTACAAGTCCAAGCGCGGCGACCAGGCCGCCCTCAAGAATCGGATCAAGGACGTCTGCCAGACACGGGTGAGGTACGGGTATCGCCGCGTCCACGTCCTGCTGCAACGTGACGGTTGGGCCGTCAACGTCAAGCGCGTCTATCGTCTCTATAGGGAATTAGGCCTGCAACTGCGCAATAAAACGCCGAGGCGTCGCGTCAAGGCCAAGCTGCGCGAGGACCGTACCGACGCGTGTCAGATCAACGAGACCTGGGCGATGGATTTCGTTCACGATCAGCTCGCCACCGGTCGCAAGATCCGGGTTCTTACGATCGTCGATACCTTCAGTCGCTTTTCACCAGCTGTCGATCCGCGCTTCAGCTATCGAGGCGAGGACGTCGTGCTGACCTTGGAACGCGTCTGCAAGTCTGTTGGCTACCCCAAGACGATTCGCGTCGATCAGGGGGCGGAGTTCATCTCCCGCGATCTCGACATCTGGGCTTACCAGAAGAATGTTATTCTCGACTTCTCCAGACCAGGCAAGCCGACCGACAACAGCTTCATTGAATCCTTCAATGGCAAGTTTCGAAACGAGTGCCTGAACACGCACTGGTTCCTGAGCCTTGACGACGCCCGGCAGAAAATGGAGGATTGGCGTAGAGACTACAACGAGGTCCGGCCACATAGCGCGATCGGCAACAAGCCGCCGATTTCGCTGTTGACTGGCTCACCGGCGCCCCCGCCGGCACGAGCCTAACCCCGGAAAATTCCAGCATCGGCTGGCCTAGTTTCGGGGAGCACTTCAAGACCCAACAGGACTCCAAATGCTCCTGGATGAAACTTCGGTGGCAGGTCAGTTGCAGAACACGGCGGGCCTGCGATGCCCGCCCGTATCGGCACCATGCGAGCGCTAGCTAAGCCCGGCTCGAACGCGTGTGCAACCTTGAGATGGTCGCACGAGTCCCTAAAGAGGATTAATGTTTCGCAGATCTTTATCAACGAGATCAGTTTCGCAGATCTTTATCAACGAGATCAGTTTCGCAGATCTTCAAGAAGATCAAAGGTCAGTTGTGGGGGGCGATCCAACTGCCTGGTCCAGGCATCGACGATGTCCGATCCACGATCACTATCGCCGGAGATAAATTTCCGCCGAGGCATTAGCTATGCCAGCGGTCTGGTCGCAATTGGACTGATCTATTTCGCCCTGGCAAAAGGTGGCCTTGCTCTCGCCTCTATTCATCCCAGTGCAACGCCAATTTGGCCACCGACAGGTGTCGCGCTGGCGGCGGTGCTGTTGTGGGGATATCGGACTTGGCCCGCAATTTTCACGGCGGCGGTGATCGCCAATGCGGCGACCGCCGGCTCGGTTGCCACCGCAATTGCGATTGCGACCGGCAACTCTCTTGAAGCCGTTGTTGGCGTTTACCTCATCAATCGATGGTCGAGCGGATGTAATACGTTTTCGACGCCAAATTCTGTCGCGAAGTTTACCCTGATTTGCCTCGTGATCGCGACACCGATCAGCGCCACCATTGGACTGTCCAGCCTGGCAACCGCCGGGTACATCGAACGGACGAATTTCGCAAACGCCTGGGTCACTTGGTGGCTGGGAGATGTGACCGGCGCGCTGGTCATTGCCCCCGTTATCGTGCTTTGGGCATCAAGCCCCTTCCATGCTTTCAACCGCAAGGAATTTTTGGAGACGGTCGGCGTCCTCGCAACAGCGGCGGCTGTTGGACTCATTGCTTTCAGCCCCCTGATCGAGCAAACGCCGAGCCGAAATCCACTGGGTTTTCTTGCGATCCTGCCAATGTTGTGGGCGGCGCTGCGCCGCGGTCCACGTGACACTGCAACGGTTGCGCTGGTGCTTGCGGGGATCACGATTTGGGGGACGCTCACGGGCGGCGGCCCCTTCACGACCGTGGATCTCAACGTTTCATTCCTGCTGGTATTGATGTTCTTGATCAGTATTACCGTTCCAAGTTTGTTACTGAGCGCCGACGTCGAGGTGCGCAAGAAAGCGGAGGAAAGTCTGCGCCACGCGCACATGGAACTCGAACGGAAGGTCGCAGAACGTACGCAAGAGCTGGAGCTCGCCAATGCAGCAAAATCGCGTTTTCTTGCCATGGCAAGCCATGATTTGCGGCAGCCATTACATGCACTAGGCCTGTTCGTTGCGCAGCTGCGCACGCCGCTCAAATCGGGGGAAAGGACAAAGACGATCGAGCGGATCGATGCAACGCGCAAAGAAATGGATGAAATGTTCAACTCGCTCCTGGATATTTCCAGGCTCGATGCTGGAATCCTTACACCCAAAATTACCGAATTCCCGATCGCGCGCTTGTTGCAAACAATTGAGACTACGTTTGATCAGGCAACGCGAGAAAAAGGCTTGCGTCTACGCGTTCGGCGAAGTGATGCCTGGGTGCGGAGCGACGCCATGCTGCTCGAACGCATACTGCTCAATCTGGTATCCAATGCTGTGCGCTATACGTTACGGGGCGGGATCATCGTCGGATGTCGTCGGCGCGGTGAAATGTTGCGTATCGAAGTATGGGATAGCGGTCCCGGCATTCCTGAGGATCAGAAGCAGAATATCTTTGGCGAGTTTTTTCAACTACCCGGTCCAGAACGGAACCGGTACGGCGGCCTGGGGCTCGGCCTGGCTATTGTCGACAGGCTTCGCGTACTTCTCAACCATCAAGTCGACTTATCTTCGACTGTGGGCCGAGGTTCGCGATTCGCAATCCTGATTCCGATGGCCGACAAATGCGTCACGTCCACGGAGCCCGTCGACTCACCTCGCCCCGCAGTCGTCGCGGTCGAAGGTAAGGTAATTCTTGTTATTGCCGATGCTCCAATTGTGCGAGAGGAGACGGGCGGATTGCTTGGCAAATGGGGATACTCCGTCCTTACCGCCGGATCCGACGAAGCTGCGCTTATCCGACTGGCTGAGCGCCAACAACGCCTCGATCTTATAATCTCGGATTATCATCTTGCGAGCGGAAAGACCGGGATCCGAGCAATTGAACAAATTAGTGCGGCGTTTGGCTCATCAATTCCAGCTATCCTCACCAGCGGCGATACGGCACCCGAACCATTACGTGACGCTAAGGATAGAGGGTACATTTTGCTGCACAAACCTGTCGACCCAATGCGGCTCCGCGCTGTCATGCAAGAGTTCTTGAGGGATCAAGACGATAGGAGAGACACCGGGGCGGCGTTATGAATCAGATTTCGGCGACAATTCCCAGCCCATTTTTCCGACTTTTATTACTGCCTCGGTGCGACTCGTTACATTGAGTGCCTTGAGAACGACCGTGATGTGGTTCTTCACTGTCGGCACGGCCATATCGAGGGTCTTGGCAATGATCTTGTTGCTTTTTCCCTTCATCAGGAGCGCAAGCACTTCAATCTGCCGATCGGTCAACCCGAGACCCTTGGGAGAGTCGCGCGCCGCTAGCTTATTTGTAAGCCGCGGAGACGTTGGTTCCTCAAGAATCTCCGAGGGAATGTAAATGCCGCCAGAAAACACCAACTTGATGGCGTTGAGCATGACCTCACGTTCGGTAGTTTTCGGGATGAAACCCAGAGCGCCAAGTTTGAAAGCGCGCTTGACTGTATCTTGATCATCCGAGGACGAGAGCATGACGATAGCAATGGTCGCATAGCGGTCACGCAGTTCGCGGAGGACAGAGAAGCCATCTCGATCAGGCAAATTGATATCAAGCAAAATGAGGCTGATGTCAGGATGTTCCTCGACTATGTGCACTGCCTCACGGCCGCTCGAAGCTTCAAAAATGACGGAGTCTCGCTTCAGTTGTTTCACGACAGCGTGCAACGCCTCGCGGATTAATGCATGATCGTCGACAATAAGAACTTTCATAAAAGCTCTCCGTCATCTCATTGCACGGAGATCCAACTTAAAAAACATACACCCACCTTCGGGTCTTTGGCGAGGAAGAAGCTGGCGGAAGACTGGCTCCCGATACCGTCCATCCACCATCATCCTTGGCCCAACCAGCGGTTCGCCGCCGGGCACTCAAGGTAGGAGCCGAATGCCGTTGTGTGGTGTAATTGTAATCACCTCACGGTAGGAGCGCGAGTACGGACCACGAAAGTCGTGGGACTCAGAGTCTCCTTCGCCTGTAGGCAAAGGTGATTGATGCCGAGATCTGTACGGTACCTTGATCATAGGACCTAGGAACCTCTCTCTGTGGACCTCCGGCTGATTTACGCGCTGTGCCGTTTGAACGATGATCGTCAAACTCACGCGCCAGCAGGTTCTACCAAGCGCCGCCATATGATCGTTATCGTAATAGCGTTCGTGGCGGGGTCGGCGTGAAGCAGATCTAGATTGCGCGTTGTCACGATCCGGCAGCGCGGCGGTGACTTTTTGTCAAATTCGGTCCCTCTTGAAGCGTGCTCGTACGCGGGACGGGGCAATCAGATGCATGATCGAACTGCCGACCTGAAGCCATCGGTAGGCGCGTTGCCGGAGCTGAAAGGCTACGGCCGCGATTTGCGCATTGATGCCTGCCGCGGCATCGCGCTCTGGTGCATCTTTCTTGATCATGTCCCCAACAACATCGGGAGCTGGCTGACGCTGCGGAACTACGGCTTCAGCGATGCCGCGGAAGTGTTTATGTTCGTGTCGGGCGTAACCTGCACGTTGGCCTACGGCAAGGCATGGCGCTGCGGGGGCTGGACCGGCGTGATCGGCCGGACGCTGTGGCGAAGCTGGGATATTTATGTCGCATTTCTGCTGCTCACGCTCGCCTGCGCCATCATGGTTCACCTCGCAGGCGGCGGCCGTCTTGCCGACGAGAGCAATACGCGCATTCTGTTGGAACAGCCGGGCGTGACGCTCGCGCACGCGGCGATCCTGCAATACTGCCCCGTCAACACCGACGTCTTGCCGCTCTTCGTGCTCTATCACCTTTTGTTCGCGCCGCTGCTGTGGCTGCTGCTGCGAGCGCCGAACGCAACGCTCGGCGCGTCGCTGTTGCTTTACGCACTGGTGCACGTCTTCGGCTGGAGCATCCCGGCATGGCCGAACGGCCACTGGGCCTTCAATCCGCTGGCGTGGCAGCTGCTGGTCGTGCTTGGCGTGTGGTGGATGATCGAAGACAAGAGAGCCCGGCCATGGGTGACCTCAGGCACCGCGCTTGTGGCTGCCGCTCTCTATCTGGTGTTCAGCCTCATCATCGCATTGAGCTGGAGCATCAAACCGCTGGAAGCGCTGGTCCCGCAGGCGCTGCTGACGCTGCTTTACCCGATGGACAAATCGAATCTCGATCCATTGCGACTGCTGCATTTCTTGGCCCTTGCGGTTTTGGTGGTATGGTTAGTGCCTCGCAATTGGCGGGGGCTGACGACGGCGATGATGCGCGGCGCCATTCTCTGTGGCCAGAATTCGCTGCCAATCTACTGCCTCGGCGTTCTGCTGACGTTCGCCAGCCGCCTGGCGCTGCTCGGCATCTCGGAGGGGCTGACGATGCAGATCGCGCTCAGTGTTGGTGGCGTCCTGGTGATGATCGTGGCGGCGACGCTGCTGAACTTGATCAAGATCAAGCCGAGGCAGCAGCCGGACGCGAAGCCCGTCGAGCAGACAACCAGGTCTGAGCTGGTCGTCAATCTCAAGCCAGCCAAGGCGCTCGGCGTTGACATTCCGCCCACGTCGCCCGCCTCGGGCCGACGAGGTGGCCGAATAAAGATGCTGTTTGCTCCGGTGCGCGAGTCCGGCTGCGGCGCTGGTCCAGTGCCAGCAATGAGCACGCCTTCGGGCCACCAGCGAAAACTGTGGGTCAGGTCGTGAATTAGATCACAAGGACCGTGGAGCCTGCCCTTTATTCTTCCGGCCATCGTACAGAGGAGCCAAGGCCATGATTTCCCACCCAAGGACCCACAAGGGAGCGGTGCTGATCGCGGCGTGTGTGATGTTTGCCTGCGTAGCGGCATTATTGTCGGTCAACCTGACGTCACCCACTAGCGCCGCGCTCGGCGCTGACTGGCAGTGCAGCCGGCTTGCGCTCGTTATCACGACCTGCACCCATGTGCGTGCACACGAGACCGTTTCAACTGGCGTGCGCAAGCGGACCTGGTACCCGGAATCATAGCTCGGTGATACGGCGGTCTTTGAAGCGGCGTTGCCGGGCCTTTTTCTTGGTCCAGACGTTTCTTGGTCCAGACGTAAGGGCTCAGATCTGACGTTATATGCTTTGATGTAGTGACCTGCCCCTAAGAATTTGCGGCCTATGCCGCCAACCTCACCGCAACGGGCGATCGGCTGCGCAACCCCGACCAGCTCCGCCAATCGCCCGTTGCTGCACCCGCGCCACTCGGCGTAAAATTGACGTGCCCCCACCAAATTAGGCCAGTTTGAACTGGAATTTTCCACTTATGATCCCCACCCGGGACGGAGGAGAGTTCCATGAAGGCATCGAAGTTTTCGGAGGCGCAGATCGCTTTTGTTTTGAAGCAGGCTGAGGATGGCGTGGCGGTTGCGGAGGTGTGTCGCAAGGCGGGGATCAGCCAGGCGACCTATTTCAACTGGAAGAAGAAGTATGCGGGCCTGATGCCATCGGAGATGAAGCGGCTGCGCCAGCTCGAGGAAGAGAATGCCAAGCTGAAGCGGATCGTCGCCGACCTGTCCCTGGATAAGGCGATGCTTCAGGATGTACTCTCAAAAAAGCTCTGAGGCCTGGCCGCAAGCGCGAGCTTGTCGACAAGGTGCGACACGACTGGAAGGTCTCGATCAGGCGAGCCTGTTCGACGCTTCGGATTGATCGCGCACTGTACGTCTACAAGTCCAAGCGCGGCGACCAGGCCGCCCTCAAGAATCGGATCAAGGACGTCTGCCAGACACGGGTGAGGTACGGGTATCGCCGCGTCCACGTCCTGCTGCAACGTGACGGTTGGGCCGTCAACGTCAAGCGCGTCTATCGTCTCTATAGGGAATTAGGCCTGCAACTGCGCAATAAAACGCCGAGGCGTCGCGTCAAGGCCAAGCTGCGCGAGGACCGTACCGACGCGTGTCAGATCAACGAGACCTGGGCGATGGATTTCGTTCACGATCAGCTCGCCACCGGTCGCAAGATCCGGGTTCTTACGATCGTCGATACCTTCAGTCGCTTTTCACCAGCTGTCGATCCGCGCTTCAGCTATCGAGGCGAGGACGTCGTGCTGACCTTGGAACGCGTCTGCAAGTCTGTTGGCTACCCCAAGACGATTCGCGTCGATCAGGGGGCGGAGTTCATCTCCCGCGATCTCGACATCTGGGCTTACCAGAAGAATGTTATTCTCGACTTCTCCAGACCAGGCAAGCCGACCGACAACAGCTTCATTGAATCCTTCAATGGCAAGTTTCGAAACGAGTGCCTGAACACGCACTGGTTCCTGAGCCTTGACGACGCCCGGCAGAAAATGGAGGATTGGCGTAGAGACTACAACGAGGTCCGGCCACATAGCGCGATCGGCAACAAGCCGCCGATTTCGCTGTTGACTGGCTCACCGGCGCCCCCGCCGGCACGAGCCTAACCCCGGAAAATTCCAGCATCGGCTGGCCTAGTTTCGGGGAGCACTTCAAAATTCAACAGGACTCTAAATGCTACTGGATGAAACTTCGGTGGCAGGTCACTCGCAATGACGCCCGTGACGCAGGCAACATCGTTCTATGAAGCCGCGCGTTGCGCCTCGCCGTAGACGCGGGCCAGCAGGCTTCGGGCGGTATCGCCGGCCTGCAGCGCGGCGACGGTGACCGAAGGCTCCGTGCGCGTATCGCGCTTGCCGTGGGAGGTGTGGCGCATCACGCTGGAGAGGCGGCGCGCGATGGCGTGAGCCGAGCGCAGATCGGTCTCGGCGAACACGACGACGACCGAGCCGTTGTCCTCGTGGGTGCCGAAATCCATCCGCCGCATCAGGCGGCTGATGATGCGGGCGCCGTCATACTGCGCGCGCGGATTGACCGGATCGAACGCGAAGCGGGCGACGGCAAGGCTGCCGCCGTTCTTCTGGGTCTGGCTGACGGCGCTGGCGAAGTCGCGGGCGAACGCGTTGCGGGTGAGCAGGCCGGTCTGCGGATCGAGCATGCCGCCGGCTTCGATGGCGCGCAGCGTGCGGTTGAGGCGGGCCTCGAAGGCGTGCTGGCGGATCAAGGGCAGCGCGCTGGCCGCGATGTGCGCGGGAGCGCCGGCGATGATCTCGAGATTGGCGAGTTCCTGCAGCGGTGCCGGCTGGTTGGCGGTGACGACCACGGCGAGGTTGCGGAAGCGAGTGTCCTCGGCAAGGACGGCGAGGAACGCATCGACCACGCGCGGCGAAAAACCTTCGCCGAGCACGATCCCGTCGATGTCGCGGCTCGACAGATGCTTCGCGGCGGCTTCGATGCTCAGCGCGCCGACCACGGCCATGCGCTCGCCGAGCGCAACCGAGAGGCCGGGCAGAGAGGTGCCGCGGCCGAGCAGTAGCACAGTCGCATCATCGAGCGGGTCTGTTTCCGGCAGCGCGGCGTCGGGCGTCTTCTTCTCGTCGAGACGGCGCAACACGGTGGTGTGCAGCGTGCGGACACGCAGGGCGGCGCGCAATCGCGCCAGCAGCCGTTCGTGGTTGTCGCTGTCCTGCAGGGGAAGAGCGTGATCGGGCAGGGTTGCGTCACCCGGCGTGATTGCGATCAGCGGCACGTAGGGCTTTCGCGCGCCGATATGACGCGAGAGCGCCGCAAGCTCGGCCGCATCAGCGCCCTCCATCACGGCCACCACTGCGGCCGGCTGCACCTTGGACATCGCGCTCAGCGCATCGGTCCAGCGCGTTTCGACGGAGGGGAGAATCTGCGCCGCCGCGAGGGCAGCCGTCAGCGAAGGCCGCGTGGAAGGAGAGACGATGAGAAGCGGGCCTTGTGGGGACATCCAGGAAACTCAGGATACGCTGATGACAACGTGCGATCCTAGGTCGCTCCCGTTAACGCGGCGTCAACACTGTTCCGAGCGCACCGGTTCCGCTGTCAGAGTGCGCGCCTTTCTCGCGGGCGCACCGGATCGACGACCTGGCCAACGCGGCAATATCAGCCGCCCGAGCTGGCGCGATCGCGGAAGGCCTCGACCATCAGCGGATTGAGGCCGAGTTCGGCGAGCGCTTCCCGTGCGCGCGCATTGTCCATCGCGCGGCCCGCGAGGCGGTGACCGCTGAGACGGTCGGGCAGAGCGGTGAGCAGCGCGCCTTGGCCGAGCCGCCGTGACCATTCGTGCAGATCTTGCGCGAGGAAGCGGTAGCCGCCCACGGCCATCACGCCTGCCGGCGGCGCCGTGATCGAGATCGTGTCCTGGGCGCGGTCGAAACGCACGGCGTATTCGGTGTCGACGTAGTCGCGCGGCGCTGCCGGCAGCAGCGAGTCGCTTGGCGGCGGCGGTGGCGCGTAGGCGGCCAGCACGACCATGGGCCCACGCAGTCCGAGCGTGCCCTTCGGCGTCACCAGGATCTCGCCGGCGATCGACGAGCCCGGCTGTTCGCGCGGCGCGCCCTGGCGTCCCGGTTTGACCGGGCCCGGGCTGCCGTCGGCCGCGGTGCGGCGCACCGCGAACAGGCCGGCTTCGCCGAACAGATAGACATCGGTGAGCTCGATGTCGCGCGTCTTCCACGATGCGCTCGACGCGACCTGCTCGGGAGCGCGCCACAGGCCGAGCACATAGCGCAGGTTCGGCAGCCGCGCGGCGAGGTCGCCCTCGTCGAGACGCAAGGCGAGTTGGGCCGGGGCGATCAGCGTATCGCAGGCCAGCTCCGCGAGCTGCTGTTCCAGCGCATCGGCGTCGAACGGGTGATGCAGCGCAAGGGTGCCGCCGGACAACAGCCATGTCACGACCGAAGCGGCGAGACCGGCGAATGACGACGGCAGGAAGGCCGACATCATGTTCACGCCCTGCGGCAGATCGCTCTCGAGCGAGACGGCGAGCCCGCCGGCGATCAGGCTCAAATGGGTGCGCGGGACGGCGCGGAAGCCGTCGGCGGTCACGTCGAACGAGACGATCGCGGCCTTGCGGCCGTCCGGCATCATCCCGCGCGTCGAACGCGAGGGTTTTGCGATCGACTGGTCCAGCGAATACATGCCCTCCGGCAGGTCGGAGCCGAAGCCGCAGACGTGGCGGATCGAGAACGCCTCCGCCGCCGCGTTCATCGCGAGATCGGAGTGGATCACGCCGTCGATCTTCGACATCGTGACGATGGCGCGCGCGCTGGTGCGGTTCAGCGCCGCCACGAGCTCCGACTGACGCCACAGCAGCGGGAACACGGCGACCACGAGGCCGGCGCGATGCGCGGCCAGCACCGTCAGCACGAACTCGATGGTGTTGGGCAGTTGGACCGCGATCACCGAATGAGCGGGCAGGCCGGCGTCGATGAAATGCGCCGCCAGCGCAGAGATCACGCGATCGGCTTCGGCATAGGTCAGGCGCATCGGCGGCCGCCCGGCGACGCGCTGCTTGTTGATCGGATCGACCAGCGCAACCGCATCCGGCTTGCGCGCCAGGATGCGTTGAAACAACGCGTCGAGCGTCGGCGACGTATTGGCCTGATTCACCTGTTGCCCCGTACTTTCACGGACCCGGCCACGACCAATTGCCCCGATTGGTCACTTCTGTGCCGGCTCCGGCCGCTGCCACCAGCTCTCCGGGAGCGCTCCCGTCAAAGCCGTCCTCTTTGGCCGTTCTATACGATTCCACCGAGCAATCCATTCCTCGGCGGCATTGAGCACTGGAATAGCGTAGAACCCCGCCATCAGGGTACGGTCCAATGCGCGAACCGTCGAGATAAATTCCGGCCTGTCGCGGGCGCGCAACAGCGCCGCGATCATGGCGTCGATCGCAGGATCCTTGGCGCCCATGTAGTTGCGGGTTCCGGTGCGGTCGGCGGCCTCGCTGCCCCAATAGAACGCCTGCTCGTTGCCGGGAGACAGCGACTGGTCCCAGCGGTTCTGGATCATGTCGAACTCGAAGCTCAGGCGGCGCTGGTCGAACTGCACGGGATCGACGACCCTGATCGAAGCATTGATGCCGGCCCGCTTGAGACTGCCGGCGTAAGCCAGTGCAATACGCTCCTGATCGCGCGTCGTGACCAGGATCTCGAAGGCGAGGGGGGCCCGCGTCGTCCGATGCCGCAAGACCGTCCCGTCGAAGCCATAGCCAGCCTCGTTCAGCAGATCGAGCGCCGCCTTCAGCGTTGCGCGGTCGCGGCCGGACCCGTTGGTGATCGGCAGGCGGTAGCTGCCGTCCAGGATGTCGGCGGGGATCTGCGCGGCGTACGGCTTCAACAGCTCGAGCTCGGCCGCATCGGCTGGACGTCCATAGGCCGAAAGCTCGGATCCGGCGAAATAGCCGCCGCTGCGGCGGTACAGCCCGAAGAAGTAGTTGCGGTTGATCCATTCGAAATCGAACAGCAGCGTCAGCGCACGGCGCACCTTCACGTCGGCGAACACCGGCCGCCGCGTGTTGAACACCAGGAACTGCGAGGGCTGCGGCATCCCCGAGGTGAAGCTGTCGCGGATGACCTCGCCATTGCGCGCGGCCGGGAAATCGTACCCGTCGTGCCAGCGCAGCGGCTCGGTCTCGACGCGGAAGTCGTACAGCCCGCGTTTGAAGGCTTCGAACTGTCCATTGGACTCGCGGTAGTAATCGAGCCTGATCTCGTCGAAGTTCCACAATCCGCGGTTGACCGGCAGGTCGCGTCCCCAATAGTCCGGATTGCGGGTGAGGGTGACGCTGGATCCCGGCTGCACCGCGGTGACACGATACGGGCCTGACCCGAGCGGCGCGGTCATCGTCGTGTCCTCGAAGCTCGCCACGTCCGTCGCGTGCTTCGCCAGAATGGGCATCAGGCCGAGGATCAGCGACAGCTCGCGGTCCTCGGCGCCGCCGAAATCGAACCGGATGGTCAGCGGGTCGAGCACGTCGGCCCTGGCGACCTTGCCGTAGAACTGCCGGTGGTTGGGGCGGCCGTGATCGCGCAGCAGCGCAAAGGAGAACGCGACGTCCTCGGCAAGCACCGGGCTGCCGTCGGAGAAGCGGGCACGCGGGTCGAGCCGGAAGGTGACATAGGTTCTGTTCTCGTCGGTCTCGACGGTTTTCGCCAGCAGGCCATACAGCGTGAACGGCTCGTCATTGCCGCGAGTGAGCAGGCTCTCGACCACATAGCTGCGGATTTGTTGCACCGCGATGCCGCGGACGATGAACGGGTTCAGGCTATCGAAGGTGCCGAGCAGTCCCCAGACCAGACGACCGCCCTTGGGCGCGTCGGGATTCGCGTACGCCATGTGGTCGAAGTCGGCGGGCAAGGCTGGGTGACCATGCATGGCGATCGCCGCAGTTTCTGCCGCGTTCGCCGTGGGAGTGTAGACCGCGGGCAACAATGCCAGGATCACGGCGGCCCATCTCGCGGCCGCGCTGAATATGCGCTGCAGCATCAGGATCGGGGCGCAAGCATTTGATTCGGAACAGGTCACAAGGGGCTTTTACCACAGGCTCGCCAGCGCTAGACCGCGGCTTCGACATGGTCTCGCGGCATTGATTCTTCCGCGCACCGCGTTAAGAAGGCGGGCGATTGAGTGAGGGCGGCAACGCCTGTCACTTAACCGCCTCATTTCCTGAGGAGACAGCCGCTTCAACGGCTTGGTGTGGCGCCTTTGGCGGTCTCGGGCGCTGCCGTTCAGAAAGGGTTTTCCGCAATGAATTTCCGTGACTTGGCCTCGTCGGTTGGGCCGCGTGGGCGGCTCGTCGCGCTGCTCGCGGTCACCGCGCTGGCCGTTTCCTTCGCTCCTTCGGTTGCGCAGGCTCAAGCGCCGAAGGCGAAGGCTCCGGCTGCCGCTCCCAAGGCTCCCGCTCCGGCCGCTCAGGCCCCTGCAACTCCTCCCGCCGGCGGCCAGCCTCAGGCCCAGGCTCAGCAGGAGATGCCGCAGCTGATCTACGCGCCGTGGACCAAGTTCTGCCTGAAGGGGCAGGATGCCAACGCCAAGCAGGTCTGCTTCATCGGCAAGGACGGCCGCATCGAATCCGGTCAGCCTGTGGTTGCAGCCGTCATCATCGAGCCTGAAGGCGAGCCGAAGAAGATCCTGCGCGTGACGCTGCCGCTCGGCATGCAGCTCCAGCCCGGAACCCGCATCGTCATCGACAACAACCAGTTCATGGAAGGCAAATACGTCATCTGCTTCCAGAACGGCTGCATGTCGGACTACGAAGCCACGCCTGAGTTCGTGAACAACCTGAAGAAGGGCCAGACCCTGTTTGTCCAGGCGATCAACTCGAACGGCACCGCGCTGACGCTGCCGCTGCCGCTGCAGGAAGGCAACAGCAGCTTCGCCAAAGCCTATGATGGCCCGCCGACCGACCCGAAGCAGTTCGAGGAGACCCAGAAGAAGCTGCAGGAAGAGCTGCAGAAGCGCGCCGAGGAGCAGCGCAAGAAGCTCGAGCAGACCCAGCCAGGCCAGCCGCAGGCGAAGCAGTAACGCCGGTCGGGTCCATTCCGCAAAATCAAGGGCGCTCCACTCGGAGCGCCTTTTTCGTTCTGCGAACGGATGTGAGGGGAACTTGCGCGCCGGGACCAAAGATCAAGCCTGCGCCGACGGCGCTGGGTTGAAACCCTCCGGTCGACAGGTCAGTTCATCAGCGGATTGCGCGGACGATAGCCGCCCGACTTGTCCTTGATGAAGATCTCCGCAACCTGGGAATGGCGGATCGGCTCGCCGGACTCGTCGGGAACCAGGTTCTGCTCGGAGACATAGGCGACGTATTCGGATTCCGCGTTCTCGGCCAGCAGGTGATAAAATGGCTGGTCCTTGTGCGGACGGACCTCCTCGGGAATCGACAACCACCATTCCTCGGTGTTGTTGAACTCCGGATCGATGTCAAAAATCACGCCCCGGAACGAGAACACCCGATGCCGGACGATCTGGCCGATCTGAAACTTGGCAGTTCGCGCTTTGATCATCCCAGTCGAATAGACCAGGATGGGGAGCGATGCTAGTGCCCCGCGGGCGGATTTGATCTAGACCAATCCGATTCGCGTCAAGCCGCGACGCCCCCGCATTCCAGGCCCTTCCCAGGCCCCCCAGGGGTCATCCTCCGAGCCCATGTTCGACATTCTCAACCTGGCCCTGCCTTATTTCGGCGTCGTTTTCATAGGCTTCGCCTGCGGTAAGTGGAGGAGGCTGCCCGAAGCCGGGCTCGCCTGGATGAACTTCTTCCTGCTCTACGTCTCGCTGCCCGCCTTGATGTTCAACCTCATCGCGCGTACACCGTTCACGGAGCTGAGCAACCCTCCCTTCCTGGTTGCAACGACGCTTGCCACCATGCTCACCTTCGCCCTGGCGCTCGTGCTCGGCAAGGCCATCGGGCGGCTGTCGCTGCGCGAGGCGACCATGGCCGGGCTCGCGGGTGGCTACGGCAATATCGGCTATATGGGGCCGGGGCTGGCGCTGGCCGTGCTCGGGACTAAGGCGGCGGCGCCGACCGCGCTGATCTTCTGCTGCGACAGCATCTTCCTGTTCTCGATCGTGCCGCTGCTCGTCGAACTGACCGAGCGCGACCACGCCTCGGTGGCGCATGCGCTGCGCACCGTGCTGCGCCAGATCCTGCAGAACCCGCTGATCATGGCGACGGCAGCCGGCATCCTGGCGGCCGCATTTCAGCTGCATCCGCCGACGGTGCTCGATCGCACCCTGCAGTTCCTGCAGAACGCCGCTGCGCCGACGGCGCTGTTCGCGCTCGGCGTGACCGTGGCGCTGCGCCCGTTCGAGCGGCTGCCCTGGGAGGTGCCGGTCCTGACCGTGGTGAAGCTCGTCGTCCACCCGCTGCTGTCGTTCGGGCTGATGCTGCTGTTCGGGCCGTTCGCGCAGCCCTGGGCGGCGACCGCGGTGCTGATGGCGGCGCTGCCGCCGGCGCTCAATGTGTTCGTAATCGCGCGCCAGAATGACAGCTGGATCGAGCCGGCCTCATCGGCGGTGCTGATCGGCACCTTCGCCTCGGTGATCACCCTGACCAGCGTGATGTGGCTGATCCAGACTGGTCGGCTGGTGTTTCCCTGACGGTGCTCAACCGGCCCTGCGCGTGGCTCTCCATGACGGCGCCAGGCCCTCGCGCATCGCGAGCCGCCGCAGCGGGCCGATGCCGCCGATCAGGTGCATGCCGACGGCGCGCAGCGACTGCATCGGCAGGAGATCGCTGAGCAGCGAGCGGTTGGCGACATCGATGGCGAAGGTGCGGCTCAGGATGTCGGCGCGGCGCGCCGCACCATAGCGCGCGAGCACCTGCGGCGCACCGATATCCTCGCCGGCCGCATTGGCCTTGCGCACGACATCGGCGATGTCGATGCCGTCGCGCAGGCCGAGGTTCAGTCCCTGGGCACCGATCGGCGGCACCACATGCGCGGCCTCGCCGACCAGGACGATGCGGTTTTGCGCGTAGCGCAGGGGCCGCTCGATCGCGAGCGGAAACACATGGCGGCCCGGCTCGACGCGAACGCGGCCGAAGATCGAATGCGACTGCCGCTCGGCCGCTGCCGACAGGGCATCGTCGTCGAGCGCGAACAGCCGGTCGGCCTCCTTCGGGGCTGCGACCCAGACGACGCTGGAGCGATCGCCCGGCAGCGGCACGAACACGCAAGGTCCCTGCGGCGTGTGGAATTCCGTCGACACGTTGTGATGCGGCCGTGCATGGGTGATGTTGAAGGTCAGCGCCGACTGCTGCAGCGTGCGCCGGCTCACGCCGATGCCGGCGGCCTCGCGGCACAGCGAATGCCGGCCGTCGGCGCCGATCACGAGCCGCGCCGTCAGCACGCGGCCCGATGCGCTGGTGACGGTCACCGCATCGGCATCGCTGCGGACGCTTTCCGCATCCTCGGCGATCCGCATCAGGCCGTCGATCTCGCCGGCGCGTTGTTCCAGCGCCTCGACCAGGACGGCATTGGCGACGTTGTAGCCGAACACGTCGAGACCGATCTCGTCGGCGACGAAGCGCACCTCCGGGGCCCGGATCAGCCGGCCGGTATCGTCGACCAGCCGCATCGCCTTCAGGCCGGCGGCGCGGTCACGGCACGATGACCAGACGCCGATCTCGTCGAGGAAATCGACCGAGCCGCCGAGCAGGGCGGTGGTGCGGTTGTCTGCATACGGGGCCTTGCGGGCCACGAGCGCCGTCCGCGCCCCGGTCTGCGACAAGGCAACGGCGGCGGCGAGCCCGGCGGGCCCGCCGCCGACGACGATGACATCAAAGCTGGCGTCTGTGTTGCTCATGCGGGAACATTTGACGTTCCTGCGGGGCTTTTTCAAGAGTATTGCGTGAGCCTGCGCGGCGCATCGCCGCAACGGCGGATATGCAATTGGCTCCGATTCCTGATAGCACTGGCGCTGCATGGATCAGTTGAGACCAGAGAGCAGGGTGGCCGCAACGCCCGCCCATCGCGCCGCGGCGTTCTCGGTGCACGTCTTCACCGCGCTCGGTGCGGGCGTCGCGCTGCTCGCGCTGCTCGAGGCCGTGCGCGAGCATTGGACTGCGATGTTCTGGTGGCTCGGCGTCGCGCTCGTCATCGACGGCATCGACGGGCCGCTGGCGCGTCGGCTCGACGTCGTCCATGTGCAGCCGGACTGGTCGGGCGACGTGCTCGATCTGGTAGTGGATTTCACGACCTATGTGTTCGTGCCGGCCTACGCCATCACCGCCAGCGGGATGCTGCTGCCGCTCGCCGCGCCGGTCATCGGCGTCGGCATCGCCGTCACCGGCGCGCTGTATTTCGCCGATCGCCGCATGAAGAGCGACGACAATCATTTTCGCGGCTTTCCGGGACTCTGGAATATCGCGGCATTCTACCTGTTCCTGCTGCATCCCTCGCCATCGTTGGCGACCTTGGGGCTCGCGGCCCTGATCGCGCTGACCTTCGTCCCATTCCATGTCATCCACCCGGTGCGCGTCGAACGGCTGCGCTGGCTGACGCTGCCGCTGGTCGCGCTCTGGGGCGTCCTGGTCATCGATGTGCTGGGAAACAACTTCGCCGTGGACCCGATCGTGACGACGCTGTTGTGCGCGATCGCCCTCTACATCGTCGCGAGCGACTCCGCGATCCGCCTGTTGAGATCCTTGAAAGCATGATCGACCTTCTGACCAGTCCCGAAGCGTGGGCGGCGCTGCTCACCCTGACCGCCCTCGAGATCGTTCTCGGCATCGACAACGTCATCTTCCTGTCGGTGATCACCTCGCGCATCCCGCAGCCGCAGGCGACACGCGCCCGGCAGGTCGGGCTGGCGCTGGCCTTGATCTTCCGCATCGTGCTGCTCAGCGTGCTGGTCTGGCTGATCGGGCTGACGCAGCCGGTGCTCACGATCGGCGGCGTCGGCTTCTCCTGGCGCGACATCATCCTGATCGCCGGCGGCTTGTTCCTGATCGCCAAGGCCACGCATGAGATCCATGCCGAGGTCGAGGCGCGTGAGGACGGCGGGTCGCAGGGCGGCGGCACCAACAAGTTCTTCTGGGTGATCGTGCAGATCATCGTCATCGATCTCGTGTTCTCGCTGGACTCGATCATCACGGCGATCGGCATGGCCCAGGATCTCGAGATCATGATCGCCGCCGTCATCATCGCCATGGTCATCATGTACGTGTCCTCCGGACCGGTCGCTCGCTTCGTGGCGAACCATCCGACCACCAAGATGCTGGCGCTCGCTTTCCTGCTCCTGATCGGCGTCGCGCTGGTCGCCGACGGCTTCAAGTTCCACATCCCGCGCGGCTACATCTACTTCGCGATCGTCTTTGCGCTGGCGGTCGAAGCCTTCAACGTGATGGCCTCGCGCAACCGCAGGAAGCGCAACGCCTGACAGGTGCCGAGTTGACAAGGCCGTCGTGATCGCCTTCGCTTTTGCCGCCGGCAGCGCCCGATGCACGGCCGGAGTCCGGCTCCTTCAACGGAGCCGGATGTCCGATGAGAATCAGGTAAGTGTCGAAAGTTCTTTCGCCGGATTCTCGGACGCGGCGATGGAGAGTCCGAAGGGAGATGGCGGGATGACCAAGGCGGTGCGCGTGCACAAGGTGGGAGGCCCCGAGGTGCTCGTCTATGAGCCGGTCGACGTCGCCGCGCCCGGCCCCGGCGAGGTCCGCATCCGCCAGCACGCGATCGGCCTGAACTTCATCGACGTGTACTACCGCACCGGACTGTACAAGGCGCCCGGCCTGCCGTTCATCACCGGCAACGAGGCGGCAGGCGAGGTGATCGCCGTAGGGCCGGGCGTCACGAATTTTCATCCCGGCGACCGCGTCGCCTACTACGAAAATCTGGGCGGCTACGCGACCGAGCGCAATATCGCTTGGCAGCGCCTGGTCAAGCTGCCCGACCACATCACCTATGAGCAGGGCGCGGTGCTGATGCTCAAGGGACTGACGGTCTGGTATCTGCTGCACAAGACGTTCAAGGTCGAGCCGCACCATCGCGTGCTGATCCACGCTGCCGCCGGCGGCATCGGCCTGCTGGCCTGCCAGTGGGCGCGCGCGCTCGGCGCGCACGTCATCGGCACCGTCGGCTCCAAGGCGAAGGCCGATCTCGCCCTGGCCAATGGCTGCGACCACGTCATCCTCTACAACGAGGAGGACTTCGTCGCACGGGTCAAGCAGATCAGCCGCGGTGAATTGTGCGACGTGGTCTATGACGGGGTCGGCAAGTCGACCTTCCCCGGCTCGTTGTCCTGCTTGAAGCCGCGCGGTCTGTTCGTCAGCTTCGGCAATGCCTCGGGTCCGGTGCCGCCATTCTCGATCGCCGAGCTCAACAGCCATGGCTCTCTGTTCGCGACCCGGCCGAAGCTCAACGACTACATCGGCAAACGGTCCGAGTTGCTGGAGGGCGCCGACACGCTGTTCTCAGCGGTGATCAGCGGCAAGCTGCACGTGCAGATCAATCACGCCTATGCGCTGAAGGATGCGGGCCGGGCGCACGCCGATCTCGAAAGCCGCGCCACGACCGGGGCCTCGATCCTCAAGCCATAGGCGCTTGGCGATCGGGATCTGCCGCTAGAATTCGTCCCGGATCGAAGCGCCACCAGCCGAAGCCCGGCTCCAGAGCACCGCGTCCGTCTGCGCTGCCGTCGTCGACGCCTCGATCCGCGCCGGCGCGAGGCTGTCTTGTCCGTCGCGCCAGGCGCGCTCGCGCTCGGGGTCGTCGAGCGCCAGAACGAGACCCTGATTGAGCTCATAGAGGCCAGCGGCGAGTCCTGCGCTGTCGAGCGCTTCCCTGAGCGAATCCTGCACCAGGGCGCGCAGAGCGACGTGTGGCGCCGAGACCGGCACGTCCACCTCGCGGCCGGCCATGGCCTGCGCGCAGGCGCGCCGGTCGAACGAGGCATGGCCGCGGCAGGCGAGCGGACGCGCGGGATGGATGATGCAGCCGCCGCGCACGACGAATGGGCAAGGCTGGCGCAGCTTCATTCGCTCGGTCTCGCCCAAGCCGCGCGTCGCGCGGTTGGCGAGCTTGATCCGGCGTGACAGCGAGCCGAGCGCGGTTGCCGGCATGCGCTGATCGATCTGCCGGGCGTAGCGCGCGAGCAGGAAGATCTCCGGTGCCGTCGCCGTCACGCGCAGCGCGCAACAGGAGGGGCAGCCCTTGGCGCAGGCGAGGGCGGGCAGATGCGCCGTCTGGGCGTGGATGTTGGCTTCGAACAGATCGAAGGCGCGGTCGGCGAGCATGTCTACCAGGTTCTGCGAGGCCCGCCCGGACGCCAGCAGCGCGCTGAAGACACGTCGCAGTTCGCTGAAAGCTGCTTCGCTCAATGTTGTCCCCCGACGCCCGCACGAACCAAAACGTCAGCGACCGCGGCGCACCCGGCGCACCGCGGTCGACAAGGATGAGGCAGAGAGGACGCCCGCTGCCTCATCCGGAGAGAGCCGACGTCAGGCAGCGACGCCTTTCAGGATCGCGTCGAAGCAGGGGCGGGGGATGCGGAAGAAGCCGCGGCCGCCGGCGAACGTCCGATAGTGCGGACGTGCCATCGCGAGCAGGCGCTCGTACCATTCGTTCGCGGTGAGCCCGGCCGGCTTCTCGCCGATCGAGTTGATGTCCGAGTTCGGAAAGAAGCGGACGTGAATCAAAACCTCTTCGGTGGCGGCAGCGGGGGCGATGTGGCTCGCGGCGTCCGTGACGGGTAGTGCTCGAGCCAGATTGTCTCTCGCCATTCTCGTATCTCCTTGTGTCGTACCGACGTCGTTGTCGGCGGAATGATCATCAGCTTGGTCCGGCAAGCCTCGTCCCTCCGAGCTGATCACATCCCGTACAACGCTATATCCACAAGGATATAACGTATGTCATCGGACCGCAGGTGTTTGGCTCCGCAAAGATCGTTGGTCAGGCGGCGCGCTGTCTTTGATCTAGGTCAATCGACGTCCGGTTCTGGAGCCTCCGGCGCGACACGATAGACCTGACGCTGTGGCTCCTCGTCTTCGCGCCGGCATGCTTCCGCTCCTCCGACAATCATGTTCTCGGCGATCGCGCGCCCCTCCGGACGCGCATCCCGCAAGGTCGGCTCGACTGATGAATGCCGCGCCGGTCCTCGCGACCTGAGCCGCTACGCCACGCACCGGGCAGCGCCGACCTTGGTCAGGATGCCATCCAGCGTGTCGATCATCGCCGCGATTTCGTCCCGGGTCACGTTGAGCGCCGGCATGAAGCGCAACGCATCCGGACGCGGCGCGTTCAGCAGCAGGCCGAGCTCGAAGGCATGCGCGACGATCGCCGGCGCGATCGGCCTGATCACGTCGAGCGCGAGCAACAGACCACGGCCGCGTACTTCGCCCAGGCCGTGCCTTGCCGAGATGCGCTGCAACTCACTCTCGAGATAGATCCCGTTGTCCGCGACAGCCTTGAGAAACTCCGGCTTCTCGATGACGTCGAGCACAGCAAGTCCCGCCGCGCACATCAGGGGATTGCCGTTGAAGGTGCCGCCCTGATCGCCATGCTCGAAACAAGACGCCGCGTCGGTCGCGAGCAGGGCGGCGAGCGGGACACCACCGCCGATGCCCTTGCCCAAGGTCATGATGTCCGGGAGGACGTCGGCATGCTCATAGCCGAACAGCTTTCCGGTGCGGCCCATTCCGGTCTGGATCTCGTCGACGATCAGCAGCAGACCGTGCTCGGCGGTCAGCGCCCGCAAATGCTGCAGGAACTTGTCCGTCGCGGGCCACACGCCGGCCTCACCCTGGATCGGCTCCAGCATGATCGCGACCGTCTGGTCGGAGATCAGCGCCTCGACCGAGCCGATGTCGTTCAGGCGCGCCTTGGGAAAGCCAGGCACCTTCGGCTCGAACAGCGGCTCGAACGCCTTCTTGCCAGAAGCCGACATCGTCGCCAGGGTGCGGCCGTGGAAGCCGCCCTCGAAGGTGATGATCTCATACGCGCCGTTCTTGCGCAGGGCGCCGTATTTGCGCGCGAGCTTGATGGCGCCTTCATTGGCTTCGGCGCCCGAATTTGTGAAGAATACCTGGTCGAAGCACGAGCGGTCGACCAGTGCTTTGGCGAGTTGCAGGCTGGTATCGTTGAAATAGGCTGGGCTCGGCGTGATCAGGCGCGCCGCCTGGCTGGCGAGCGCGCTGGCAAGCTCCGGCGGCGCATGGCCGAGCGCGTTCACGGCCCAGCCCTGGATGAAGTCCAGATAGCGCTTGCCGTCGTCGTCCCATAGCCAGGAGCCCTTGCCCTGAACGAAGACGGTGCGCGGACGCGCCGTGATCTCCATCAGAGCGTCGTAGGGATGGGAGGCGGTCAGCATGTGCAATCTCCTGTGCTCAGGGGGAAACGGTGGGCCAAAAAGCGAGAAGGCCGCTCCTTTGCGGGAGCGGCCTTCTCGAAAACCTGGAGCTGATGAGCTAGCTGATCAGCAACGTCTTCGGACATGGCGCGCCCCGGCATCGTCACGGCGGTGACGACGGCAAACGGCGGCGCGGCGGTTGGTCCGGTTGAAGATCATGCGGCGGCCATACAGGCAAATCGCAACCGGTGTCAAGATGCCGGCCTGCAGGCTGCAATACGGGCCGCTGCTCCGGGAAGCGGCGAGGGAAGCGCCGGCCGGTGCGAAGGTCGCACGATCCAATCTCGGGTCTCGCGCTTTAGTGACAACTTTACCAAACATTTAGCGGCTGCGTTTACTTTGCCGGGCAGCTTGAAAATGCAAGCGCTCAGGACGAGCGATGTCGAACCCCCATCTCACGATCGCCGAAGAAGTGCAGGCGGCCATAGCCACCGGCTCAGCCGACCGCTGCTCCGGCGTGGCCGAGCGGGTGGCCGCCCTGTTCGTCGCCTCGGCCGGCAGCCTGGATATCGAGCAGCACGCGCTGTTTGCCGACGTCTTCGAGCGTCTCGTCAACACCATCGAGCTGCGCGCGCTGGCCGACGTCGGTGCCCGGATCGCACTCGCCGAACTCAGCGCCCAGCTTGCCCCGATCCCGCAGGCGCCGGCCGGCGTGATCCGGCGGCTGGCCTATCATGACGACATCGCCGTCGCGGGGCCGGTGCTTTCGGAATCGCCGCGGCTGAGCAGCGAGGATCTCGTCGAGATCGCGCAGACGCGCGGCGAGAAGCACCTGATTGCGATCGCCGGGCGCTGGTGGCTGCAGGAGATCGTTACCGATGCGCTGCTCGCGCGACGCTATCCGAGCGTGAGCCGCCAACTGATGAGGAATCCCGGGGCGCGGGTGTCTCCCGCCGGATTCGCCGCCATCGTGGCACAGGCGGCTGGAGATGCGGAGCTCACGGTCGCGGCCGGCATCCGCGCCGATCTGCCGGCAGCCTTGCGCAGGACCCTGTTGCAGCGCGCGACGGAGGCGGTGAGGGCGCGGCTGCTCGCGTCGGCGCCGCCGCATCTCTACGAAGAAATCCGCAGCGCCATTTCAGCGGCCACGGTCGACGCCGAGCGCGACATGTCGCGAAACCGCGATGGTGGCAGCTCCAAGGTGGCGGTTGGCCAGCTGAAGCAGGGCGGAAAGCTGACCGAGGCCGCGCTGCTGGAATTTGCCCGTCAGCGGCGCTACGGCGAGACGATCGCGGCCATCGCGGAGCTCGCGAAATGCAGCATCGAGCTGGTGCGGCCGCTGATGCAGAGCCTGCGCAGCGACGGCATTCTCGTGCCGTGCAAGGCCGCTGGACTGAGCTGGGTCACGGTTGCGGCCATCCTCGACAGCCGGTTCGTCTCAGGTGCAACGCCTCCCGACGAGCTGACCAAGCTCAAGAACAAATATCTCGAACTGAAGCAGGACGAGGCGCTTCGCCTGCTGAAGCTCTGGTCGGTTCGCACCACGGGCTCCTCGCACTGAGGGGCAGTCCGCAGGTCCAGGACGCATCTCCTCGCCCGTCTGTAATTCCCCCGAGTTCCCGGCGGCTGGCCCGAGACGCGACAGAGCCGCGCTAGAAACCCGCGACCGTCCCGTGCAGGTCGTATTCGTCGGCACGCTCGATCTTGACCGTGACGATCTCGCCGACACGCAGCGGCCGGCGGCTGGACAGATAGACGGCGCCATCGATGTCAGGGGCATCAGCCTTGGTGCGGCCCTTGGCGACGCTCGGCCCGACCTCGTCGATGATCACCTGCTGACGCGTTCCAACCTTGCGCTTGAGCCGGCGTGCCGAGATCTTCTGCTGGCGGGCCATCAGGGCGTCCCAGCGCTCCTGCTTGACCGCGTCCGGGACTTGGTCGGGCAGGGCGTTGGAGGTCGCGCCGGCCACCGGCTCGTATTTGAAGCATCCGAGCCGATCGATCTCGGCCTCATCCAGCCAGTCCAGCAGATAGGCGAAATCCGCGTCCGTCTCGCCGGGGAATCCGACGATGAAGGTCGAGCGCAGCGCAAGGTCGGGGCAGGCTGTCCGCCAGGCTTTGATCCGGTCCAGCGTCTTGTCCTGCGCCGCCGGGCGGCGCATCGCCTTCAGGACGTTCGGGCTGGCATGCTGGAATGGGATGTCGAGATAAGGCAATATCTTACCGTCTGTCATGAGGCCAATCACCTCGTCGACATGCGGGTAGGGGTAGACGTAATGCAGCCGGACCCAGGCGCCGAGCTCACCGAGCTCGCGCGCCAGATCGAGGAAGCGCGCCCGGACGCTGCGGTCCTTCCAGGCGCTTTCGGCATATTTCAGGTCCAGCCCATAGGCCGAGGTGTCCTGCGAAATGACCAGCAGCTCCTTGACCCCGGCTGCGACCAGCCGCTCGGCCTCGCGCAGCACGTCGGCCGCGGGGCGCGACACCAGATCGCCACGCAGCTTCGGGATGATGCAGAAGGTGCAGCGGTTGTTGCAACCTTCGGAGATCTTCAGATAGGCGTAGTGCCGGGGCGTAAGCTTGATGCCCTGCGGAGGAACCAGATCGAGATGAGGGTTGTGCGCAGGCGGCGACGCGCGGTGTACGGCGTCCAGCACACTCTCATACTGCTGCGGGCCGGTGATCGACAGTACGCCGGGATAGGCCTGCTCGATCTGCTCCGGCTCGGCGCCCATGCAGCCGGTCACGATGACCTTGCCGTTCTCGGCCATGGCGGAGCCGATCGCCGACAGGGATTCCTGCTTGGCACTGTCCAGGAACCCGCAGGTGTTGACGATGACGACGTCGGCGCCGTCATGCTTCCGGGCAAGCTCGTAGCCCTCGGCGCGGAGACGCGTGATGATGCGCTCGGAATCGACCAAGGCCTTGGGACATCCGAGCGAAACAAAGCTGATCTTGGGCGCCGAACCCTGCTGCATCTTGGAACTGCCTGATGAGATAGGCGTCAGCTAGTCCGAATTGCCCAGAAAGACAAGGCTTTGACGCGGCCACGTCCATGCTATGGGTGAGGGCCCGGACAACCTGGTGATCGATGAGCGCCGAGCAATCGCCTAAAATCGTGATCGTCGACGAAAGCCCGATCCGCGCGGCCATCCTCGAGGAAGGCTTGCGGGAAGCGGGCTTTACCGGCGTCGTGCATGTCAGCGAGATGCAGGGGCTCCTGGCGCGCATCTATGCCCTGGATCCGGACGTCATCGTCATCGACCTGGAGAACCCGAGCCGCGACGTGCTGGAGCAGATGTTCCAGGTCAGCCGCGCCGTCCGCCGGCCGATCGCGATGTTCGTGGACCAGAGCGACGCAGCTTCGATCCAGGCCTCGGTGGAGGCGGGCGTCTCCGCCTACATCGTCGATGGCCTGAAGAAGGAGCGGATCAAGCCGATCCTCGACCTCTGCATCTCCCGCTTCAATGCGTTCTCCAAGCTTCAGGACGAGCTGGAGCGCGCCAAGTCCGCGCTCGAGGACCGCAAGGTGATCGACCGCGCCAAGGGCATTCTGATGAAGATGAAGGGCTTCACCGAAGAGGAAGCCTACGTGCTGTTGCGCTCCACAGCCATGCGCGAAAAGAAGAAGATCGGCGAGATCGCACAATCGATCCTGACCGCCTCGGAGATGTTGAAATGACTGGCCCGCTTCGCATTGGCTTCATTCCGCTGGTCGATGCCGCGGCGCTGATCGTCGCCGTCGATAAGGGCTTCACGGCCGCGGAGGGGCTCGACGTCACCCTCGTCCGCGAGGTCTCCTGGTCGAACGTCCGCGACAAGCTCAACATTGGCCTGTTCGATGCCGCGCATCTGCTGGCACCGGTGGCCATTGCGTCCAGTCTTGGTATCGGCCACGTCAAGGTTCCGATCGTCGCGCCGTTCAATCTCGGCGTGAATGGCAACGCGATCACCGTGACGCCGGCGCTGCATGCGGCAATCATGGCCCACCTCGAGGGTGATCGTTTCGACCCGATGGCGACGGCGCTGGCCCTGGCGCGCGTCGTCGCTGAACGGCGCAAGGCCGGCGCCGAGCCGCTGACTTTCGGCATGACGTTTCCGTTCTCGACCCACAACTATCAGTTGCGGTTCTGGATGGCCGCAGGCGGCGTCGACCCCGATGAGGACGTCCGCCTCGTGGTGCTGCCGCCGCCCTACATGGTGGAGAGCATCGCCAACGGTCACGTCGACGCGTTCTGCGTCGGAGCACCGTGGAACTCGATCGCGGTCGATCTCGGCATCGGCCATATTCTCCACTTCGTGTCTGACGTGCTGGTGCGCGCGGCCGAAAAGGTGCTGGCGGTCAGGCAGAGCTGGGCTGACAAAAATCCCGGCGCCCTCGCCGGCCTGGTCCGCGCCTGCGCGAAGGCCGCCGATTTCATCGAGCAGAACCATGGGGAGGCCGCGCGTATCCTGGCCCAGCCGGAGCGGATCGGCGTCGATGCGGAGGTGCTCCAGCGTACGCTGGACGGCCGCCTCAAGATCTCGCCGGATGGCACCTTCCGCGAAAGCTCGCGCTATCTGCTGGTGGGCCGGGAAGAAGCGGGACGGCCCGAGAAGATCCAGGCGGCATGGCTGTATGCCCAGATGGTGCGGTGGGGCCAGACTCCCCTCAGCAATGAAGCCCTGGGCACCGCCATGGGCGTGTTCCGGCCGGATATCTACGACGCGGCGATGGGCACGGCCGCGGTCGGCACGGATGCCGCCATCGGCGCGTTCGCTGGTCCGCCTTTTGCGGTGGACGACGTGATCGGCCATCTCAAGGCATTCAAGATCGGCCGCTGGACGGCCTGATCCACCGCTCCGATCAGGGTCTGGGCACCGGGCGCCGCCGACCAATTTTTGGGCGGCGTGCCCGTATTTCGGGGCCTGAGCCTGACAACGCGCCTTCATCGATTCGGGCAGCGACCTGATTCTTCGCGCTTTTCCTTGATTTGTCCCGCTGGCACGCAACTTGAATGTTGCGGTGCAGTCGGCCGCCGCAGACGCCGCTGACTGCAATCCATGTCGGATTTCCGCAGCAACGAAGCTGGTCGGATCGCTCACCTGAATCAGGCCATACCGGCCGGTCGGACGATGCGATCCTCATCCCATTCCCGAACGCCAATCGCCCTGGCCGCTGGAGCTTCGTCCGCCATCATGAAAATCGAATCGTTGTCAGTCGACTTCAACGACGAGCAGAAGCGCTATCTCGAAGGGTTGGCCGCGGGCCTCAAGGTCACGCTCGCAGGACGCGGCCAGGGTGGCGCGCCGACAGCAAGCGAGCCGACCGGTCCGGACGCCATCCACATCAAGGCGCAGGACAAGGTGATCGCGTCGGGACGGAAGCTCGCCGACCAGGAAAAGGTCAAGCGCGAAGGACATCCGTTCGATGCCTACGAACGGCTGAAGGAGCAGGCGCGCAACGATGCCGCGCCATCCACGGCCGACAATTTCCGTTGGCGCTACTACGGCCTGTTTCACGTCGCTCCGGCGCAGGACTCCTACATGTGCCGTCTGCGCATCCCCAACGGCATCCTGAAGCATTGGCAGTTGACCGGCCTCGCCGATCTCGCCGACGAGCTTTGCGGTCCCTACAGCCACGTCACCACGCGGGCAAACCTGCAACTGCGCGAAATCCCACCCAGGCACGCGGTCATGCTGCTGGAGGGACTCTCGGATCTCGGTCTGACCGCTCGCGGCTCCGGCGCCGACAACATCCGCAACGTAACGGGAACGCCAACCGCGGGGATCGATCCGCAGGAATTGCTGGATACGCGGCCCTATGCGCGCGAATGGCATTTCCACATCCTCAACGACCGCTCGCTGTACGGCCTGCCACGCAAGTTCAACGTCGCTTTCGACGGTGCCGGGCAGATCGCGGCGCTCGAGGACACCAACGACATTGCGTTCTCGGCGGTCGAGGTGAAGGACGGATTTGGGGTTGCGCCCGGCGTGTGGTTCAGACTCGGCCTCGGCGGCATTACGGGACACAAGGATTTTGCCAAGTCGACCGGCATCATCGTCGAGCCGGAGCGGGCGACCGAGGTGGCTGACGCCATCGTGCGGCTCTTTATCGAGACCGGCGACCGCACCAATCGTCTCAAGGCGCGGCTCAAATATGTGCTCGACAACATGGGGCACGACAAGTTCATGGAAGCCGTCGAGACGAGGCTCGGCCGCAAGCTTGCGCGCGTGCCGGACGAGGCGCTCGAGCCGCGACCCGACTCCGACCGCATGGCCCATGTCGGCGTGCACCAGCAGAAGCAGCAGGGGCTGAACTGGATTGGCGTCGTGCTGCCGCTGGGCAAGCTGACCACGGATCAGATGCGCGCGCTTGCCAGAATCGCAGCGGATCTCGGCGACGGCGAGATCCGGCTCACGGTGTGGCAGAACCTGCTGTTATCGGGCGTCCGCGACGACAAGGTCGCGCTGGCCTGCGCCGCGGTCGAGCAGATCGGACTGTCGGTCAAGGCCTCGCACATCCGCGCCGGACTGATCGCCTGCACAGGCAACGCCGGCTGCAAGTTCGCAGCATCCAACACCAAGAAACATGCGGCCGAGATCGGCGACTGGTGCGAGAGCAGGGTGGACGTCGACACGCCGCTGAACATTCATCTCACCGGCTGTCATCACTCCTGCGCCCAGCACTACATCAGCGACATCGGCTTGATCGCGGCAAAGGTGCCGGTTGGTGACGGCGACGACACGGTCGAAGGCTATCATCTGTTCGCCGGGGGTGGTTTCGGCCCTCAGGCCGATATCGGCCGCGAGGTCTATCGCGACCTCAAGGCGGCGGATGCGCCTGTAACCGTCGAGAAGCTGCTCAAGGCCTATCTCGCCCATCGCGCCTCGCCCGAAGAGACCTTCCTCTCGTTCGCACGCCGTCACGACGGCGAAGCGCTGCGCAATCTCGCCGAAGCCCAGACCTCGTCGCAGGTGTCAGCATGAACCAGATCACGCCCATGCCCAACATCGATATCATTCCTCCGACGGCGCCATTTTCCGAGGCGCAGCGCTCGTGGCTCAACGGCTTCCTGGTCGGAGCGCTCGGTCTAGACGGCTCGACAGCATTGTCGCCGACGCAGAACGGCGCTGTGCTCGCGCCCGCAGGCGACGGTGATGACGGCGAGGCGCCATGGCACGATCAGACCATGCCGATCGCCGAGCGCATGAAGCTGGCCGAGGGCCGTCCGCTGCGCCGGCGCATGATGGCAGCCATGGCGCAGCAGGACTGCGGCCAATGTGGCTACAATTGCAACGACTATTCGGATGCGATTGCCGGTCGCAGCGAGGCGCGGCTGAATCTGTGCGTCCCCGGTGGCAAAGAAACCGCGCGGATGTTGAAGGCTCTTTACGAGGAGATCGACACGGCTCCGGCGGCCGCCAAGCCCGCTGCTGCCGCGCCGGCCACCGTCTCCGTCGTCGTCAGCGAGCCCGGCCGCTCGCGCGACAATCCGGTCGAGGCGACGTTCCTGTCGCGGCGCCTGCTCAACAAGCCGGGCTCGGAGAAAGAGACCTGGCACATCGAGTTTGATCTGGGAGAGAGCGGGCTCGACTACGTCGTCGGCGATTCCTTCGGCATCTTCGCCAAGAATGATCTCGGCCTGGTCGACCAGATCATCGCGCTGCTCGGCGCCTCGCACATGACCGAGGTGAACGGCAAGCCGCTGCGGCAGTGCCTCTTGGAGGATGTCTCGCTGTCGCCGGCACCGGATTCGCTGTTCGAGCTGATCTCCTTCATCACCGGCGGCGCGACCCGCGAGAAGGCGCGGCAGCTGGCGCAGGGCGAGGATCCCGATGGCGACGCGGCGACGCTCGATGTGATGGCAGTGCTGCAGAAGTTCTCCGGCGTCCGGCCGCATCCGGAGGCCTTCGTCGAGGCGTTGGAGCCGCTGCAGCCGCGGCTCTATTCGATCTCGTCGTCGCACAATGCCACGCCCGGCAAGCTGTCGCTGACGGTCGACTGCGTCCGCTACGTCGTTGGCAAGCGCAAGCGGCTGGGACTTGCCTCGACGTTCCTGGCCGAGCGGATTAATCCCGGCGACAAGCTGCGCGTCTATGTGCAGAAGGCGCATGGCTTCGCGCTGCCGGCCGATCCCAAGACGCCGATCATCATGGTCGGCCCCGGCACCGGCGTTGCGCCGTTCCGCGCCTTCCTGCTCGATCGCAGGGCGACCGGCGCGCCGGGCAAGAACTGGCTGTTCTTCGGCCATCAGCGCAGCGACTGCGACTTCTTCTACGCCGACGAGCTCAACGCCATGAAGACCGCGGGCCTCTTGACGCGGCTGTCGCTGGCGTGGTCGCGCGACGGCGACAAGAAGTTCTACGTCCAGGACCGCATGCGCGAGGTCGGCCGTGAGGTGTGGACCTGGCTCGCCGACGGCGCCCACCTCTACATCTGCGGCGACGCCAAGCGCATGGCCAAGGACGTCGAGCGCGCCCTGGTCGACATCGTCGCCCAGTTTGGTGCCCGGTCCACGGATGAGGCCGTCAGCTTCGTTGCGGACCTCAAGAAGAAGGGCCGGTTCCAGCTCGACGTCTACTGAGCCGGAACCCGATGGAGAATATTTCTCGGTCGGAACACCGATCGAGAATTTTTTGGTTCCAAGCGGACCCGAAACAGGGGGCTTGTCGTTATTTCGCCGGTTGCCTTGCACCCGGCCGCGGGAACGCTTTTCTCATGGCCGGAACTTCAGGAGACCGGCCATGCGGACGATATCGACGCCCCTGCGACACATGCCCCAGGCCCGCGCCATTCGCGAGCGCGGCACCGCGGTCGCGCTGGTAGCCTTTTATAGCGCGCTGGCGCTGATTGCCGCGATCACCTTGGGCATGCCCTCCACGCATCCGTTCTGATCACACCGCCGAGCTGAACGGCGCGACCGTGATGCCCGCCGCGTCGAGTGCCTTGCGGACCTCGCGTGCGATCTCGACGGCGCCGGCTGTATCGCCGTGGATGCAAACGGTGTCGGTGCGCATCTTCATGACCTTGCCGCTCACTGAAATCACGGCGCCGTCCTGAACCATTCGCACGACGCGCTCCGCGATCTGCTTGGGCTCGTGCAGCACCGCGCCGGGCTTGCTGCGCGACACCAACAGTCCATCGTCGCCATAGGCGCGGTCGGCAAACACCTCGTGAGCCATCCTCAGATTGGCCTTCTCGCCCGCGGTCACCAGCTTGGAGTTGGCGAGCACGACGAAGATCAGGCTGGGATCGACGGCCTTGATCGCCTTGGCGATGGCGTTCGCCGTCATCTCGTCCTCGCAGGCGACATTGGACAGCGCGCCGTGTGCCTTCACATGCGTGACCTTGTGACCGGCCGCGGTGGCGATCGCCTGCAGGGCGCCGATCTGATAGGCGACGAGGTTCTCGATCTCCGAGGATTTCAGCCCCGGCATCGGACGCCGGCCGAAACCGTGCAAATCGCGATAGCCGGGATGCGCGCCGACGCTGACGCCTTTGGCCTTCGCCATCTCGACCGTCCGCCGCATGATGTCGGCGTCACCGGCATGAAAGCCGCAGGCGACGTTGACCGATGTCGCCAGCTCGATCATCGCGACGTCATTGCCCATTTCCCACGGGCCGAAGCCTTCTCCGAGGTCGCAGTTCAGATCGACGGTGCTGGTCATGTCAGGGTCCGCTCGTTGATGGGTCCGAAGCAACGTGAGATGTGATCAAACTAATCGGGAGTGACTCCAGGCCAAGTGGTGGCGTCGGTTGCGCTGACGGCATGACCGGCCACATTGGCCGTGAGCAGCGCATCGACGTTGAAGTCCCTGCTCGCGATCGCGGTGACGCGGCCGGGCAGGCTGCGCAACAGGTCCTTATAGCGGCGCAGCTCGGCCTGTGCCTCGACCATGCTCACCGCCTTGAAGCGGAACGGCGTGCCGGCGGGCGTCTGCGCCAGGCGGCCGAAATCGGTTGTGATGACGGTCGCGATCTTCGGATAGCCGCCGCTGGTGCCGCGGTCCGACATCAGCACGATCGGCGAACCATTGCCGGGCACCTGGATGCTGCCGTCCACGGTGCCGTCCGAGACGATGTTGTGACCGTGCAGGTGGCGGATCTGCGGCCCCTCGAGCCGATAGCCCATGCGGTCGCTGGTCGCCGAGACCATCCAGTCGCTGCCGAGGAACAGCGCTTTCATCTCGTCGCTGAACTCGTCGTCCTGCGGCCCCATGACGACTCGAATCGCGCCGCTAATTTTCGGCAGATCGATCCGCAGTTCCGGCGCGTCGCCGGCGGGTGCGACCTCGAACACGTCGCCGGCCTGGAGCGGCCGCGGGTAGGGACTGCCAAGTCCAGCGCGTGCATTCACCGAGAGACTGTTGAACATCGGTTCGCCGGCGATGCCGCCTTCGACGGCGAGATAGGTGAAGGAGCCGCCGCGAGCAAAGCCGAGCGTGAGTTCCTCTCCGTCGTTCAGCGTCACCGACGTGTTGATCTCGACCTGCCGCTTGGCAACATCCGCCGGTCGTTGCGCGCCCGCGAGCGCCACGCGCACCGCGCCGCCCTTCGCCGTGAAGGTCGCGCCGAACGGGCCGATCTCGATCGCAGCCGCCATCGGCTCATTGCCGACGAGGCTGTTAGCTGCGGCCAGCGCCAGCTTGTCCATTGCACCGGACGGTGTCAGCCCGTAGCGCTGCGCGCCGAAACGCCCGCCATCCTGGACCGAGCTTGCCGGGCCGATCTGTGAGACGACGAGCGTGCTCATGCGGCGATCCGCTCGGCAATGAGCTCGCCGCTCTCGGCGGCGCGCTCCTGCTCGGTGAAGGTCTTCACGTCAACGGCGTAGAAGCTGACCTCGTCGCCAGGCTCGAGCAGGAAGGTCGGGTCGCGATGCAGTTGAAACGTCCGCATCGCGGTGCGGCCGAGCAGGTGCCAGCCGCAGGGGCCCGCAAGGCATTGGATGCCGGTCTGGATGCCGCCGATGGCGATGATGCCTGCCGGCGTCGAGAGCCGCGGATTCTGGCGGCGCGACATCTGCAGCGTGGGATCGAGACCGGACAAATAGGACCAGCCGGGGGTAAAGCCGATCATTGCGACGCGATAAGTTCTGGCGATATGGCGCGCGACGACTTCGTCCGGCGTGAGACTCAACGCCTTCGCGACATCCTCGAGGTCGATGCCATTCTCTCCGCCATAGCAGACAGGAACCCGCCAGCGCCTGACCTCGCTGTCCGGCGCGAGCGACCCGGCCGACAGCGCCAACAGCCTTGCCCCGAGCGTGTCGTGGTCGATGACGTCAGCATCATAGTGCACGAGCAGCGAACGATAGGTCGGCACCGTCTCCGTGATGCCCTCGATCCCGGCCGCTGCCACTGCATGGTCGAGCGCCAGGACGCGGCGGTTGGCGATCTCGTCGATCGTCCGGCTGAACTCGACGGTGACGGCGCTGTCGCCGCTGGGCAGCAGGCGGGGAGGTGGAAAGGGATCGGCCATGAGTCCGAAGTGATCCGCGTTGATGGTCCCTGATCTAGCTCGTTTCGATCGCAAGTGGAATTGGGTCAAAGGCAAAAAGTCTCGAAAATTCAATAAATTAATCGGATGCTCGGCGATAAGAAGACTTTATCGGATGGGCGCAAGCCCCGCATGCGCTGGACGCACCGAGCATGCCCTTGACGCCGCCTTCGTCGCTCGCAAGATGCGCCTGCTTTTTCCGCCAGCCTGTTTGGAGCGCCAGTCTCAAGATGTCCCTCACCCCCGAAGCCATCGCCACCCTGTCTCAAGTCACAACCGCGACCATCACGACGGTCTTGCTGAAGAAGGGGTTGCGCAATGTCTGGCTGCGCGGCGCCAAGCCGCTGCGCCCGGGACAGAAGCGGCTGGTCGGTCCCGCCTTCACGCTCCGCTTCGTGCCGGCGCGCGAGGATCTGGCGACGCCGGAATCCTGGTCGTCGCCGATCTCCACCCGCACCGCGATCGAGGCCATGCCCGAAGGCTGCATCGCCGTGGTCGATGCGATGGGCGTCAAGGACGCCGGCATCTTCGGCGACATCCTCTGTGCCCGCATGGTCAAGCGCGGCGTCACCGCGCTGATCACCGACGGCGTGGTGCGTGACCTCGAAGGCGTGCTCGGCACTGGGCTTCCGGTATGGTGCGACGGCTACGCGGCGCCGCCTTCGGTCGCCGGCCTGACCTTCGTCGGTTGGGGCGAGGCGATCGGCTGCGGCGGTGTGGCCGTGTTCCCGAACGACGTCGTCGTGGCCGACCAGGACGGTGCGGTGCTGATCCCGCAGGCGATGCTCGATCACGTGCTCGCCGAGGGCCCCGAGCAGGAACGCATGGAGGCCTGGATCGTCGACGAGGTGAACAAGGGCGCGGTGCTGCCGGGTCTCTATCCGATGAACGCCGAGACCAAGGCGCGTTACGCCGCGTCGAAGAAGTAGTTCACGGCCCCGATCAATCGACGGCACAGATTCAGGAAAGGCAGAACAATGGTCGAAGTCTATCTCGCGGGCTCTCGCCCCACCCGCCGCGCGGCGGCGGAAAGCTTTACGGGCACGGTCTGGCAGGATCCGATCATCACGCCACAGGCTCCGGCTCGCGTCGCCTCGGCGCGTGTCGCGTTCGAGCCGGGTGCTCGCACGGCCTGGCACACCCATCCCCTCGGGCAGACGCTCTATGTCATCCAGGGCGTCGGCCGCGTGCAGGCCAAGGGCGGGCCGGTGCGCGAGATCAAGGCCGGCGACGTCGTCTGGATTCCGCCGGGCGAGAAGCATTGGCATGGCGCAGCGCCGACCACCGGCATGGTCCACGTCGCGATGCATGAATCGCTCAATGGCGAGCACGTGACGTGGATGGAGCACGTCACCGACGAGGAATACGCCACCCAGGTCGGCTGAAGCTGAGCAGCCCCCGAGATCAGTTCGAGCGCGCGGTCGCAGGGCCGCGCGCTTTTCATTTGAAAGAGCGTCGACCGCAGGCGCGGCGCTCAGTTCACCCGCGTCCAGGTCTGGCCGCCGCAGAACATGCCGCCGAAGGCGCAGCCCTGCACGCGCAGACTGTCCATTCCCTTCAGCGCGATGGTCGAGTCGTAGGTGCTGCCGCTGTTCGGATCGAAGATGCGGCCGGTCCACTTCTTCTCCTGCGTCTTGTCGCTCGGACGCATGTTGATCAGGATCTGCTCGCCGTTCTGGTTGGTCTTTGCGTCCACGGCGTAGCCGCAGAGATTGGTGCCGCAGGGCTCGATGCGGATCTGGCCCTCCTTCTCCTCGGTCAACCAGATGCCGACCGGCGAGTTGGGATCGCGACCGGCGGTCTGCGCCGCAGCGGGCGGCGCGGCTGCGGTGGTCACGGCAGGCGTCTGGGCTGGGCGCGGTGGCGGCGGCGCGGCGGCAGGAGCCGGAGCCGCAGCAGGTGCCACAACGGCCGTCGCAGCGGCTGGCGGCGCAACCGGTGCCGCGGCGTTGGCGGCCGGGGCCGCTTGGACGGGAGCAGGCGCAACCGGCGGGGTCGCCGGTACGGCTGCCGTCGGAGCTGGTGCGGGAGGAACAGGGGCTGGGGCCGCGGCGGCCGGAACCTGCGGCTGCGGGGCCGGCGTAACGGCCGCCTCGGCTGGCGCCTGGGCCGGCTTGTCCGCGCCGGGCTGCGGCCTGGCCGCCGGATCCGGATCGCGCTTGGTGCGCTTGGTCTTCTTCTGCTCGGTATTGTCGTAGACCCCGGGGATCTGCACGGTGCCGCGGTCGGGATCGATGCGGATCGTCTTGCCGCCGTATTCGATGACGTACTGCGCCTCGGCGGCACTGCTGGCCAGAACCAAAGCCACAACAGCCAACAGCCTCTTCATCCGTGTCTCCGCGATGTCGGTTGCTGATGTGAGCGAGCTCACGCGCAGTTAAGTCGCTGATGCGGCGTCCCCGGTTCAATGCGCGACCTGCTCAGAAATCGAGCGGCGCATTGTCGACGACCTCCTTCATCACGAAGAACGTGCGCGTCTGGCGTACGCCGGGCAGCGAGATCAGTTGGTCGCCATGCATCCGATTGAAGTCGTGCATGTCGCGGACGCGGATCTTCAGGAAGAAGTCGAAATCGCCGGCCACGAGATGACAGTCGAGCACGAATTTCAGCTTTCGGATCGCGGCCTCGAAGGTGCGAAAGCTCTCCGGCGTTGAACGGTCGAGCACGACGCCGACCAGCACCAGCGCGCTGCGCTCGACCTTCTCCGGCGCGATCTGCGCGCGCACGCTCCTGATGTAGCCGTCCTCGAACAGACGCTGGGTGCGGCGATGGCAGGTGGCCGGGCTGACATGGACGGCTGCGGCCAGGTCGGCATTGGTCATGCGGCCGTCCTTCTGCAGCAATTGCAGAATGCGCCGATCGACCCGGTCGAGATCCGGGGTGGAAGGTTCTTTCACATTTATTGTCATCTAAGGACGTATCTCTTGCCAAAGTCGAGCTTGGTGGACGTAAGCACGAAACATAGGAACGATAAAGAGAGCACCTTTCCCCGGCAATTTTGTATGTTTGGGGCGGCCCTTTCATCCACCCACGGAGAGACCCGTGCTTCGGCTCGACAAGTTCAAGAAGTATCCGCTGACCTTCGGTGCCACCCCGATCGAGCATCTGCCGCGGCTGACCGCGGCACTCGGCGGCAAGGTGCAGATCTACGCCAAGCGCGACGACTGCAATTCCGGCCTCGCGATGGGCGGCAACAAGCTGCGCAAGCTCGAATACATCGTGCCCGACGCGATCGAGTCGAACGCCGACACGCTGGTCTCGATCGGCGGCGTGCAGTCCAACCACACCCGCATGGTCGCGGCGACCGCGGCCAAGATCGGCATGAAGTGCGTCGTCGTCCAGGAGAGCTGGGTGCCGCACGAGGACGCCGTCTATGACCGCGTCGGCAACATCCTGATGACGCGCCTGATGGGCGCCGACAGCCGAATCGTGCCGGATGGATTCGACATCGGCATCCGCAAGAGCTGGGAGGATGCGATCCAGTCGGTGAAGGATGCCGGCGGCAAGCCCTACGGCATTCCGGCCGGCGCCTCCGTGCACAAGTTCGGCGGCCTTGGCTATGTCGGCTTCGCCGAGGAGGTGAGGGCGCAGGAAGCCGAGATGGGCATCAAGTTCGACTACATCATCGTCTGCGTCGTGACCGGCTCGACCCAGGCCGGCATGATCGTCGGCTTCGCCGCCGACGGCCGCGCCGACCGCGTCATCGGCATCGACGCCTCCGGCACGCCGGAGCAGACCCGCACCCAGGTGCGCCAGATCGTCGACAACACCGCCGAGCTCGTCGAGCTCGGCCGCAAGGTCCGCGACGACGAGATCGTGATCCTGAATGACTACGCCTATCCGGCCTATGGCGTGCCGAGCGCCGAGACCAACGAGGCCATCCGCCTCGCCGCCCGCACCGAGGCGATGATCACCGACCCGGTCTATGAGGGCAAGTCGATGCAGGGCATGATCGACCTGGTCAAGAAGGGCTACTTCCCGGAAGGATCGAAGGTGCTCTACGCCCATCTCGGCGGTGCTCCGGCGATCAACGGCTACAGCTACACGTACCGGAACGGGTGAGGGCGGTTTCGTCTTCCGCCGCCGCGTAGCGGTGGTCCGAGGTCCAACACCACATTCCGCTGTCGTCCCGGCCTTCGAGCCGGGACCCATAGCCGCCGGCGGTGCTGTTGTCGTCCTCTGCATCTCCGGCTGTGCCTCAAACTACGGCCTGTGAGTATGGGTCCCGGCTCAAGGCCGGGACGACACCGAATGTGTCGCGCGAGCGATCCACACATGACGTCGCCTTCTCGCGACGCGCCAGCGTCCGAGGGATCCATCAGTTCGCCCCTCTGAATGAAGAGGGTGCAGGGAATGCCGGGTGAGGGCCTCACCCATGGCCCGCCTGCAACAAGAAAAGCAGGCGGCAGTTACCACAGGATCAGCCGAACATCCGGCATTCCCTGCGCGACGGTCTTAACGGTAGAGTCGAGGAAGGGCGCGGTGGCTTGGGCCATTCGGCAACGCCCCGTTTCCCTTCCCCGCTCAT
>NZ_JAUHIU010000022.1:0-119715 GCF_032381555.1 Bradyrhizobium sp. SZCCHNPS1003
CACCGGCGCCCCCGCCGGCACGAGCCTAACCCCGGAAAATTCCAGCATCGGCTGGCCTAGTTTCGGGGAGCACTTCACCAACCGCCCGAACGAACTCAGATCTGGATAAAACTTGGGGGCAAGGTCAGACCTTCTCGACGAGAAGCAGGGCGAACGTTTCGCTGTCCATAGTCCGCTCTGATCTTGGCCTTGCCATGTTGATACTCGGAAGCGTGGCAGCTTGAGGGATGGTCTCGGCTGCAGGGGCCCCTTCCTGTTTGGAACATCCGCACGACTCCGGCTGGTAAGATCGTGCGAATATGCCGGCGCCGAGTACTGGCAGGGGGTGTCCAGCGCGCAAATCGAGGGCGCGTCGGAAGCATTGAGCGGAGTCTGTGCCTGCCGCGGGTATCCAATTCTCTCACCCGGCTATCGATGGCATAGAGCTCGCCGATCTGGCGCAGGGCTTCTGGTGTCGCGGGAGATGCGGTGGCTTCGGCGACATCGTAGAACTTGCGTCGCGAGTGGCTCCAACAAGCTGCGAGCGTGATGCCCTCTTTGTCGGCCAGCTGCTCGAAGCCAGCATATCCGTCGACATGCAGGATGCCCTTGAAGGCAGCAAGATGTGCGACCGGTCGTTCGGCTTTGCGGTCCGGCGCGAACAGATAGATGGCCGCCGGAGGCTCGGGTCCGCTCCACGGCCGTTGTTCGCGCGCGTTCACCCAGAGCCGTCCCGTCTTGGTTCGTCCGCGGCCTGGATCAAGCACCGGAATCGGCGTGTCATCGGCAAAGAGATGGTTGGAGGCGAACACATTCTTGCACAGCCGCTTGTGCAAGGCCTCGAGCCACCAGCACGCGCCGCCAATCCACTCCGCGAGCGTCGAGCGGCAGAGATCGGCGCCCTGACGGTCGAAGATCTGCGACTGCCAATAGAGTGGAAGATGGTCGCAGTATTTACTGATCAGCACGTGCGCGAGCAGCCCAGGGGTCGCCAAGCCACCGGCAATCGATCGTTCCGGTGCGCCAGCTTGCACCACGGTGTTGCAGGAGGCTTGGCAGGCGTATCTACGACAGGTCGTGCGCACCACGCGAAGCTGCGGGGTATCCAATCCAGCATCTCTGACGCTCTCGTCAATCAGATGAAGAGCACCGCCGCAGCAGCCGCAGACCCGGTCTTGTACGTCAAGCAGAACGTCTTCGCGTGGCAGATGATCGGGCAGCGGACGGCGTCGCGGCGAAGAGTTGGCTTCCGGTGTGATCTTCTGTTGCGCTTCCTCGACGCGCCCGATGTCGCTGTCGAGATCCTCCAAACCGAGTGCAAGCTGGTCGGGATCGATGCGCTCGGAGCTGCGGCCGAACTGCATTCGCTGCAGCTGTTTGATGATGGACTTGAGCCGCCGGATCTCAGTATCGCGGTGATCGACGGCGGCCGCGATGCCGCGCACCAGGCGCTGCAGAAGCTCAGGATCGGAGGGGAGATTGGTGAGATCGAGCTGCATGTCCAATGGTACTCGAACACACTGATTCGTAGAAGAATCGCAACTCAGTTCAGCACGACATTTTGCAGATCATCCCGCAATTGCAGGCTTCCACACACGCTCTGGCGCGCGCCAGTCGATGCCTTCGATCAGCATCGCGAGCTGCGCCGGCGTGAGCGTGATCGAGCCATCATAGCCCGCCGTCACCGGCCATACGAAGCCACCCTGGTCGATGTGCTTGGTGAACAGACAAAGGCCGTTTCCGTCCCAGAACAGGACCTTCAGGATCGATGCCTTCTTCGCGGAAGGCAAACAGATGACCGGAGAACGGATCCTTCTTCAGTGTGTCCTGGACCAGCATTGCGAGCCCATCCATACCTTTGCGCATGTCGGTGTAGCCGAGCGCCAGGTGCATCTTCACGCCTGCAGGGACGAACATCATGATGCTGTGTCTCCGCTTTCGATCTGCGCTCGCACCGCATCCGGATCGCTGCCGGCGGGAGCGAAGACACGCCGTCCATCATGGAGATCGACGGCCATCATTCCGGTGGACGCACGAGATCGCGCAGGGCGCGTGCTGCGGGCAGGTCGTTGGGCAGCACGACACGGGCGAGCTTGGGGCGCTTCTTTTGCGCGATGCCGAACTGCGCGCGCCAGCAGAACAGCAGCCCGGTGACGATGCCGTGCTTGCGTGCGAGGGCAGAGACCTTGCGCCTGGTAGCTCGGTTTCCCTGGCGATCCCGAGCTTTTCCTCGCCGCTGAAGAAAGCGCCGAACCGGTGCCGGCGGCGCCGCCGGATCGCCGATTTCGGCGGCTGTCAAGCGGCGTTCGGGCTGTGAGTTCCTAGCACTAGTGCTAACGGCGGGACGGGCGGAGGGATGAAGACGGGCGCGCCAGTCGATCGTCACCTCGCCCGCGGCCAGTCGGTCGCGCCATTTGCGCAGCGCATGCGGCGAAAGCTGCATCGCCGAGGCATAGGCGCGGAGCTCCATTCCGCTCCAGTTCGGCGCCTCGACATGCATCGCCCAGAACGCCTGGGACGCTCGATCGCGTACATCCGAGGTGATCGTGAACCTGCGCTGCTTCTCCTTCGGAGCGCCTTTTCCCGCTCTTCCCGGGCGCGCTGGCGGCGCAATTCCGTCTGATATTTCTCGAGCTTAAGCGCAGTCTCGTTGCCGGCCAGCCGCTTCAGCCAACGCCGCAGAGTGTTCTCGGTCAGACGTTGTTGTTGGCAGTATTTGCGGATCCCGAGACCGCTGCGACGCCACGCTTCGATGTGCAGCGACCACCATTCGCGGCGCGCTCTGTTCTCGAAATGTTTGGATCCCACCGGAGATTCTCCACAGCAGCAGAGAACTCGAAATGGAACGACAACACACGAGGGGGAAGGCGTGCAGAGACCGGACGGTTACACCCGGCCGATTAAAGCGGCAAGATAAAAGCGGCTCGCCGGTCGAACAGCAAGTCATTGACATGGCTTGCGTTCAACCGTGCCGGTCGGTCGTCGTGCGTGCCGCGATTGAGACTTTTCGCAGCGAAGTCAAAGATCATTTCGGCACTGATCGTGCTATAGCGAACTCTGGCGAAAGACTCTAATCATTCCGCGCCAAGGGCAGAATTCGCTACGCTGTTTGCGCCGGCAGATGAAGTCCTATCGCGGCCGTCGTACCTAAGAGGCTAGGCTGACGCATTCCGTCCCGGGCTGGCGCGAGATCAGCCTTAGCCGATGCCTCGACCGCGCGTTAGGCGGTGGCGTTGTCGCCGTCTTCGGCCTGCTGTGTGGTTGCATCGACTGCCGATCCTTGTCGCTCCAGCCAGAAGCCAGGTGCCTGATACCAGACCCGCTCAGCCTCCGCGAATGGTGGAATGCCACGGTGGAGTACTTGGATCGGAACATCCATCATCAGCGAGTTCTCGAGGGCGCTCTTCAGCCGGCGGCTGGCGTCCTCATCGCGGCCGTTTGCGCAAGGATAAATGCTGACCCCGCCGATCGACGAGGCCTCGAAGGAGGCGCCCCGGCGGACCACGCGCAGCAGGAAGCCGGACCAATCTTCGCTGGTCAGCGGGAGCAGCAGCCGACCGTTGTCGGCGAGGCCATCCAGCCATTGCGGAGCGGGGTGCGTGCAGCCTGCGAACACGATCACGACGTCATGTTCGTTCGCGGTGGCATGGACATTTCGGCCGTCACCCGACATCACCTGGACCTGCGGCCAGCCCTTGAGGTTCGTGTGGGCTCGAACGGCGAGAGCCGGGTCGACTTCGACCGCCGTCACCCGCCCGGAGGGCCCGACGATTTCGGCGAGCACGGCCGAATAGTAGCCGCTGCCCGCTCCGATCTGCAGCACCCGTTCACCTCGGGTGATATCGAGGTACTCAAAATTGCGCGCCCAAAAGCTCGGCATCCCATTGTTGAGCTTCCGCCTCGGGTCGATCGAGACCAGGACGTCGTGATAGAGCCAACGCGGATCGTCGTCCGGGGTGATGAACGGCTCCCGGTAGGGGTGGGGTATGATCCACCAGGGACCTTTACCGACGAACGCCTCTCGCGGGACGGCGCCGAAGGCTTCGACGATGTGTGGGTTGCGCAGAATTGGTGTCTTGCAGCGTAGGTCCTCGGCATACCAGCGGCGGGCTTTCGCGATCTGATCCACGGTTCTCTCCCTTTCAGCATGGAGAGGATGCGGATCTCGGATCGGTAGCGCGGACAACGCCGAAAATTTTTCCCGAGGCTGTCCGCAACGGATCTGCTCGGCCGCATAATAGGGGTCATGGAACGATCGATTAGCACCCCTGGAGTTGGCTCGAACGCCGGTCGCACCGTCGCCGATGCAGCGGCGGCGATCGAGGCTTTGTCTGCGACCGATCTGGTGCGGCTGAAGTCTCTGGCGCAATTATGGAGCCGCGGCCTGCCCGCAGGGATCGGCTGGACCGACGTTCTGCATGAGGCCATCCTCCGCGTTCTCGACGGATCGCGGGTCTGGCCGCTGGGCGTGCCGATCCTGGCTTTCTTGTCCGGCGTCATGCGCAGCATCTGTGACGACTATTGGCGGCGAGTGCGGAGCGAGCAACGGTTACTGGTCAGTCGCGATGATCCCGGCCAATACGGCGTTCCGAACGATCCCGTTGACGAATTGGCCGATCCCGAACGCGTGGCTGTCGCGGTCGCAGGGCTCGCCGAGGTGTTTCGTCTGTTTGCAGGAGATCCGGCCGTGTTGCAGATCATCGACGGGCTGGCCAATGGCCTCACGGCCAGGGACATCTGCCGGGCGTATGGCATTTCGGATGTCGATTACGATACCGCGCGGCGGCGAATGCGGCGCGCGCTGCTCCGCCACCAACGGAATTGGAGCACGCCATGACACGCTGGCACCCCCACCTTGAACTCGCGCGCCTGCTCGAGGCGCTCAGTGATGATATCATTGCAACGACTGACGAAGAGCTGCGGGAGATCCAGGGACGTGCCCTCGCTGGCACGGCGCGGCAGGTCAGGCGTCTCGTCAAGGCGGCGCAAGCCGCCGATGGAGCGGGAACCGCAATTGGGAGCTCCAGCGACCTAGGGCTTGGTCCAAAGGCTGTTCCGTCACATCACAACCGGCACTGATCGGGTAGGAGAAGGCCTGGAAGGGTAGGGACGGCCGGTCCCCTGAGGCTCAATCGGCCAGATGCGGAGGCTGGTTTGAGGCCGGCTCGCCGTCTATGGCCAGCCTCATACGGGCAATCTTCAACACGGTGATGCTGTTCGTGTCCCTCGGCCCCACGCGGACTTGTCCGATCGTATAGCGGCGTAGCACGGCGATATGCGAGCCCGGAGTTGCGGTGGCACAATCGACCTATGTCGCCGCACGCCCATTTCCAGAGTGAGTTGCTCACGCCGACGAATGCGACGTCCGACAAGCTCCTGAACGAGGCGAGTACTCGTGCGAGCCTCGTATGCCATCCCTCAGGGCAGGTGGGGTGCCGTCGGGCGGTTGAAGTTTGCAACGATCTCTACGGGCACACCTGCACGGTTAGCCGCCGGTGACCATCGTCCGTTGCGAGCACAAGGCGCGGTTCACCATCGTCCCGAACGCGGTCTTCGCGGATTCCCGCCTTTCCGTCGAGGCGAAGGGTGTCCTCGGCTATCTCTTGTCGAGTCCCCACGAATGCCACGTCCGCCTCGATCACGTTGGGCGGCCCCTTCAGGTCGGCCGCAAGAAGCTTCAGCGCATTTTTCGAGAGTTGATCGCCTCTGGATACGTCACTCGCGAAGCGCAACGAATGGTGGACGGGCATCGGTTGGGTGAGATCGATTATATCGTCGGTGACGTGCCCGTGGTTGCTCACTCTGCTTGAACCAAGGAGCGCGACATCAATCGACGCACGTGAGGCCGGCACATCGAATCTGTGAATATCTCGGATCAAAACGATCAATTTTACGAATGGTCGGGGATCGCTCATCAATGACGCGATCGGTCGGGCGCGGGCGCGTCGCCATGAGGTCGGTCGGGGCAAGCTCGTTTCGTAGAAAACGCGCCGCCAAGGGGGGATTTATGACGAGAGGACTGCAGCGGTCCGCTTCCGTAGCGTTGATGTTGGCGGGGATGATCCAGGGCGCGTGGGCTGCCGAGAACGGCGCCACGAATTATCCGGCGGGCTCGCCCGGCGTGTTCATCGCCACGTTCCCGCCGATCCCGGGCCTGTTTGCGATCAGCCAGACCAGCTACACCAGCGCCAACGGCCTGTATGATGGGCAGGGCAACAAGCTGCCGATCAACTTCAAGCTCTCGGCCGTATCAGAGACGATGCGGTTTCTCGCCAGCTATCCCGGCGATTTTTTCGGCGCCCATGTCTATTCGCAGCTGGTCGTTCCGTTCGTGCACCTCGAAAGCACCAATCCCGGCGGATCGTTCCAGGCCAACGGCTTTGGAAACATCACGTTCTCGCCGATCATCCTGAGCTGGGCGCTGTCGCCCGCGCAGACCTTCACGATCGGGCTCGACCTCATGCCGAACACCGGCACCTATTCGGCACGCCAGCCGCTCAATGTCGGCACGAACTACACCACGATCTCGCCAGTCCTCGCATATCGCTATGCCGATCCCAAAGGCTTCGAGTTCGCCGTCTCGCCGCGTCTGCTGCTGAACAACGCCAATACCGACTCGGTCAACGCCTTCACGCAGCAGACCCAGCAGTACCGCAGCGGCGACGCGCTGGTGGTCGACTTCAACGCGGGCTACAATTTCGGCGCCTGGAAGCTCGGCGTCGTCGGCGGCTATACGCATCAGTACCAGGACGACAAGGTCAACGGCGTCAAGGCCTTCAACATGGCCGGCATACAGGACGGCAACCGGCTGCGGTCGATCAATGCCGGACCGTCGCTGACCTATAATGCGGGCGCCTTTCAGCTCAACCTCAACTACCAGCACACGTTCTACGTCGAGAACGGCAGCCGCGGCGATACGGTCTGGGCCAATCTGGCATTCCCGATCTGGGTGCCCGCGCCGCCGGCCGGAGCCGGGCCGGCCAAGCACTGACCAGGTACTGACTTGGCGCAGCACGAACCGTTGAGCGTCAGCGAAAAACGGCCGGCGCCCTGCGCCGGCCGTTCGTCATGAGCCCTTGGCCGGAGACGGCGGCCAAGGCAGCTCGGCAACGGCCTCGCGCATCAGGTTGCGCAGCCACAGCAGGCCGGTATCGTTGGAGCGATAGCGATGCCATTGCACGCGCTGTCTTAGGAACGGCAGCGCGATCGGCAGCTCGATAATGCGGATGGGAAGGCTGCGCTGGGCGGCGACGGCGAGCCGCCGGTGCACGGTGGCAAGCCGGTTGGTCCCGGCGACGAGATGCGGGATGGCGGTGAACGCGTAGACCGACACGTCCTCACGGCGGCTGCTGTTGCGCTGCTCCAGATAATAGGTTTCGAGCGATTGCGCCGCGATCGCCGGCCGCATCACCACGTGGGAGGCCTTCGCAAAATCCTGCCGCGACAGCTTGCCCTTGCCATACTTTCCCTTGCTCCACGCGATGACGCAGAAATCGTCCTCGAAGATCACCTCGGAAGGATGCAGCTTGGAGCTGAATTCCTCCGGAATGATCAGCAGGTCGACATCGCCGCGCTCCAGCGCGCGCTCCGGCCGCTGCACCTGCTGTATGAAGTCGAAGCGAATTCCGGGGGCAAGCGCCTCGCTGCGGGCCAGCAGCCGAGGGATCAGCGTCGCCAGCGTGTAGTCCGACGCCAGGATCTTGAAGCAGCGGTCGGACCGCGCCGGATCGAACTCGGCAGACGAGGCGATGGCCCAGTCGACGCGCACCAGAAGATCCCTGATCGAGTCCTTCAGCACTTCCGCCCGCGGGGTGAGCTCCATCTTGCGGCCGATCTTCACCAGCAGCTCGTCATCGAAATAGGTTCGCAGCCGCAGCAAGGCATTGCTCATCGCTGACTGCGTCATGTTCATGCGCGCCGCCGCGCCGCTGACACTGCGCAGGTGCAACAGATGGTCGAGCGCGACCAGCAGATTGAGGTCGAACTTGTTGTTGAAACGCATCGGCGGCCCCGCTCGAGGTATTCAAGAGATCAATGTGGTTGATGTTGATAATCAATTTTTCGAAATGGTCAAACCGGGCTATGCCAGACCTCGGGACGAAACGTCGAGGGGACGCGTGGCACGATCGCGCGTCGCGAGTGCATCATGTTCAAGTATTTTCCGACCAACTATGTCTGGAATCTCTCGGTCGATCTGGCGATCGAGATGGGCGCGCGGATCGGCGAGATCGAGGAGATGTGCGCGCCGCTGCAGGACGCGGCGCGGCAGCCCGATGCCAGCGGTACCCAGGCCTTCCGCGAGACCTGGGCGCGCATGGCCGACAAGCTCTGTGCGCTTGCGGCCGAGGACGAGGCGAAAGGGCGGCTGCTGTCGGCCGGCGAGAAATATGGCCGCGCAGCAAGTTATCTGATCACCTGCGAGCGTCTGCAGGCGCATGAGGCGCCGGGACGGCTGGCGCTGTACCGCAGATGTCTCGACGCCTTCGCCAAGGGCATTGCACTGGCGCGGGAGAACTGCGAGCGCGTCGAGATCCCCTATGAAGGCACCCACATCGCCGGCCTCCTGGTCCGCGCGGAAGGGCGCGAGGGGCCGGCGCCGCTGCTGGTGCAGGTCAACGGCCTGGATTCGACCAAGGAGATGAAATACCGCGTCGGCCTGCCGGCCTGGCTCGCCCGGCGGGGCGTGTCGTCGCTGGTGATCGACCAGCCCGGATCTGGCGAGGCGCTGCGGCTGCAGGGACTCACCGCGCGCTATGACAGCGAGCACTGGGCGTCCCGTGTGGTGGACTGGCTGGAGACCCGCAGCGACGTCGATCCCAGGCGCATCGGTCTCGAGGGCGTGTCGCTCGGTGGCTACTACTGCCCGCGCGCGGTGGCGTTCGAGCCGCGCTTCGCCTGCGGCGTCGCCTGGGGCGCCAATCACGATTGGCGCGACGTACAGAAGAAGCGTCTGCAGAAGGAAGGCGATTTCCCGGTCCCGCATTACTGGGCGCATGTGCGCTGGGTCTGGGGCGCCAAGGACCAGGACGATTTCATGAGGATCGCCGAGCAGGTTCACCTCGACGGCTTTCTCGACCGCATCAAGGTGCCGTTCCTGGTCACGCATGGCGAGAAGGACTCGCAGATCCCGTTGCATTGGGCGGAGCGCACCTATGAGCAGCTGGTCAATTCGCCCAAGCGCGAGCTGAAGATCTTCACCGCGCGTGAAGGCGGCGCCCAGCATGCGAGCTTCGACAACAGCATCAATGCTGGCCACTACATCGCGGACTGGGTCGCAGAGACGTTGAACGGACATGTCGCCTGAAGCAGCAGGTGGAGAGGAAAAATCATGAAGATTGTCGGTCTGGAGAGCCTGGTATTCGCGGTCGACGATGTACGCGGCGCGGCGCGCTTCCTCATCGATTACGGGCTTGCGCCCGTCGACGTCTCCGATCGCGGCGGCCGCTTCGAGGCGATCGACGGCACCGCCGTGGTGATCGCGCGGCAGGACGATCCGACGCTGCCGCCGGGGCCCGTGCCGGGCTGCCGTCTGCGCAGGACTGTGATGGGCGTCGCCGACGAGGCGACGTTGGGGGCGATCACCGCCGAGCTGCGACGCGACCGCGAGGTGCGCCGTCTCGCCGACGGCTCGATCGAGACGATCGACGATTCCGGCTTCGTGATCGGTTTTCAGCTGACGGCGCGGCGGCCGTTCGTGCTGGCCGGCGAGATCTCGAATGCGCCGGGCGGCGTTCTGTTCCGGCCGATCAACAGCCTCGGCGTGCCGTCGCCGGGCAGCGTGATCCGACCGCGCTCGCTGTCGCACGTGGTCTATTTCGTGCCCGACGTGGTGAAGGCCGAGGCGTTCTACGTCAACCGGCTCGGTTTCCGCTGCACCGACCGCTTCACCGGGACCGGGCCGTTCCTGCAGCCAGGTGGCTCGCTCGACCATCACACCCACTTTCTGATCGGCGCGCCGCCGCACATGCACGGCGTGGAGCACTTCACGTTCCACTTCGGCGGTCCCTCGGAAATGATCACCAACGGCTATCGCTTCGTCGAGAAGGGCTATCAGGCGTTCTGGGGACCCGGCCGTCACATCCTAGGCTCGAACTGGTTCTGGTACTTCAACAGCCCGTTCGGCTGCCACATCGAGATGGATGCCGACATGGACCAGCACGATGCGAGCTGGCAGCCGCGCGAGGCCACGGCCTCCGCCGACAATTCGCAGGCCTTCCTGCTGAAGATGCGCAAGAAATGGTACCCCGGCCCCGGAATTCCCGAAAATGGCGACTACGCGTGAGGCCGGGCCGCACTGGCTCCGGCTGTGCCGCGCCGACGAGATCGGCGAGGCGCAGTCGCGCGGCTTCGACCCCGACGATGACGGGCAGGACAGCCTGTTCGTCGTGCGATGGCAGGGGCAGCTGCATGGCTGGCGCAACGCCTGTCCGCATGTCGACGGCGCGCCAATGGCTTGGCGGCGGGATGCGTATCTCAACGCCGAGGGCACGCGGATCGTCTGTCACGCGCACGGCGCCGAGTTCATGCCCGACACCGGCCTGTGCGTACAGGGGCCGTGCCGTGGCGAGCAGCTGAGCCGGATCGAGCTCGTCGTCGCCGACGACGAGCTGTTCGTCAAATCATAACACGCCCGCAAGGGCGGATTGCAGAGGGAGGAGGGCACCATGGCAGTGGTGAGCAGGGTGCTGACGGTCGGTGGCGGGTTTTCCGGCATGGCCGCGTCGATCCAGATGCGCAAGGCGGGCATCGACGTCGATCTCGTCGAGGTCGATGCCAATTGGCGGCCGGAGGGCGCCGGCATCACGGTCAGCGGGCCGACCTTGCGCGCGCTCGAAACCATCGGCGTTTTCGCGGAGTTCGCGCGGCGCGGCTACACGGCCGATGGCGTCGATCTGGTGACGCCATCGGGGCATCGGATCGGCGAGATTCCGACACCGAAGGCCGTAGGATCGGATGTGCCCGGCGGCGGCGGAATCATGCGGCCCGAACTCGGGCGCATCCTCGCCGATGCGACGCGCGCCGCCGGCGTTCACGTGCGGGTCGGATGCACCTACACGCAGATCACGCAGCACGACAGCGAGGTCGAGGTCGAGTTCGCTGACGGGACGACGGGCCGCTACGATCTCGTGGTGGCCGCCGACGGCGTGCATTCGAAGACGCGGGCGCTACTGTTTCCCGAGGTCAAGCCGCCGCAATATATCGGCCAGGTGGTCTGGCGCGCCGTGCTGCCGCGACCGGCCGACATTGTGCGTCCGCGGATGTGGCTGGGCGGCGCGGTCAAGGCCGGCGTCAACCCGGTGTCGCCGAGCCACATGTACATGTTCGTAACGGAGGCGCGCCCCGAAAAGCTCCAGGCCGAGCGCGCGTCCTGGCCGCAGCTGGTCGCGGACCTGCTGGCGCCGTTCAGCGATCCCGTGCTGGTGGCGCTGCGGGCGCATCTGTTCGCGCCCGACGCCGCGATCGACTACCGGCCGCTCTCCAACCTCTTGGTGCCGGCGCCGTGGTATCGCGGCCGCGTCATCCTGATCGGCGACACCGTGGCCGCGACCACGCCGCATCTCGCCTCCGGTGCGGGCATCGGCATCGAGAGCGCCATCGTGCTGGCCGAGGAACTTGCACGGGCGGCGACCCTGCAGGAGGCGTTCGACCGCTTCCATGCGCGCCGCTGGGAGCGCTGCCGCATGGTGATCGAGAACTCCGCGCAGCTCTGCCGCATCGAGATGGAGAATGGCGACAAAGCCGAGCACGCCAGGATCATGCGCGAGTCGATCATCGGACTGACGCAGCCGATCTGAGCCGACAACAACATCAACGACAAACATCATCAAGCGGAGGAAGCAATGACGGTGACGACGGAGACGTGGCGCGGACGCATCGCGCTGATGGTCGCGCATTGCGCCGGGATGGTTGATCTCGTCGCACTGCCGGTCTGGGTGGGCGCGCTGATCGAGCGCTACAGGTTCAGCCCGCAGCAGGCAGGACTGCTGGCCACGTTGTTCCTGCTGGGCGCCGTGCTCAGCAGCCTGTTCTTTGCACCTCGCTTCAACCGGATGAACGCCCGCCTGGCGGCGGCTGCGGGATACGCCGCGGCCGCGCTGATGTTCCTGGCCGCGAGCCGGACCTCGGAGTTCTTGCTGCTTGCGATGCTGCACGCGCTGGCCGGCGCAACGGCCGCCTGCGGGCTGAGTTTCACCCACGGTACCATTGCACGCAGCGCCAACCCGCACCGGCTGTTCGCCATCGTCGGAATGGCGCTCGGTGTGTCTGCAATTCTGTTCCTCGGGGGGACGCCCAATCTCGTGGCGAGCTTCGGCGGATCCGCGCTGTTCGTGGTGTTCGCCGGCGTGATGGCGGTCGCGGCGCTGGCGGCGGCGCTGTCCTTTCCCAAGGGCGTCGTGCGCAGCGACGAGGACCTCATCGCCGAGGTCAGCCACCTGCCGCGCGCCGTTTGGTTCGGCATTGCCGGCGTCAGCTGCATGGCGCTGACCCAGGCGATGCTGTTCAGCTTCATCGAGCGCATCGGGGCTGATCGCGGCTTCGGCGCGGAGGCGGTCACGGGCGTGCTGATCGCGCTCGGCTTCGTCAACCTGCTGCCGGCGCCGCTCGCCGCCGTTCTGGAGCGGCGGCTGCCGGCGCGCCACGTGCTGCTGGCGGGCCCGGTCTGCCAGGCGCTGATCGCCGTGATGGTCACCTTCGGCTCCGGCTTCATCGCCTATGCCGTTCCGACCGCGATGTTTGCCGCAGTGATGATCTTCACCCACACCTTTGCGTTCGGTCTGCTGTCGCGCCTCGACCCCACCGCGCGGGCGCTCGCCGGCACGCCGGCGATGCTGATGATCGGCGCCGCGATCGGCCCCATTCTCGGCGGCACCTTGGTGCAGCTGTTCGGCTATCCCGCGCTCGGGCTCGGCGCCGTCATCATCTCCTCCATCGCCGTCCTGTTGTTCTCGCGCGTGTTCGCCGCGCGCGGCGCAGCGCCGGCCGCCTCGCTCGAAATCGCCTGACCAGGAGACCGCCACATGACTCTTCCGCAGATCCGCCGCGTCGTCACCGGACATGATCAGCAGGGCGCCGCCATCATCTCGTCCGACGGGCCCTTGCCGACCGTCTCCGAGCTGGCGGCCATCCCCGGCACCTTCTTTCACGAGATCTGGAGCACGCAGGCGACGCCGGCGCTCATCGACAATAGTCCCGATCCGACGACCGGACCGCTGCGGCTGCCGCCACCGCCCAATGGCAGCCGTATCCGGTTCGTCGACATCCCGCCGGACACCGAGGATTTTCTCCGCAACGGCGCGACGCGGATGAAAGCGGCGTTCAGCCAGATCGGCGACCCGCATGCCTCGACGGTGACGACGGAATCGCCGCATCCGCTGATGCATCGCACCGAGACCATCGACTACGGCATCGTCATCTCCGGCGAGGTCACGCTGGTGCTCGACAAGGGCACCGCCGATCTCAAGGCCGGCGATGTCGTGATCCAGCGCGGCACCAATCACGCCTGGGCCAATCGCAGTGACAGACCGTGCCGGATGCTGTTCATCCTGGTCGACGGCAAATTCGGTCCCGAAGCCAATCCGACCAGGGACAGCTGATGAAGCTCGCAACCTATCAGAACGGCAGCCCCGATGGCGGCCTCGTCATCGTCTCCAGGGATCAGGCGCGTGCGGTCGACGCGAGCACCGTCGCGCCCGATCTTCTGACGGCACTGCGGAACTGGCCGCAGGCCGAGCCGGCGCTGCGGCGGCTCGCTGAGAGCCTCGACGACGGATCCGCCGCCGGCGCGGTCGAGTTCGATCCCGCGCGATGCCTCGCACCGCTGCCGCGCGCGCCGCAATGGTTGGACGGCTCGGCCTTCCTCAATCACGGACGGCTGATGGACGTTGCCTTCAACAAGCCGCCGATCCCCGATTTCGACACCATCCCGGTGATGTACCAGGGCGCCAGCGATGACTTCCTCGGGCCGCACGCAGACGTCCCATTCGTGACGGAAGCGGATGGCATCGACTTCGAGGGCGAGTTCGGCGTCGTCGTCGATGACGTCCCGATGGCCGTCTCGGCCGATGCAGCCGCACAGCGCATCCGGCTGCTGGTCCAGATCAACGATTGGAGCCTGCGCGCGGTCGGCGCGCGCGAGGTTCGTACCGGCTTCGGCTTCCTACAGGCCAAGCCCTCGACGAGCTTCGCGCCGATCGCGGTGACGCCTGACGAGGTCGGCGAGGCCTGGCGCAACGGCCGGCTCGACTTGGCCCTCCATGTCCACCGCAATGGCGAGCGGATCGGCGCGGCGTCGGGCCGCGAGATGGCGTTCTCGTTTCCCCAACTGATCGCCCACGCCGCGCGGACGCGCCGATTGACCGCCGGCACGATCATCGGCTCGGGCACGGTTTCAAACACCGATCGCGCTGCCGGATCGAGCTGCCTTGCCGAGGCCAGGGCGATTGAGATGATCGCGCACGGCGAGGCGTGGACGCCGTTCCTGCGCTTCGGTGACGAGGTGACGATGCAGGCCTGCTTCGCCGATGGCCGGCCGGGTCCGTTCGGGCGCATCGCGCAGCGCGTGGTTCGTGCGGCTGGCACCGATCGGCCGGATTGAACGATGCGTATTCTGGTCACGGGCGCCGAGGGCTTCATTGGCCGTGCGCTGCTGTGTCGGTTGCTGACCGACATGGACGGCACTGACGTCACCGGGCTCGATCTCGCCGTCGCGCCGCCTTGGGCGTCCGGTGATCGCCTCCGCTGGATCAGAGGCGGCCTCGACGATCGCGCCGTGCTGGAGCAACTCGGCGCCGCGCCGTTCGACCTCGTGTTCCATCTCGCCAGCATTCCCGGCGGCCGCGCCGAGGCCGAGCCGGCGCTCGGCCGCCGCGTCAATCTCGATGCGTCGCTGGATCTGTTGCAACTGCTGGCACAGAGCCGACATCGGCCGCGCGTGGTCTATGCCAGCAGCATCGCCGTCTACGGCGCGCTCTCCCAGGCGCCGGTCAGCGCGCAGACGGAGGCACGGCCGGCGATCACCTATGGCGCGCACAAGCGGATGGTGGAGATCGCGCTCGCCGATCATACGCGGCGCGGAGACCTGTCGGGGATCGCACTGCGGCTGCCCGGCATCGTCGCACGGCCCAGACCCGTGAGCGGCTTCGGCTCCGCCTTCATGAGCGAGCTGCTGCATGCGCTGTCCGCAGGCGAAAGCTATGTCTGCCCGGTGTCGCCGGACGCGACCGCCTGGTGGCTGTCGGCGAAGGCCGCCGTCGACAATCTCGTCCTCGCCGGGAAGCTCGATGTCTGCGGGACGTTGCAGCCTCCGGCGCTTCGCCTCTCGATCGCCGAGGTGGTGGCTAGCTCGGTACAGCTGTTCGGAACTGCGCGCTCCGCGGGCGTATCGTTCGCGCCCGACGCGCGCATCGAGGCGGTGTTCGGCCGCTATCCTGAGTTGGATGCCAGCGCCGAGTTGGCGCTGGGCTTCGCCCACGACGCATCGGTGGCGGATATGATTTCGAATGCGGTTGGCGCCAGGATTTGGCGGGATAAGAAGGCGAACTCGCCGCAATGACCGCGCGAGCCTTGTGATCAGGACGATGCTTTGGGGCGCATTTCGTTGTGCCGGAAGACGCCGCCGAACGTGCTGTGGTGACGATTGCTGACTCGCGCGCGACCGGCACATTCCGGAGATACTGTAGTTCCGTCCTTACTTGGTGATGCGACCGGAGACTGTGTTCATGCCTCTCTTACCGGCGATCTGGTCGCGCAAGGCGCGCGGTGTGGTCCCGAAGTGGGTCCGTATCGCAAACGAGAATGAGCTTGGCTCGGAATAGCCGAGGCGCCTCGAGATGTCGGAGAGCGACAAATCGCGGTCGTTCATCAGCCGCAGCGCCTCGTCCATGCGGGCTGCCTCGACCAGCTTGCGAAAGCTCGTGCTGAGTTCGGTGAGCCGGCGCTGCAGCGTCCGCGTGCTCAAGCCCATCGATCGCGCGACGTCTGCGCAACTGGCCCGGTCGAATCCCATGGCGGTGACGTCGGCGACGACATGGTCGACGAGCGTGTCGGCGCGCCCCCTTGTCTGCAGCGCAAGGTCGGCCCGGCTGACGAGCGTTCGCAGCAAGTCCTGATCCGCGCCGATCCAGGGGGCGTCCAGATCCTGCGTCCGGAAGCAGATGCAGGGCTGTCTCGCCCCCAGAATCACGCGACACTCGAAATGCTGCTCGTAGCTGTTGTGTACGCGCCCCTGCGCGCCGGGAAGCGCGATACTCTCCGGGCGCAGGTGGGGCGCCGATCGGTAGAGCAGACCGAGATAACCCGCGAACACGGAATCCATCTGCGCAGGGTGCATGGCGACCGGGCCGTCATTGATCGTGTAGCTCAGTTGCGTCGTGTGTGCTGAAACGGACAGCGAGAAGCGGCCGGAATTGCTGATCAAGCTCTGATACCTGACCGTCGCCGCGAGCGCCTTCCGCAACGAGGCGCTGTGGATGATGATCAGGCCGAGGATGTTCATCGCCTGAAGCGGCAGGGCGGCACCGACCTTGAGCCCGAGCAGCGGATCGTTGCTCACCATCATGGCGTGGCGCCAGATGCGGCGCACCATCACCTGCTGCAGCTGCCTGGTCGGCGCAGCGCGATCGACCTGGGCAAGCCATGGCGCCAGCTCCCTTGGGCTCAGCCCCTGATGCCGGAGCTCCTGCAGCATCACCGAGATCCAAGACGAAATGACGGTCTGCATGCGGCGATCCGGCGCGGGAGTTGGCGTGTCATCGATAGTGATTGGCGCGCCGTCTCATGTCCAGGTCCGGCCGCATGCGGCATCGTTCTCGACCATAAAAAATCCGGGAGGCGAACATGACGGCCGACGCGAGCTACAAGCGTCAACGCGCCAGCGGCGCGCTCGATGGCGCCTTTGATGCGATCGTGATCGGCTCGGGAGCCGGCGGCCTCACCACCGCCGCCCTTCTGGCGACCGAGGGCAAGCGGACGCTGGTGCTCGAACGGCATGCGGTAGCCGGCGGATGCACGCAGGTGTTCAAGCGCAATGGCTTCGAATGGGATGCGGGCCTCCATTACATGGGAGAGGTGCATCGGGCCTCCAGTGGTCTGGCGCGGCTGTTCGATCGTGTCACGGGAGGGCGGCTGGCCTGGGCGCCGATGCCCGATGTCTACAACCGCATCGTCATCGGCGACCGCTCCTATGACTACGTGTCCGGAACGGGGCGCTTCAGGGAGCGCATGAAGGACTATTTCCCCCGCGAGGCGGGCGCCATCGATGCCTATGTCGACCTGATCGTCGGCGCCAACCGTGCCGCCCGGACGCATTTCGCCAATCGCGCTCTGCCGGCGGACCTGATCAGTGCCGAGCGCGCGAGCGCAGGTGCCGCATTCCTCGATTATTCGAGCCGGACGGTGCTCGAGGTCTTGAAGGACCTGACCTCGGACCAGGAGCTCACCGCCGTTCTCTGCGGGCACTACGGCGATTATGCGCTGCTGCCCAGCAAGGCGTCGTTTGCGGTGCATGCTATGGTCATCAAGCACTACATCGAGGGCGCGAGCTATCCGGTCGGCGGATCCGGACGAATTGCGGAGACGATGTCGGAGACGATCCGCGACGGCGGCGGGTGCGTTCTCGTCGCGGCCGAGGTACGCAGGATCGTCGTGCGCAACGGCGGGGCGATCGGGGTGGAGATGGCTGACGGCGAGATCATCGAGGCGCCCGCCATCATCAGCGCCGCAGGCATCGACCAGACGCTCGGCATGCTCGCGGACGACGATGCACCGGGTCTCGCGGGGCTGAAGGCCAAGTCGCAGCTGCTGCGGCCGTCGCAATGCTACGTGATGCTGAACATCGGCCTTTCGGCGTCGAACGACGAGCTCGGCATGGACCCGGCGAATGTATGGGCGCATCCCGGTGCCGACCTCGTCGCGAACTGGGAGCGCTTTGCGGAAGCGCCGGCGAGCCGGCCCATGCCGCTGCACTTCATCTCGCAGCCCTCGGCAAAGGATCCGAGCTGGCCGGCGCGCTATCCGGGGCGTTCGACCATCGACATCTGCAGCCTCACCCATTGGGACCTGTTCGCGCCGTTTGCGCAGAGTGACTGGAAGCGGCGCAGCGCGGACTACGAAGAGTTGAAGGCACGGCTCAGCGCGGAGATGCTGGCCGAGATCGACCGCTTCTATCCGCAGACGCGCGGCAAGGTCGTTCATGCGGAGCTGGCGACGCCGCTGAGCTTCAACCATTTCCTCGGCCGCCGCCAGGGCGACTTCATGTCCTACGCGCAAACGCCCGAGCGGTTTGCGCAAGGCTGGATGCGCGGGCCAGGTCCGGTTCGCGGGCTCTTTTTCAGCGGACAGGATGTGGCCGGTGCCGGCGTCAGTGGCGCCATGGTCGGCGGGCTCATCGCCGCGTCAGCGGTGCTCGGCAAGGACATGTTCCAGGCGTTGCGGGGTTGAACCATGTCCGCGCCGGGTGTCAGCGATCTCGCAGGGATCGAGGCGATCGAGCAGGAGGCGCCACTCGCCGTGCGCCTGCCGCATGCCAGCATCTGGCAGGCGTTTAAGACTGCGGCACGGCGGCATGCCGACAAGGTCGCGGTCAGCTTCCTGGCGGAGGGGCGGCATGACGGCAGGGTCGATGCGTGGACCTATGACGAGCTATGGCGGCGCTCGGAAGCCGTCGCACACTGGCTGACGTCGGTCGCCAGCGGCGAACGCTCGATCGGGCTACTGTTGGCGAACGTCCCTGAATTCTACTGCGCCTATCTCGGCGGTCAGATCGCCGGGATCCCGTGCCCGATCAATCCCGCGCTGCCGCCGCATGTCGCGGCTGCGATCGTCCAGGGAGCGGGTTGTCAGGCGCTGGTCGTCGAAGGCCCCACCCGCAATCCTGCTGTGTGGCAGAACGCGTGCGGGGTGGCGGCCGAAAGCCCCGGCCTAAGGCATGTCCTGGTCATCGGCGACGGCGGCGAGGGAATGCCCGACGGGGTCACCGTGACGACCCTGGAGGATGTCGTGGCCGCGGCTGCATCGGCGGCATCCGCGCCCGGCGCGCAGCTGACACACGAAAGTCCGGCGGCGCGCTTCCACACCGGAGGCACGACCGGGGCGCCCAAGATCGCCACCCACAGCCACGGCAACCAGCTGTACGAGGCGTGGGCCGTTGCGCATCTCGTCGGCTTCAATTCCTCCGATGTCGTCCTGGTCGGCCTGCCGCTGTTTCACGTTCATGCGGTGATTCCGCTGAGTCTGGCGCCGCTGCTGCAAGGCGCGCAGCTCGTGCTCTTGGGTGCGCAAGGCTTTCGCCATCCGGACGTCATCGGCGGCTTCTGGCGTATCGTCGAGCGCTTCCGCGCCACCGCCTTCAGCGCCGTGCCCACGGTCTACGCAGCGCTGCTGGCGGTCGATCCTGCGGGCGCGGACACCAGTTCGCTCCGTTTCGCACTCTGCGGCTCGGCGCCGCTGCCGCAGCGTCTCCTGCGCGATTTCGAAACGCGGACAGGCCTGACCATCCTCGAAGGCTATGGCCTGACGGAGGGCACCTGCGTGAGCAGCCTCAACCCGGTGCGCGGTCCGCGCCGCATCGGCTCGATCGGTCTCCGCTTGCCTTACCAGCAGATGCAGGTCGCGCGGCTCGACGACGAGGGCCGACGGCTGCGCGATTGCGCCTGCGGAGAAACAGGCGAAATCCTGATCAGCGGGCCGAACGTCTTCAGGGGCTACACCGATCCTGATCTGACGCAAAAAGCGTTTGCGGCTCCGGGCTGGCTCGCCACCGGCGATCTCGGCCATGTCGACGCCGAGGGCTTCTTCTGGATTTCCGGCCGCAGCAAGGATCTCATCAAGCGCAGCGGTCACAGCGTCGATCCCAGGGCCGTCGAAGAGAGCCTGCTCGGGCATCCCGCCGTCGCCGCCGCGGCCGTGGTCGCGCGGCCCGACCCGCGCGCGGGCGAAGTGCCGTTCGCGTTCGTCACGCTGCGGGACAACGCCGCGCGCGATCAGGCGACGCTGCTGGCCCAATGCCGCCTCATCGTCAACGATCCGATTTCCGCGCCGGTCGATCTGCGGATCGTCGGCGCGCTTCCGCTGACCGCCGTAGGCAAGATCGACAAGGTGAAACTCCGAGACATGGCGGCAGCAACCCAAGAGGAGACGTCCAGATGATCCGCATCACGGTCAGCTATCCCAGCGCAGCGAATGCCCGCTTCGACCATGAGTACTACCGCGACAGGCATCGGGCGCTGCTGCTCGAGCGGCTCGCGGCGCATGGGCTGGCGTCCGTCGAGATCGACAGATGCCTGTCGGACGGCGCCGGCAAGCCGCCGCCGGTGGTGGCCGCGGCCCACATGATGTTCGAGAGCCTCGACGGCTTCCAGGCCGGAATGGCGGCGCATGGCCGGGAGATCATGGCCGACGTCGCACGCTATACCGACATTACTCCCACTGTTCTGATCAGCGAGGTCGTGCGATGACGCGGCCCGCCACTTTGTCGTCCTTGCCCGAGAAGCGCTTCTGGGGCTGGGGCTATCTCGATGACGGTCTGACCGCCGCCGAAACCGCCGCCGCGCGGCGGCTGGTCCAGGCGCTCGGCCGGCCGGGTCCCGATCTCGCGGCCCCGCGGCTCGATGAATTCGCTCTGCGGGCGCCGCGCAAGCCTGCGCCGGATGCCTTGCAGGACATCCTCTCGGCGACGCCTTACGACCGCCTGACGCATGCATATGGCAAGAGCTTTGCGGACGTTGCGCGGATGTGGATGCGGCACGTTCCGCACGCGCCCGATTGGGTCGCCTATCCCCGCAACGAAGCGGACATCGCGCGCATTCTCGATTGGGCCGCGGGCGCCAACGTCGCCGTCGTTCCGTTCGGCGGCGGAACCAGCGTCGTCGGCGGCGTGGAGCCGGATGTCGGCGCCAGCTACGACGCCACCGTGTCGCTCGACATGGAGCGCTTCGACGGCATCCTCGAGATCGACCGCACGAGCCGCGCCGCGCGCATCGGCGCAGGCATGCTCGGCCCGGCGCTGGAGGCAGCGCTGCGCCCGCACGGGCTGACGCTCAGGCATTTTCCGCAGAGCTTCCAGTTCAGCACGCTAGGCGGCTGGATTGCGACCCGGGCAGGGGGCCATTTCGCGACCCAGTACACCCATATCGATGATTTCGTGGAGAGCACCCGGGTCATCTCGCCCGCCGGTGTGTTCGAGACGCGGCGCCTGCCAGCCTCTGGCGCTGGGCCGGCGCCCGACCGGCTGGTGATCGGATCGGAAGGGATCTTCGGCGTGATCATCGAGGCCTGGATGCGCCTGCAGGACCGGCCGCGCTTCCGAGCGTCGGCGTCGGTGCGGTTCGCGACTGTCGCCAAGGCGGTGTCCTGCATCCGCGCGCTGTCGCAATCCGGATTGCAGCCGACCAACTGCCGGCTGCTCGATGCTGCGGAAGTGGCGTTTGCCAGGGTGGGAGACGGAAAGACGCCGACTCTCATTATTGGTTTTGAATCGCCCGATCATCCGCTCGACGCCTGGATCGCCAGGGCGCTTGAGCTTGCCGCCGATCATGGCGGGGCATGGGATGCGGACGAGCTCGAACGATCAGTGCGCGGCGATGACCTCGGCTCCGCGCAGCGCAAGGGCTCCGCTGGTGAATGGCGCAACGCGTTCCTGCGCATGCCGTATTGGCGTGACGAGACCACCAGGCTCGGCGCAATCCTGGACACGTTCGAGAGCGCCGTGACCTGGAGCGGTTTCGACGCGTTCTACGACGGCGTGCGCACCGACGTCGCCGATGCCATCGAACGGGTGACGGGTGTGAAGACCAGTCTGTCCTGCCGTTTCACCCATGTCTATCCCGACGGCCCAGCTCCCTATTTCACATTCATGGCGCAGGGAGATAGCGATGGAAACATCGGTAATGCGCTCGCGCGTTGGCGCGACATCAAGGCGGCCTGCAACGATGCGGTCATTCGCCATGGCGGCACCAGCACGCACCATCATGCCGTCGGCCGAGACCACCGGAGCGGCTACGAAAAGGAGGTGCCGGACCTGATGCGGCAGGCCTTCGCTGGAGCCAAGAGCGTCCTCGATCCAAGCGGCATCATGAACCCCGGCGTGCTCATCGATCCGCACGGGCGGACCGTCGGCTTCACTGGTGCGACCGGCGCCGGAATCGGCTCGTCATCCGTATGAGCGGATCGAGATCTTGCTGCTGAGTGAAACGGAACGGCTCGCTTGCATTTTGCTGACGAACGAATGCGGGCGGGGGAACCGCGTCCCGTCAAGTGGTGCAGCAAGGAGCGTTCGTTGGGCGAGCGGTGCTCCGGTTAGCCCGGCAGACCGAATTCCTGTCGCACGATCTTTACCGAACATCCGGGTTAGGCATGCTGTCGAGGCTCGACGCTCCGAGCTAGGCTGTTCTCCGGTAATATAATAGGTCTTCTGGGATCGTGGTCTTCCGACGGAGCGGGCGAGGGACTTGGACCTGCGACCAAATGAGGGGCCCTGGAAGCGTCAAATTCATCCATTCGTACCTGTACTGCCCTCTTGTGTAGGGCCGAGTTTGTTCAGTCATTTGGGGCGAGCTGCTAAAAAGCCGTGCAGAACAATGATGCCGTTTCTCCCCAAAAAGTGTTTCAGTTCTTTGATTTTGTTGGATTTTCTTGCTTCCCTAGGGAGTGGCAGCCTAGGCGTCGTTCAAACGCCGCGCTATTTTCCGACTTGTGGCTCTCGGATGCGTAAGGGCGTGCTTGCGACGTTGCATATCGCTTCGACGAGAAGACGCACCGCTCGTCCTTCCCAACCTATTTGATCGATTGGGGCTTCCCAGTACTCCGACAGAACGTAGGCCAAGTGACGGGCCTTCACACTCAAGCCCGTCATCGTATAGGCGGGGGTCCCCATTATGGCTCGTTCAACGGGATCGAGGCGGGCTAGCAGGGCCTCATCCCTTACCGTTAGGTACTCGTCGGACTGTATAAGGTTTTCACCGTCACGATCGAGTTCAGCTACCAACGCCAAGAACTGGTTTTCGAAGGCGACCAAAGGAGCGTCTGGGTCTCCGGTAGCTTGCTCGGGGCTGGTGCCTTCGGCGTGATCATGCATTTTGTTAACTCGGTAAACGGAAACCGACTATCATACACGATTAGCGTTTATATTCGCGGATGTCAACGCTTTTCGTGGCTGTTAGACGGAAACCGTGTTCCCATGAAATGGCGGTTGAATGACTCCCGATCAATCTCGGGCGGCTCGTGGTCTGCTCGACTGGTCTCAGGCTGAATTGGCTGCTCGCTCCAATTTGAGCGAGAGTACAATTCGCGACTTCGAAAAAGGCCGCCGGATCCCGTCGATCAACAATTTGGCGGCCGTCAGGCGCGCTCTGGAGGGTGCGGGCGTTCAATTCATAGACGGCGATCAGCCCGGAGTTCGCTTGGTGCGCTGACAGACAGCTCCACGCGCTACCACTCATATGCGATTTCTGGCGATGGCTTCGCCACAAACGGCAGCGTTTCCAAATAGCGCTACCGTCTAACAATAATGGTTTAGCGCTCAGGGGCAGCGACCTCAGGCGGATTTTCTTTTCCTCCGGATGATCATTGAGAGATCTGTCGGGGGAGGGGGGGACGCGTGAATCGCCCCCCGCTACCACGCGTGACCCACTATTGTAGTGGGCCTCTGGAAACACATCTGCCCCGAGCAATGCGGCCAGCTTTCCCTTGACTTCAATCTCAAAGCCCTCCCGGGGTCCCTTCGGGTGAACCGCGACGCCATGCACGAGGGCCCGGAAATCGTCGATCAGGGTGCCTTGGTCGTCGTCGGCACTGGCGTGGCCCGCCATCCTTTCCGCCAGCGCGTCGACGGTCGCGACATGGCGATCCAAGGTTGCCGGATGCAGGGCCACAGGGATGGGGGCTTCCGCAAGCGCGGCCCGTTCCGCCTCGACACGCTGTCGTCCCCCGTTCAGCTCTGCAATGCGTTGTCGGGCATCTTCCTCCGAACTGACATAGCTGATCACAAGATCGATGTTGCGCTGCCGCTCGCCCTCGATCCGATCGCGCTTCGCCTCCAGTCGCGTGCGCGTTGCGGCCGCGTCTCCGGCAAGCCGCTCTCTTTCACGATTGTAGTTGCGCACGTAGATTTCGATCAGCCGAGGATCCTTCAATCCTCGGCCATGCCGCTTAGGACCAGATTCTCGACGTCCCGAATGTACAAGATCCTGCGGTTCGAACAGCTGCCGCTTTCGCGCACGGCCGAACAACGGACCCGGGTCTTAGCAATCGCGCGATTTCCGGGTACGAACCTCCTCCGTGCGCAACAGCGCACGGACGCAACGGCGTAGCGCTCCATGCGCGGCGTCCACACGCATTGCGTTGCGTCGCGCCCAATCCTCAAGCCCAAGGATCACGCACAATGTTGCTGCGCTGATTGTGGTTCTTGATGTGCAACTCATGCATTGCGACGGTGTACGAGATAAGTGACCTGTTACTTGGAGCGCGAACAAATTCAAACTTGCCACTCACCGCAGTGCCTTCGATGGACGTTAGCACCAATCGATGTCGATCTATTCGGTAGAGCACAGGCGTAGGAGATATCGTTCGCGATCGGCGATAGTGGGCATCGTTCTCAAATTGTAAGGCTTGGCCGCGTATCTTAAATTTAGAATGAGGCATATTCGACTTGATGAAACTGATTGAGGTCAAGTCAAGCATTCAAGACCGGTAAGCGGGCGCTGTGCCATTTCGAAAGAATGCGATCAGGCACCTCGGAGGCCGTTCCTGATCGGTCGACGGGGAGGCGCTTCGCGTCGATTGGGACGAACCCGATCGAAATGAAAGCCAGTAGCACCGTTGATCCAGATCAATAGCAGTCGGCTGTAACGGCGCGATCTTTTTACAAAAGAGGTGCACCATGTCCGTGCAGTCGCCTTTGACTGACTCACCGGGACCTTCGAGCCGAGACGAACGCACTCGCCAGATCGATTCAGCAGCCTGGGCGGTGTTCTTCATCTGGGTCGGTGTCGTCATGCTCGCCGACCTGCCCTGGGCTTGGTTCCTTGTAGGAGTCGGCGTCCTCATTGTAGGCGCGCAGATCGTGCGACAGCAACGGGGCCTGAAGGTCGAGATGTTTGGTGTAATCGTGGGGCTCATCATGCTCGCGGCCGGCATCTGGGATCTTGTTGCTCTGCCCTTGCCGCTTATGCCCATTATCTTGATCGTGCTCGGCGGCTATCTGCTTTGGAAGACGCTTTCGCGAAGGGCTGAATCTTCGTAGGCGCGTGGTAGTGCGCGGCGCAGGGAGGCCGGGATGACTTGGATGACCAAATTGGTCGTGCTGGGGTTGGCCGCAGTTGGCGGCGTGGTCGCGCTCCGGTGTCTTCCGGTCGAGCCGCGGCATCGCTTGACGCGCACAGCAGGTGATTGGGTGAACAAGAAGATGCTCGCCCACATGGGGTGGATAATGGCGAGCCTTCCGGAAGGCGCCCCACCCAAGCTGGTTATGTCTGTCCTGCCCAAGCTCCAGGCGCAGAATGAAGAGATACTCGAGCTGCTACGCGTGCAGAACGAGCTTCTTCGGCGAGGGCAGAACATCAGCGAGTTAAGTTTGGACGCCTGACGCACCCTAAGCACCCGGAATGACAATAGCCGCCGGTCCCACCATTCGCGCTAACGTTTGTCGCGCAGGATTTTGGACCATGCTGGTCGTGGCCGCTGCCTTCGCCAGTGCGGCGGATGCGCGGCAGGCGCACCGGATGGCGATCTCCGGCCGGGGTGACGGCTACGACGGATATTGGAATGGTCTCATCATCACTGACGCCGGCACGTGCGATCGCACCTACAGCCTTCCCGTCCATATCGCAGGTGGACATGTGCTGTCCGGAGGAATGGCCGAGGTTGCTGGCAGTGTCCCTCGCAGCGGTGATCCCAGTCTCGCTGGTCCATCATTCGGTTCAGACGATGAGTGTCCTTTCGCCTACTTCATCTTTGGGTTCAGTCGAGAGTCCGCTAAACCCTTGTGGGCGCAAGTTCCAGGCACATTGGGCCGGTCGTGACGATCGGCGTCTCGCACGCGACTATCTATGATACAGGCCGACCAGAGTGGCCTCGGCGAGGGTGAACTTGCGCGCCTCGCGTTCGACGTCGCGGCACGAAGCATTCGCCCGTATATTCAGATGATCCGCCGAGAGCGCAAGGAGCCGGAAATGATAGTGGTGGACGCCATGTCCCGGCGGAGGACACGGTCCTCCATAGCCAATCTTCCGGAAATCGTTGGCGGCCTGCTTCAGCCCGGGCTTCTGTGCTGCGCCATCCACAAGGCCGGTTTGCGTGGGTGGGATGTCGTAGACCGCCCAATGATGCCAGGTGCCGCTTGGGGCATCGGGATCGTCACAGAGCAGGACATAACTGCGGGTTCCCTCGGGTGCGTTGGCCCACTGCAGGTGCGGGGACAGGTTTTCGCCGTCGCAGGTGAAGCGTCGCGGAATAGTCGATCGGTCGACAAAAGCGCCGGACAGGAGTTCCATGGTTCTCTCCTAGCTTGAGGTGGGGACAGGCGCTGGTGTGCGCAGATATCGCTCGAACCACTGGCTGGCATGGTCGATGACGGTGTTCATTGCGCCCGGCTCTGGAAACAGGTGCGTCGCCCCAGGAACGATTTCCAGTTCCGTTGGCCCGCCAAGCCGGGCGAGCGCCTCCTCGTTCAGCTCGATCACGCCGGAGTCGGCGCCGCCCACGATCAGCAGGGTTGGCGCATGGACATGGGACAAGGCCTCGCCAGCCAAATCCGGACGGCCGCCGCGGGAGACTACGGCGGCAATTCGATGAGGCAATTGAGCCGCGGCGACAAGGGCGGCCGCGGCGCCGGTGCTCGCGCCGAACAATCCAACCGGGAGGCCGGCAATCGCCGGTTTAAGGCCTTGAAGCCAGTCGATGGCTGCGACCAGCCGCTTTCCAAGCATTCCGGTATTGAAAACGTTCGAGCGGTCATGCTCTTCTTGCTGTGTGAGAAGATCGAATAGCAGCGTCGCAAAGCCGCGCTCATTCAGCCCCTGCGCGACCGCAATGTTCCGGATACTGAATCGGCTTGAGCCGCTGCCGTGTGCAAAGACGACCAAGCCGCGTGCATTTTCCGGCAGGGTCAGCGTTCCCGCCAGCCCGAATGGCGGAATGCGAACGTCGAACGCTTGATCGATCTTCATGACGCATCCGCTCTGGGGGCAGCCCTTCTGGGTCAGCCCTGGAGGTTTCTGAGTTGGGCCGGAAGATGGGCCATCAATTTCTCGAATTCGCCGGGATCCAGCTTTTCCCATAGCACTTCGTAGATTCCACGCGCGGCCGTGAGGGGATCGATGGGAAATTGCGGCGGAAGCTCTCGGCCAACATGCGCTACAAATTCGTCGATGTGCCGCTCCTTGGTCGGAGTCGCCGCCATATGCCAGCCCTCGTAGTAGATGCCGCGCACGATGATCGGTAGCTGCGCGCCGAGCTTGGCTGCGACCTCCGGCGGCAGACGGTCGCGCAGCGCGTGCAGGACGGCTCGCAACGCATTGTAGGCATGGTGGCGGCTTTCCAGGGCCAACTGCTCATCGATCGCTTTGAGCCAAACATTGGTTTCCTGAACCGAATGATCCAATGCAGTCACACCCGTTGTTGTGCTCATGGTCTCACTCCCAGGACAGAGACAGATAGTGAATTAGTCGCAGCCTGTCCTCGGCCTGCTTTGACCTGCCGCAAAGTTCCCCGAAGGAGGGCAACAAAATGAGCGCCGCCGGGCGTTCTGGACCGGCGGCTAGTTACCTGGTTGAGGGCGTCGGGCCGGGTTGATTTCGCGCAAGGCCGTGCGCGGGCGGCGTGCTCAGATCGGTCGCCTTTTCTGAGGAGCAAGATCATGCAAACCCCGGCTCAAATCGAATTCGAGAATCTGACGCCGTCTCCTGAGCTGCAAGCTGCGATCAGCCAGCACATTTCCGAGCTGGAAAAGCGCTTCGGTCGAGCGACCGCAGGGCGCGTCATCGTGCGAGGCCCTGGCGAGCGTCACAAGACGGGCGGTCAGTACCAGGTAAACATCCGGCTCGTTCTTCCCGACGGGCGCGAAGTCAACGTGGGCCGGACGCCCAAGGAGGATGAAAGGTATGCCGACCCGACCTTTGCAGTGGACGACGCTTTCAAGCGGGCGCGGCGGCAACTGCAGGATCAGGTGCTTGTGATGCACCGCGAGACGAAGCACCACCAAGGAGAGCCGGTTGGCACCGTGCTACGGATCGATCCTAGCGGCGAATTCGGGTTCCTCGAGGCGGACGACGGCCACGAGGTTTATTTCAATTGCAACAGTGTTCTGGAAGGCCGCGCGAACATCGCCGTCGGCGCGCGTGTCGGCTATGTCGAGGAGCTCGGAGAAAAGGGGCCTCAGGCCAGCACGGTCAGGCTCCTGAGCAAACACGGCATGCGGACGTAGGTGGTTCCTCATCTCAATTGGTGGTGTGCTCACAATGGACAGTAGCTGGACGCCTCGTACCGCACGGACGCGGAGCGATCGGTTGCGCCTTTTTGCCTTGAATGGCAGCACGGAGCTGGGCGAGCAGATTGCGTCCTCATTGGGCTGCAAGCTGGCGGCCCACGAAGAGCGCAGCTTTGAAGACGGCGAGCACAAGGTCCGGCCACTCGATACGGTTGCCGGGTGCGATGTCTTTGTCGTTCACAGTCTTCATGGAGGTCCGATTGAGAGTCCGAACGACAAGCTTTGTCGTCTGTTGTTCATGATCGGCGCACTGAAAGACGCAGGTGCCACGAGCGTGACCGCAGTCACGCCATATCTTTGCTACGCGCGAAAGGATCGCAGAACGAAAGAGAATGACCCCGTGACGATCCGTTACCTGGCGTCGTTGTTCGAGGCGGTCGGCACGGCCAGGATGGTGACGCTCGATGTGCATAACGAGGCTGCCTTCGAGAATGCATTCCGCTGTCCTTCGATTGCACTCACCACGGCGCCGCTGCTGATCGGAAGGATAAAATCAATCGCCGGCGACAGGCCGATCAGCGTCGTCTCTCCCGATCTCGGTGGTGGCAAGCGGGCCGATCTGTTGCGGGAGGCATTGCAAAAGGCCTTGCAGAGACCCATAGGCAAGGCCTTCGTCGAGAAACATCGCAGCTCCGGCCGGGTGTCCGGCGACCTCTTTGCCGGCGACGTGGCTGATGCGTTCTGCGTCGTCGTCGACGATCTCATCAGCAGTGGCGGAACCCTGGTGCGTGCGGCGAAAGCGGCGCGCGCGCACGGCGCAGGAAGTGTCATTGCGTGCGTCGCTCACGGCCTGTTCATGCCGGGGGCGGAAACGGCACTTGCGGACGCGTCTATCGATCACATTATCGCGACGGACACCGTTCCGCCGTTTCGGCTGCGCCCGGGTCCGGTTCTTGCCAAGCTTGAGGTGATCTCGGCGGCTCCGCTGCTGGCAGAAGCCATCAGACGGCTGCATCAGAACGAGTCGCTGGCTGATTTGATGATGTATCAGGCCTGACGAAGCCTTGCTCGAATCATCGGGCGAGCAGCCGTTCAAGCCGCTTTGCATCGGCTTCGGCAAGGGCGAGATAGTGGCGCGCGACGCGGGGCCATTTTTCCGGCGTGCGCGGCCGGGCATCGAGCAAATGCGCGATGGACAAGCGCGCCCGTAGCATCGCGCGACCAACTCGATAAAACAGGAATACGCCGCTGGCCGGATCATCGTGCAGCGTGCGTGCCAGCCCTTGTCGGATCGTGTCGCCGAACCATCGGCTGCCAAGCCGTTCGCATTCCAGGTGCAGAAACGCGATCTCGTCCAGTGCATCGCTGGCCCGCAAACGCGAATTGAACTCGAGACAGTCGATGATCGGATGGGCAGGCGTGAGCCAGATGTGCTCTGGTCTCAGGTCGCCGTGACCATCGACGATAAGCCTTTGCGAGACCCGATCGATGAGGATCCGGGCGTTCTGCTTGAGAAATCGTCGTTGAACGGATGCAACACGCAAGATCGTGCCGTGCGGCAGGGCGAAGCGTCGATTCAGCAGGACTTGCAAATCGAGGACGGCGGCTTCGTGCAACGAAGCCAAATAGGTCTCTGGGTCGATCAGGACCCGCGAAGCATGCGAATAGAACCCGGCGAGAACCGCTGCGAGCTGGTCGGCATCGGTCTGGCGAGCCGTGCCGTTGCGCAGCACGGCCTCGAGCGTTTCGTCCTCGTTCAGCCGGCGCATGACGACGAGCCAGTCAGCCACCGGACCGGAGCCGCCGATCGCGTACCCCGAAGCAGTCTCGGTCAGCGGAACGACGCCGAGATAGACGTCGGGCGCCAGCCGGTGGTTGAGGCTGGCTTCTGCCAGGCAGGCCGTCCTGCGGCGAGCCAGAGTCGAAAAATCGAGATAGGCAAAACGGACCGGCTTCTTGAGCTTGTAGACCCGCCCGCCATTCATGAAGACCCAGGACATGTGGGTCTCGCGCGTCTGAAGGCGGTCGGGAACGGGAGTGTAGCCCTCGGGGCGGCTCAGGAATGCGACCTTGCCGGAAAGGGCAGAAACGCTGACGTTCTCGGCACCGTCCGTCGTGAGTTCGTTCTGGCGGTCCAGCATGACAATCACTTGCCAAACGAAGACCGAGACAGTTTGACACCGATCAACGATCCCGGGCGCCGGAGCAATAATCTGGCAAAAATTCAAGCGGATCTGCCGACATGTTGTTTCAGGACCGGGAAGACGCCGGCCGTCAGCTGGCAAAAACCTTGCTGAAGTACAAGAGCCGCCATCCCGTGATTCTGGCGTTGCCTCGCGGCGGCGTTCCCGTGGCCGCTGAGGTGGCCGAACGGTTGGAAGCGCCGCTCGATCTGGTTCTGGTGCGCAAGATCGGCGCGCCCATGCAGCCGGAGCTCGCGATCGGGGCGGTGGTGGACGGAGACGATCCGATTATCGTTCGCAATCAGGACGTCATCGATCTGACCGGCGTGAGCGAGAAGACGTTCGACGCCATCTGCGCCGGTGAGCTTGCCGAGATCGACAGGCGGCGCGAACTTTATCTTGGCGGTCGCCTGCGGTCCGACGTCAAAGGGCAGGTCGCGATCATCGTCGACGACGGCATTGCGACGGGGGCGACGACGCTCGCAGCGATCCGCGCGCTGCGAAGGCGAGAGCCGAAGGAGTTGGTCCTAGCCGTCCCGGTCGCGCCGCTCGAGACCTTGCAGCGGTTGCACACGGAGGTCGATGCAGTCGTTTGCCTGGACACGCCGCGAGACTTTGGCGCGATCGGCTACTATTATCGTGACTTCGGCCAAGTCAGCGATGACGAGGTCATCGCAACCTTAAAGCGGTTCCCGGCGAAGACGACGACGACACCGGCCTCCTGATCTCGGGGTTGCTCATGAATACGTCGTCAAGCGCGCTCCTGACGGACCTGTACCAACTGAACATGGTGCAGGCGTATCTGGAAGCGGGCCAGACGCAGACCGCCGTCTTCGAATTCTTCGTCCGGAAGCTGCCGCCCCAGCGCAACTTCCTGGTGGCGGCCGGTCTGGAGCAGGCGCTCGAGTTCCTGCGAGGTCTGCGCTTTTCCGACGACGAACTGAGCTGGCTGGTACGAAGCGGCCGGTTCAGCGCGAGCCTGATCCGTTATATCGCGGATTTCCGCTTCAGCGGTGACGTCCACGCCATGCCGGAGGGCACGGTATTTTTCGCCAACGAACCTATCCTCCGCGTCACGGCGCCTCTCCCCGAGGCTCAGCTCGTCGAGACCCGCTTGATCAATCTGTTGCATTTCCAGTCGCTGATCGCGTCCAAGGCCGCCCGCATGGCGCTGCTCGCGCCGAACAAGCTGTTGGTCGATTTCGGGCTGCGCCGGGCTCATGGCGCGGAAGCCGGTCTTTTGGCAGCCCGCGCCAGCTATATCGGGGGCTTTGCCGGGACTGCGACCGTTCTCGCCGAGAAATGCTTTGGAATCCCTTCCTATGGCACGATGGCGCATTCGTTCGTCCAATCGTTCGATGACGAGACGGCAGCGTTTGAAGCTTTTGCGCGGGCAAGACCGAAGGATCTCGTGCTGTTGATCGACACCTACGACACGGAGATGGCGGCCAGAAAGGTGGTGGCCTTGGCTCCCCGGCTGCGGGCCCTTGGCATTTCCATCCGTGGAGTACGGATCGACAGCGGTGACCTGGTGGCGCTCTCGAGAAGCGTCCGGCGGATCCTTGATGAGGGCGATCTCGAGGACGTGACCATTTTCGTCAGCGGCGGCATCGACGAAGAAGCACTGTCTTCCTTTGAAGCCGCCCCCATCGACGGTGTCGGGATCGGCACCAGCCTGGCGACATCCTCCGATGCCCCCGCCCTCGACTGCGCCTATAAGCTACAAGAGTATGCAGGCACGCCGCGACGAAAGCGTTCGACCGGAAAGGCGACTTGGCCGGGCCGCAAGCAGGTGTGGCGTCGTTATGATCCCGACGGCCGCATGGTATCCGACGTGCTCTCGACGGATGATGATGTCCGAGAGGGAGAGGCCCTGATCGTCTCTGTCCTGCAACAAGGGCGTCCGGTCACGCATCAGCCCTCGCTCCAGGATATCCGCGCCTACGCCCGGACTCAATTGGGGCGACTGCCGAGAGCTCTTGAGGGACTCCAGGTCGGCTCGTCCTATCCGGTCCATGTGGCGGCACGGCTCCGAGAATTGGCCGCTGCTGTCGACTTGAAGACGAAGTAGGTTGCTGCGGCTAATTCTCGTCATCTGTATCAAGAGCGGAACGCCCGGTGTGCGCCTAGAAGGCGTGGAGAGCGCCTATGCCGGTTCAGAATGCCGAAATTGCCAAGATGTTCGACCAGGCCGCGGAGCTCCTGGAGATCAAGGGCCGTTCTCGCGCGTATCGTAACGCAGCCCGCCTGATCGAGTGCCTGCCCAAGAGCATCACCGGCCTGCTGAAGGCAGGCGAGGATCTCTCCGAGCTACCTGGGATCGGCAAGGACCTCGCGGGCAAGATCGAGACCATCGTAGCGGCTTTGCCGTGTTTCCTTTGGTGCTGCTCTGGTTCGGAGGTCCGATCGTCTGGACCGCCCTGCGAACTGGGCGGCTGCTTGGTCGTGGCGCCGTCTACGATCGTGACGTGCAACCCAAGATGTACTTTTTTGGCTTGGCGTTCTGGCTTTGCATATTTCTCGTTGTGGCAGGGAATAGCGTAATAGTGCTCATGCATGTCGACGATTGGCTGTTCAATTGAACGCCACCTGCGCCATTCCACCGCGCTATCGCGCGTCGCCCTGGAATGGCAGCGAGGCGCCGACAAAGAAAACGGCGGCCGGGGGGCCGCCGTTGGAGTCGAGACCACGCGAAGCGCGGCGTGGTGCTCAGGAGGTTCGGAGCTGGACGCGCTGGATCTTGCCGACGATCAGCAAGTAGGCACACGCCGCGACCAGGGCGTTGAGGCCGACGAACACCAGCGCGCCGTTGAACGAGCCGGTGGCCGACAGGATGTAGCCGATCACGATCGGGGTGGTGATGCTGGAGAGGTTGCCGAAGGTGTTGAACAGGCCGCCGGAGACGCCGCCGGCTTCCTTCGGCGAGGTGTCGGAGACGACCGCCCAGCCGAGCGCGCCGATGCCCTTGCCGAAGAAGGCCAGCGCCATCAGGCCGACCACCAGCGCCTGGCCGTCGACATAGTTGCAGCCGATGATCGCCATCGACAGCAGCATGCCGCCGACGATCGGGATCTTGCGGGCGAGCGTCAGCGATCCCGTCTTGCGCAGGATGGCGTCGGAGATGAAACCGCCGAGCACGCCGCCGATGAAGCCGCACAGCGCCGGCAGGGTGGCGACGAAGCCGGCCTGCAGGATCGACAGGCCGCGCTCCTTGACCAGATAGACCGGGAACCAGGTCAGGAAGAAATAGGTCAGCGTGTTGATGCAGTACTGGCCGATATAGACGCCGAGCATCATGCGGTTCGACAGCAACTGTCCGATGTGCGACCAGGTCGGACCACCGGAGGCGGCCTTGGCGTCTTTCGCGCCCTCCATGTCGACCAGCGCGCCGCCGTCTTTGATGTAGTCGAGCTCGGCCTGGTTGACGCTCGCGTGCTCCTTCGGTCCGTACACGGTCCTGATCCAGATCAGGCCCATGAGGATGCCGAGCGCGCCCATCACGGTGAAGACGTGGCGCCAGCCGAACGCGTGCGCGATCCAGCCCATCAGCGGCGCGAAGATCACGGTCGCGAAGTACTGCCCCGAATTGAAGAAGGCCGACGCCGTGCCGCGTTCGCTGCTCGGAAACCAGGCGGCGACGATGCGGGCATTGGCCGGGAAGCTCGGTGCCTCGGCGAGACCGACCATGAAGCGCAGCGTGAACAGCGCGGTGACGGCGGCGGCGCCGGAGAAGAAGCCGATCCAGCCCTGCATCATGGTGAAGATCGACCAGATCACGATGCTGCAGGCATAGACCCAGCGCGAACCGAAGCGGTCGAGCAGCCAGCCGCCCGGCACCTGCGCGAGCACATAGGACCAGCCGAAGGCGGAGAACACATAGCCCATCGCCACGGGATCGAGATGCAGCTCCTTGGACAGCGAAGGTCCTGCGATCGACAAGGTCGCGCGGTCGGCATAGTTCACGGTCGTGACCAGGAACAGCATGGTCACGATAAGCAGCCGCACGCGCGATCGGCGCAGTTCGGCCGTGGTTACGATTGCGCTCATGCGCGCCACCTCTCTTGTCACGTTCCTCGAGAACTGTCCTAGAGGAGAGGGAGGGCCGCGGTCCAAACCGAAGCCTGTATCGATCGATCCAAATTTTGGATCAATCCCGGGGTCTCCATGCCGGGCAAAGGCTTCTCTCCTGACCATACGCGCAGGAGCCGATCAGGATTGCCCGTCGAGTTTTTCAGATTTCGTGGCGCATTCCGACGGCCGTCGCGGCAACCGCCAGCATGGCGGAGCGGATCTCTCCTCACATCCACCGCGCCTCACGCGCCGGATCGCCTGGATCCCGGCAAATTCGCTGCCGACAAGATGCGAAGCGCAGCGGTCCGTTCCGCCGGTTGGAAGCCGCCCACGGACCAATGGACGTGCGAACCATCTGTGCTTGTATCGGCTGCTACTGCGTGCACAATCGTCGGTGCAAGCGAACAGGAGCCATTGCGCGTGAAGGCCGTCTACACCGAGCTGCATCGCAGCCATGATCCGCAATTCTATCTGGTGCGCGGCGTCGTCAAGCGCACCACCGAGCAGCCCGAGCGGGCGGATCGTCTGCTTGCGGGATTGAAGGCCGGCCATCACGAGTTGGTCGCGCCGATTCATTTCGGCCAGGAAGCTCGCGCGCGCGTGCACAGTCCGGAATACCTCAGTTTCCTGGAAGAGGCGTGGGACGCGTGGGCCGCGCTCGGCGATGCCGGTGCGGAGATGATTCCGAACATCCATCCCGTTCGCAATGCTGCCACCTATCCGACGCACATCGTCGGGCGGCTGGGCTGGCACACGACCGACACCTCGGCGCCGATCGGGCCGGGGACGTGGGAAGGCGCCTGCGCCGCGACCGACGTGGCTGCGACTGCGGCGCAACTGCTGCTCGATGGCGAGGATGCGGCGTATGCGCTGTGCCGGCCGCCGGGCCACCATGCCTATCGGGACATGGCCTCGGGCTTCTGCTTCATGAACAACTCCGCCATTGCAGCCGCGCATCTGCGTCAGCGCCACGAGCGGGTCGCCATCCTCGACGTCGACGTCCACCACGGCAACGGCACGCAGGGCATCTTCTACGAGCGGCCCGACGTGCTCACCATCTCGATCCACGCCGACCCCACGCATTACTACCCGTTCGTCTGGGGCTATGCGCATGAGCGCGGCGCAGGCGCGGGCCTTGGCGCCAACCTCAACATTCCGCTGCCGCTGAAGAGCGGCGACGACACCTATCTCAAGGCGTTCGAGACCGCGGCCAAGACGATCCATGCGTTCGCGCCCGGCGCGCTCGTGGTCGCGCTCGGTCTCGATGCCTCCGAGCACGATCCGCTCAAGGGGCTCTCCGTGACGACGCCGGGTTTCCGCCGCATCGGCGGCGCGATCGCGCGGCTCGGCCTGCCCACGGTGTTCGTGCAGGAGGGGGGCTACCTCTCGGACATTCTCGGCCAGAACCTGACCGCAGTGCTCGGAGGTTTCGAAGCGGCGCGGTAAGCCTTCATCTCCTCCTCGTGATCTCTTCCTGGTGTGCGCCGAGAACGGCATCGCAAATCATTCACATGGCTACGCTTGACGTGCGGAGGCGGGCCGCGACGCGGCCGCTTCAGGCTCGACAGTGCGGGCGACTGTTCGAAACATTCAGGTCCGATTGCTGCACCATTTAACAAGTGCTAGGCTTTGCGAACTACCCTCGGCTGTAGTCGGCTCGGAGGGACGTGATGAAGCGGCGAATGATCGGCCTGGATACCCTGGTCGCGGGATCCGAAGAGGCGTTGGCCCAGCCGATGGCCAAACTGACCGGGCCGGAGCTCGGCTCTGCAGCCTTGGCCGGCCGGCCATCCCGCCGAAGGCTGCTGGCCTCAGCCGGCCTCGGCCTCGGCGCTGCGGCCGTATCGTTCTCAGCCGGCCCGGTTATCGCGCAACCACGTGACGGCGCAAGCCTCGGCCGGCCGGTGCGCGTCAGCAAGGACCGGCTCGATGCGCTCGCAGCGAAGCTCCACGCCGTCTTCAATGAGCACAATATCTTGCCGCCATTCTCGGCCGAGAAGCACGGGGCGCGGGTCGACGTCGAACTGCGCCGGCTGACGACCTACACGCGCGTCCCCGAGACCGGTGAGCGCGTCAAGGTCAGCGGCCTGCTCGCGCTGCCCGCCGATCACAAGGGCGCACTGCCGGTCGTGTCGTGGCAGCACGGCACCATCCTGTCGTTCGATCAGGTCCCGTCCAATCTCGTCAGACTGGCCGATCCGAACTACGAACCGCGCGACAATGTCGATTCGATCGAGACGTTGTTCAACGTCCAGCGCCTGGTCGGCAACGGCTTTGCATTGATCGCGGCCGACTATCTCGGCAAGGGACCGTATCGCCAGGGGCGAGGCGAGGCCTATGCGGTGAAGGACGCGACCGTGCAGTGCTGCCTGGACATGCTGAACGCGGGCCTGCTCGCGCTCGATCATCTCGGCCTGCGAAAGACCGGGCTGTTCCTGAACGGCTGGTCGCAGGGTGCCTTGAACACGCAATGGCTGGGCCAGGAGCTGCAGCGGCGGCGCGTCGCGGTGGCGGCGAGCGCAACGCAAAGTCCGTTCAATAATCTTGCGGATTCGATGCGCTATTGGGTGTCGGCCGAACCGGGCAGCGCGTCGACCGACAGCACCTATCCGAAGCAGCCGATTTGGATCACGCCGTGCGTCATCGTCCTCCTGGGCAGCTATCGCCAGTATTACCGGCTCGGCGACCTGTTCAAGACCGCGATCAAGCCGCAACACCTCGCGCTGGCCGAGAAATACTGGGCCGACTACAGCATGGACGAGATGTTCAGCAAGTCGGTGCCGCAGCCCTCGGACCTGCTGGTCGACGGCTTCTTCGAGCGCTTCACCCACGAGACCAACAGCCGCTTCCTCCGCCGCCTGGCCGGCAACAGCTCGACCTATTGGGATTATGACGCCCCGATGCGGTTCTACTACGGCCTTCTCGACGAGGCGCTGCCGCCGAGCCTGGTCAAGATGCCGCTGGCGGCCGACGGCCGCTTTGAGCAAGGCACAGCGGTCACCGGCGCCAGCCATCGCGGCACGTTCCTGGCAAGCCTCTATGGCGGCGGCGACGTCATGGGCGGCGCTTCGACCGTGCTGGACTTCTTCAAGACCAGCTCTTGAGCTTCGGCCATGATCAGCTCGCCAGCGCCTGCGGCGTGCGCGAGGCAACCTCCCGCTCCGCGGTGCGGACGATCTCCATGGTGCGCACGACGCTCGCCGGATTGACGCTGATCGAATCGATGCCGAGTTCGGCCAGATAGCGCGCCACTTCGGGATAGTTGGCCGGCGCCTCGCCGCAGATGCCGACATGGCGACGGTTGCGATGCGCGCCTTCGACCGCCATCCTCAGCATCGCCAGCATGCCGGGATCGCGCTCGTCGAAATCGAACGCGACGATGTCGGAATCGCGGTCGACGCCGAGCGTGAGCTGGGTGAGATCATTGGAGCCGATCGAGAAGCCGTCGAAATGTTTGGCGAACTCGTCGATCAGGATCACGTTGTTCGGGATCTCGCACATCATGTAGATCTCGAGCCCGTTCTCGCCACGCACCAAGTCGTGCCCGGCCATCGCCGCGATCACCTTGCGCGCCTCCTCGACGCGGCGGCAGAACGGGATCATGATCTTCAGATTGGCGAGCCCCATCGTGTCGCGCACGCGCTTCAACGCCGCGCATTCCAGCGCGAAGCCGGCGGCGTAGGCGGGATGCGCATAGCGCGAGGCGCCGCGGAAGCCGAGCATGGGGTTCTCTTCCTTCGGCTCGAAATCGGAGCCACCGATCAGGCTGGCATATTCGTTGGTCTTGAAGTCTGAGAGGCGTACGATCACCGGTCGTGGGTAGAACGCCGCGGCGATGGTGCCGACGCCTTCCGACAGCCGCTCGACGAAGAAGTCGGCGGGCTTCTTGTAGCGCGCAGTCAGGCGCTTGATCGTCGCGCGGTCCTTTGCCGCGGTCACCTTTGCGGGCGTCGCCAGCGCCATCGGGTGGATGCCGATCGCCTGGTTGATGATGAACTCCATGCGGGCGAGGCCGACGCCATCGTTCGGCAGCAGCGCGGTCTTGAAGGCCAGTTCGGGATTGCCGAGATTGACCATGATCTCCGTGCGCGGCTTCTCCAGGCTGTCGATCGCCAGGCGCTCGACATCGAACGGCAGTGCGCCGTCGTAGACATGGCCGGCATCGCCCTCCGCACAGCAGACGGTGACGGTCGTTCCGGTCTTCGCGTGCTTGCTGAAATCCTCCGTGCCGACCACGGCCGGCACGCCGAGCTCGCGGGCGATGATCGCGGCATGGCAGGTGCGGCCGCCATGATCGGTGACGATCGCCGCCGCGGTCTTCATCACCGGCTCCCAGTCCGGACTGGTCGATGCGGCGACCAGCACCTCGCCGGGGCGGAACGCGTTCAGATCCTTGGGAGTGCGGATCAGGCGGATCTTGCCGGTGGCGATCCTTTCGCCCACGGCGCGGCCGGTTGCCAGCGCCTTGCCGGTCTTCTTCAGAACGTAGGTCTCGATCGCCTCGGGCCGCCGCTGCGAGGCCACCGTCTCCGGCCGCGCCTGGATGATGTAGAGCGCGCCGTCGCGGCCGTCCTTGGCCCATTCGACGTCCATCGGTGTCGGCCTGCCGGCCTTCTGCGAGTAGTGCTCCTCGACGACGATGGTGGCCTGCGCGAGCTCCAGCACGTCGGCATCGCTGATGCAGAATTTCGCCCTGTCAGCCGGCGGCGTCGCCTCGGTGCGCGTCGTGGGGCCACGACTGCGCGCGCCGGGCTTTGCGCCGGCTTTGGCATAGACCATCCGTTTGTCCTTGGCGCCGAGCCGGCGCGACAGCACGCTGCGGAAGCCGGCCGCGAAGGTCGGCTTGTGGACGTAGAATTCGTCCGGATCGACCGTGCCCTGCACGATGGTCTCGCCGAGGCCGTAGACCCCGGTGATGAAGGCGACATCGCGAAAGCCGCTTTCGGTGTCGAGTGAGAACATCACGCCGCTCGCGGCGCGGTCCGAGCGCACCATCTTCATCACGGCGACCGACAACGCGACCTTGTCGTGGTCGAAGCCGTTGTCGATGCGGTAGGAGATCGCGCGGTCCGTATAGAGCGAGGCGAAACAGCGGCGGCACGCCTCGAACAGATCCTTCGCGCCGCGAATGTTGAGAAAGCTCTCGTGCTGGCCTGCGAAGCTCGCATTCGGCAGGTCCTCGGCGGTGGCCGAGCTGCGCACGGCAACCGCGACGCCGCGGCCATACTCCTGCTCCAACTGCTTGTAGGCCTCTGCGACCTCGTGGCGCAGGTCGTCACGGTCGGTCGCCGCGAACACGATCGCGCGGGCCTTCGCCGCGCGCTTGGCGAGATCGGCAATGCGGCGCTTGTCGAGGCCGGCGAGCAGCTTCCGTAGCTCGTCGTCGGCTCCGGCCGCGCTCAGCGCATCGCGATAGGCGGCCGCCGTCAGTGCGAAGCCGTTGGGCACGCGCACGCCGTGCGACGCCAGCGCCGAATACAGCTCGCCGAGCGACGCCGTCTTGCCGCCGACGCCGGGCACGTCCTCGATGCGGAGATCCTTGAACCAGCGGATGTAGCTAGGTGCCGTCATCGGTCATCTCCCGCATCGCAGCGCGAACCTCAGTTTGTCGCGGCGGGCGGCGGCTGCCTTGCGCAAGATCAAGCAGGGCGCTCCGCGAGCTCCTTAAATCGCGGGATGACAACGGTTCCACCATAGGCGAGGATGTTTGCTAAAACCCATCGATCACCTCCATCCGGATCACCGATGATCTCCGACGACCAGAACGAGGACGGTAATCGCGAATGGTCGCGATTCTGGCTCACGGCGCGGCAATTCTGGCTCGGATCGACGGCATGGCGGGTCTGGCTGCTTTGCGTCGCCCTGGTCGTCCTCGTGGTGCTCCAGCTCTACGTGCAGTTCCGATTCAATTACTGGAACAGGGATTTCTTCGACGCGCTGGAGGGCCGCGATCCGACGCGGCTGCGGCAGCAGGCCGCTCTGCTCATTCCGCTTTGTCTGGCGAGCGTCGTGCTGGCGATCGTCTCGGTGTGGGGCCGCATGGTGATGCAACGCAGCTGGCGGCAATGGTTGAGCGCCAAGGTGATCAATTACTGGGTCGAGAACGACCGCTATGCGCGGCTCGCGACGGTGCAGGGCGATCTGAAGATTCCGGAGTATCGCATTGCCGAGGACGTCCGCATCGCCACCGATGCGCCGATCGACTTCGTGGTCAGTGTGATCTCCTCGCTGCTGACGGCGGTCGTGTTCGTCCAGGTGCTGTGGCAGGTCGGCGGATCCATCGGCTTCGTCGTGGCCGGGCAGCAGTTGTGGATTCCAGGCTACCTGGTGGTCAGCGTCGTCATCTATTCCGGGCTGGTGACCGGGGCCATGCTGTGGGTCGGTTCGCCGCTCACGCGCGTCATCCAGACCAAGAACCAGGCCGAGTCGGAGCTGATCACCGCGGCCCATCACTTGCGCGACATCGGCGAAGGCATCGCGCCCAAGCAGGAGGAACGCAGCGTCATTGCCGGGCTGTGGATGGCGCTCGACCGCACGATCCAGCAATGGAAGCGGCTGTGCTGGCAGCTGATGCGCAACACCCTGGTGTCTCATCTGAATACGCTGCTCGCGCCGATCATCGGCCTCGTGCTGTGCGCGCCGAAATTCCTCGGCGATCAGATGACCCTGGGCGAACTCACCCAGGCTGCCGCTGCGTTCACGCTGGTGCAGGGGTCGTTCAATTGGATGGTGGACAATTTCAACCGCCTCGCCGAGTGGATGTCGTCGCTGGAGCGCGTCGGCGGGTTGCTGCTCTCGCTCGATCGGCTCAACGGTGATGCGGCGAGCGATGTCACGCCGTCTCAAGCCGCACGTCAGCCTGCAGACGGCTGACGTCGGCGGGATCGCACAGCGCGGTGCCGGTGCGCAGCAGCGCCGCGGCACCTGCGGCGACTGCAAAGCGAAACGCGTCGTCCAGCAACTCGCCAGCGGCGAGCTTCGCGACCAGCGCGCCGAGAAAGCTGTCACCGGCGCCGACCGCGTTGACCGGCACCATCGTCAGCGGCTGAGCGCGCAGCACGCGGTCGCGGGTGACCAGCAGGGCGCCGAGATGACCCATGGTCAGCGCGACGGTGCCGGCCTTGCCGCTCGCGACCAGCGCGTGGGCGGCTTTCTCCCACGCCGCTGCATCGGGCAGCGTGCCGCCGGCCAGTTCTTGCATCTCGTGCAGCGACGGCTTCATCAGGTCGATGCCGCCGGCAACCGCCGCGGCCAAAGCTGGACCCGAGGTGTCGAGCACGAATTGCGCGCCGCGTGATCGTGCAAGCGTCGCAGCGCGCGCGTAGAAGTCGGTCGGGACGCCGCGCGGCAGGCTGCCGCTGCCGATGACGAACCGGGGGAACGGATCCTGGGCTGCGAGCAAGGCAAGGCCGGCCTGCCATTCGGCCTCGGTCAGCGTCGGGCCCGGCAGGATGAAGCGATAGGGCTGGCCGCTGACGCGCTCCTGGACGAAGAAGTCCTCACGCGTGTCCTCGGCCGTCGCCCAGGTGCGGCTGGCGACGCCTTCCTTCTCGACGAGCTGCTTCAGCAGCAGGCCGGTCGGACCGCCGACCGGATAGAGCGCGGTGACGTCGCCGCCGAGGCGGGCGATGACACGGGCGACGTTGATGCCGCCACCACCGGGATCTCGCTGTTGCGTCGTGCCGCGCAGCTTGGCCACCGGCACGATTTTCTCGACGGTCGTCGAGACGTCGACGGCCGGGTTCGGCGTGATCGTGACGATGTCGCTCATTCGATCTCAGTGCGTCGGGGAGCCGCCGCTCGCGGTGATGCCGGCCTCGAAGAACGATTTGAGACCGAGGAAGCTGATGTCGGGCTTGGTGACGATGTGCACCGGGATCGGCCGCAGATAGCTGTCATAGCGTCCCTTGCTCTCGAACTGCCGGCGAAAATCGGATCGTGCAAAGTAGTCGGGAAACCGCGGCGGGATGCCGCCGGCGATGTAGACGCCGCCGCGGGCACAGAAGGTGAGCGTCAGGTTGCCGGCGACGGCGCCGAGCCAGGCGCAGAACATGTCGAGCGTGGCGCGGCTGGTGGCGCAGCCGCCGTCGAGCGCGGCGCTGGTGATGGCGGCGGCGTCGCGCTTCGGCACCGAGGCTCCGTCGACGGCCGCGATGGCATGATAGACGTTTTCGAGACCCCTGCCGGACAGCGCGCGCTCGATCGAGACATGGCCGAAGTGCTCGCGCATCTTGGCCAGCACTGCGGCCTCGCGCGCGGTGGTGGCCGGCAAGGTGGCGTGACCCGCCTCGGTGACGGCAACCGTGGGACGGCCGCCGCCCGGCAGATAGCAGGCCGCGCCAAACCCGGTGCCCGGGCCGATCACCAGCATCGGCGCGCCGGCGACCGCCGCGCTGCCGCCGAGCGGATACAGATCATCCGGCCGGAGCGCCGGCAGCGACCAGCCGACGGCCTCGAAATCGTTCAGCAGCTTCGCCGAGCGGAGATTGAATTGCGCGGCCAGCTCGGCGCCGTCGATGGCCCAGGTGCTGTTGGTCAGCATGCCGCGATTGCGCTCGATCGGCCCGGCGATATCGAGCACGGCCGCGGAGGGCGCTCCGCCTTCTGCGTGCCGCGACAGGAACGCGGTGATCGCATCGGCAATGGTGGCGAAGTCCGCGACCTTCAGGTGTTCGACCTCGCCGACCACGCCATCGTCGAGCAGCGCGAAGCGCGCATTTGTGCCGCCGATATCGCCCAGAAGAACGCGATCGCTCATGCCTCAGTCTTCCGCCCGGTTGTACGGCCCGTCGGAGGTCCGGTGGGCCGCGATCATGTCCGCATACCATCGCGCAGACGCCTTGGGAATGCGACGCTGCGTGGTGTGGTCGACATAGACAATGCCGAAACGCTGCGAATAGCCCGCCCCCCATTCAAAATTATCCAGCAGCGACCACACGAAATAGCCGCGGACGTCGGCGCCTTCTTTCATCGCCTGTTCCATGGCGGCAGTGTAGGCCTTGAGATAGGCGATCCGGTCCACGTCATGAACCTGGCCATCATTGCCGAGGACGTCGGCAGCTGCGGTGCCGTTTTCAAGCACGTAGATCGGAAGCTGGAACCGCTGGTGGATATCCAGGAGCGTGTCGTGGAACGCACCGGGCACGACCGGCCAGCCGATCGCGCTGCGCGGCACGGTGTCGGGCGCCGGCCCGAAGCTCGCCCCGATCAGGTTGGTGTCAGCCCTCACGTAATGCGGCGAGTAGTGGTTGAGCCCGAACCAGTCGACGGGCCGTGCGATCTGCGCCATGTCGCCGGGCGCGACATATGGCGCGACGGCCTCCGCCAGCTCCGGCGGGTAGCTGGCAAACGCTTGCGGGAACGGGAAAGCGTCGTTCCAATAGGCTGCGAGCCGCAGCGCCGCTGCAGCGTCCGCCGGCTTGCTGGTGCAGGGATAGCAGGGCTGGCGGTTGTGGATCGCGCCGATCGAGGCGCCGGCAACGTCTTTGCGCAGCACGTCGACGGCGCGGCCATGGCTGAGATTGACGTGATGGATCGCCTTGTGCAGCGCCGTCTTGTCGGCCAAGCCAGGGGCATGCCAGCCGAGGCCGTAGCCGAACAGCGTGAACACGCAGGGCTCGTTGAAGGTGGCGAAGCGCTTGACCCGGTCGCCATAGCGCCGCGCGACCAGCGCGGTATAGTCGGCGAACCAGCCGGCGATGTCGCGGTTCTGCCAGCCGCCGAGCGCCTCCAGCGCCTGCGGCAGGTCCCAGTGGTAGAGACAGAGCCACGGCTCTATCTCTGCGGCAAGCAGGGCGTCGATCAGGCGGTCGTAGAAGGCGAGGCCGGCTTCGTTGGCCGCGCCGCGGCCTTGCGGCAGCACCCGCGGCCAGGAGATCGAGAAGCGATAGGCGTTGAGGCCGAGCTCTTGCATCAACGCCACGTCGCCGGCGTAGCGATGATAATGGTCGCATGCGGTCTCGGCCGTGTCGTTGGTCTTGGTGCGGCCCGGCGCGCGCAGAAAGACATCCCAGATGCTGTCGGCGCGGCCGTCGAGATGGGCTGCGCCCTCGATCTGGAAGGCCGAGGTCGAGGCACCCCAGAGAAAGCTCGGACGGATGGTCATGATCGAGAGGGGCCCTTGCGTTGTTGCGATCAGCCGCATGATGGCGGTCGCCGGCGCTCCGCCGTTGACCGGGATCAAGCCGACGATACCGTGGCCGGTGTGGCCTGCGAAGATGTCCTGCGCCGGGCAATGGCAATCATGCAGGCAACAGGCTTGCATCGGAGCCGAAAGCTGTGGAACGTGCGGCCGCCGAAAACTGGAGTCCCGGCGCGAATGAGCGTTTTTCTGCTGCGGCGCTGCCTGACCTTGCTGGCGACCCTCGTCGGCGCGTCGCTGATCATATTCCTGGTGCTCGACGCGCTCCCGGGCAACGCCGCCCAGATGCTGATGGGCGCGGATGCCTCGCCCGACGCGGTCAGGGCGCTGACGGTCAAGCTCGGGCTGGATCAGCCGCTGGCCTGGCGCTACCTGCACTGGATCGGCGGCATGCTGAGCGGCAATCTCGGCAACAGCTATGCCTATGGCACGCCGGTGGCCGAACTGATCCGCGAGCGGCTGGCGATGACGATTCCGCTCGCGATCCTGGCCATGGGACTCACGACCGTGCTGGCGCTCGCGGCCGGCATCTACACGGCCGCCAATCACAACCGCCTCGGCGATGTCGGCGTGATGTCCCTGACCCAGATCGGCATCGCCTTGCCGAACTTCTGGTTCGCGATCCTCCTGATCCTCCTGTTTGCGGTGAAGCTGCAATGGCTGTCGGCCGGCGGCTTCCCCGGCTGGGAGGACGGCATCTGGCCGGGGCTGCGCGCGCTGCTGTTGCCGGCTGTGGCGCTGGCGGTGGTGCAGGCCGCGATCCTGGCGCGGGTGACGCGCTCTGCGGTGCTCGACGTTCTGCGCGAGGATTTCGTCCGGACCGCGCGCGCCAAGGGTCTGACGAAGCGCGAGGTGCTGTGGCAGCACGTCTTGCGCAACGCGATGATCCCGGTGCTCACCGTGATGGGCCTGCAATTCGCAAACCTGCTGGCCGGCACCATCGTGATCGAGAACGTGTTCTATCTGCCGGGCCTGGGGCGTCTCATCTTCCAGTCGATCGCCAATCGCGATCTCATCGTCGTGCGCAATTGCGTCATGCTGCTGGCGGCGATGGTGATCGTCGTCAACTTCGTGGTCGACGTGCTGTATGCGGTGATCGATCCGCGCATCAAGGTGCACGAGCTGTGAGTTCGTCCGTGATCGTTCAAGCCGCAGCCGGCACGGCCCCCGCGCCGAGCGCGTTCTGGCGCCGCGCGCTGCGCCATCGCAGCTTCATCGTCGGCGCGCTGCTGTGTCTGCTGGTGCTCGGCGCTGCGCTGCTGTCGCTGGTGTGGACGCCGTGGTCGGCCTATGAGATCGACGTCGCCTCGAAGCTGCGGCCGCCGTCATCAGCGCATTGGCTCGGCACCGACGTGCTCGGCCGCGATATCGTCTCGCTGCTCTTGGTCGGCGCGCGAGCGACCATTCTGGTCGGCATCATCGCCGTCGGCATCGGTCTCACCTGCGGCGTCTGCCTCGGCCTGATCGCAGCCGCGCAGCGCGGCTGGACCGAGGAGCTGATCATGCGCTTCAGCGATTTCACCTTCGCCTTTCCGGCGGTGTTGTCGGCGATCATGCTGGCGGCTGTGATCGGCCCGGGCATGGTGACCTCGATCACCGCGATCGGCATCTTCCAGATCCCGGTGTTCGTGCGCGTCACCCGCGGCCAGGCCGGTGCTGTCTGGGCGCGCGAGTTCATCCTGGCGGCACGCGCTGCCGGCAAGGGCCGCTTCCGCATCACCATCGAGCACGTGCTGCCGAACATCCTGTCGATCCTGATCGTGCAGGCGACGATCCAGTTTGCGCTGGCGATCCTGGCGGAGGCGGCGCTGTCTTATCTCGGCTTGGGCACCCAGCCGCCGCAGCCGTCCTGGGGGCGCATGCTGAACGATGCGCAGACCTTGCTGTTCCAGTCGCCGAGCCTCGCCGTGTACCCCGGCGCCGCCATCGCGCTCGCGGTGCTCGGCCTCAACCTGCTCGGCGACGGCCTGCGTGATCTGCTCGACCCTCGGCTGGCGAGGCAGCGATGATGGCGAGCGATCAACCTCTGCTCGATGTCAGCGGTCTCGGCATCCGGCTCAACACCAGCCGCGGCCCGGCGCAAGCGGTGCGCGAGGTGTCGTTCGCGCTCCGGCGCGGCGAGACCTTGGGCATCGTCGGCGAGTCCGGCTGCGGCAAGTCGATCACGGCGCTCGCTCTGCTCGGGCTTCTGCCCGACAGCGCTGTCGTCAGCGGCAGCATCAAGCTCGATGGCCGCGAGCTGGTCGGATTGCCCGATGCCGATTACTGCAAGCTGCGCGGCAACCGCATCAGCATGATCTTTCAGGAGCCGATGACCGCGCTCAACCCGATGCATACGATCGGCCACCAAGTGGCCGAGCCGCTGCTGCGACATACCGGCTGCTCGGCGGCTGAAGCGAAACGCCAGGCGATCGCGCTGCTCGACCGCGTCGGTCTGCCGGACCCCGCGCGACGCTACGACGCCTATCCGCACCAGTTTTCCGGCGGCCAGCGCCAGCGCGTCACCATCGCGATGGCGCTGGCCTGCAAGCCCGACGTGCTCATCGCCGACGAGCCGACCACCGCGCTCGACGTCACCATCCAGCGCCAGATCCTCGACCTCATCGCCGATCTCGTGGCCGAGCAGGGCATGGCGATGATCCTGATCTCGCATGACCTTGGCGTCATCGCCGAGAACGTCCAGCGCATGATCGTGATGTATGGCGGCACGGTGGTCGAGAGCGGCACGACGGATGCGGTGTTCTCGCGCATGGGCCATCCCTACACGCAGGGCCTGTTCCGGGCGCGGCCGCGGCTCGGGGCCCGCAAGGGCACGCGGCTCGCGACCATCGCCGGCACCGTGCCGGAGCTCGCCGATCTGCCGGCCGGCTGTCCGTTCGCAGATCGCTGCGGGCTGGTGATCGACGCCTGTCGCACGGCGCTGCCGCCGTCGATCGAGATCGGCGCCGGGCACGGCGTCCGGTGCATCCGGACCGGCGTCGCGCTCGCATGTGATCCGGCGGGAGTGGTCGCTTGAGCACCGCCGCGCAAGGAATTGCAGAGACGCCGCTGCTCGAGGTCAGGGAGCTCGTGCAGCGCTACGCGCTGCCGCGCGAGAGCCTGCTGCGGCCGCCGGGCCAGGTGCTCGCGCTCAACGGCGTGTCGCTGACGTTGATGCCGGGTAAGAGCCTCGGCATCGTCGGCGAGTCCGGCTCCGGCAAGTCGACCTTGGCGCGGCTGATCATGGCATTGGAGCGGCCGTCATCGGGATCGGTGCTGATGTCCGGGCGCGATCTCAACCGCCTCTCGGTGGATGAGCTGCGGCGGGCCCGTCGCGATTTCCAGATGGTGTTTCAGGACCCATATGGATCGCTCGATCCGCGCCAGATCATCGCGCGCATCGTCGCCGAGCCGCTGACCGCCTTGGAAAGCCCGGATCGCAACAGCCTGCGCACGCGCGTGGCAACGGTGCTGCGGCAGGTCGGATTGCGCGACGCCGACATGGACAAGTATCCGCACGAGTTCTCCGGCGGCCAGCGTCAGCGCATCGCGATCGCGCGGGCGCTGATCACGCAGCCGAAGCTGATCGTCGCCGACGAGCCTGTCAGCGCGCTCGACGTCTCGGTGCAGGCGCAGGTGCTCAATTTGATGCAGGACCTGCAGGAGCAATTCGGCCTCAGCTATGTGCTGATCAGTCATGATCTGGCAGTCGTCGACTATCTCTGCGACGAGGTCGCGGTGATGTATCTCGGGCGCATCGTCGAGCGCGGACGGCCCGAGAATCTGTTCGGCCAGTGCGCGCACCCGTACACCCGGGCGCTGCTCGACGCCGTGCCGCGGGCGCAGGCCGGCGCGATCCGGCGCCGGCGCGAGAGCGTCGCGATCGCGTCGCAATCCCTCGGCGCGGCCGGATGCGCCTACGCGCCGCGCTGTCCACTCGCTGATGCCCAGTGCCGGGCGACGGCACCCTCCCTGCGGGCGCTCACGGGGCTGCATTCCGCTGCCTGCCACAAGGCGGAAAGCGTGATGGCGCTGCCGGCGCTCGTCGCCGCAGAACACCAGCCTCTTGTCTCGAAGCCGCTTTGACGCGTAACTTGGTTCCGTCCGGGAGAAACGAACAATGTTGAAAAGACTATCCATCGTCGCATTGGCCGCGCTCGTCGCGGCCACCGCTGTGCCGGCCTCGGCACAAAGCAAGAAGGACAGCGTCGTCGTCGGCATGACCTTGGAGCCGCCGGGGCTCGATCCGACCAGCGCGGCCGCCGCGGCCATCGCCGAGGTCACGCTCTACAACGTCTATGAGACGCTGACCAAGATCAACGAGGACGGCTCGGTGTCGCCGCTGCTGGCCTCGAGCTGGCAGGCCTCGTCGGATCTGAAGAGCTACACTTTCAAGCTCGTCAAGGGCGTGAAATTCCAGAACGGCGAGGCATTCGATTCCGCCGCCGTGAAGTTCTCGTTCGAGCGCGCCGGCGCCGCGAACAGCACCAACAAGGACAAGGCGCTGTTCCAGGCGATGGAGGCGGTCAACGCGCCCGATGCCGAGACGATCCAGGTCAAGCTCAAATATTCCGAGCCCAACCTGCCGTTCCTGCTCGGACAGGCCACAGCCGCGATCGTCGAGCCGAAGAGCGCGCCGACCAACGCGACGCAGCCGGTCGGTACTGGGCCGTACACGCTGGGTAGCTGGGCCAAGGGCTCGTCCCTGAGCTTGAACAAATGGCCGGACTATCGCAACGCCGCAGCCGTGAAGCTGTCCAAGGTGACGATCCGCTTCATCTCCGATCCGGCGGCGCAGGTCGCGGCGCTGCTGTCGGGCGACGTTGACGCCTTTCCGCGCGGCACCACGGCGCGCACCATCGCGCAGTTCAAGTCCGACCCGCGCTTCACCGTGCTGATCGGCGGCTCAAAGGCGAAGACCATCGTCACCATCAACAACAAGAAGAAGCCGCTCGACGACGTCCGCGTCCGCCGCGCGATCCTTGCCGCGATCGATCGCAAGGCGATGATCGAAGGCGCCGTCGACGGCCTGGGTACGCCGATCGGAAGCTTCTACGTGCCGGGCTCGCTCGGCTATGTCGACACCACCGACATCAATCCCTACGACCCGGAGAAGGCCAAGAAGCTGCTGGCGGAAGCCGGCATCGCCACGCCGCTGCAACTGTCGCTGCGGCTGCCGCCGCCGGCCTATGCGCGCCAGGGCGGCGAGGTGCTCGCGGCTCAATTGGCCAAGGTCGGCATCGTCGCCAAGATCGAGAATCTCGAATGGGCGGCGTGGCTGTCACAGGTGTTCAACGGACCGCATGATTTCGACCTGACCATCGTCTCGCATGTCGAGCCGTTCGATCTCGTGAAGTTCACCGATAAGAACTACTACTTCGGCTATCAGTCCGAGGCCTTCGACAAGCTGTATCAGAAGATCGTCGACACGCCGAACGAGGCGGAGCGCACCAAGCTGCTCGGCGACGCCCAGCGCATGCTGGCAACGGATGCGGCCGCCGGCTTCCTGTTCCAGCCGCAGTGGATCACGGTGATCAACAAGAAGCTGAAGGGCGTCTGGAAGGACGTGCCTCAGTTCGAGAACGATTTCGCGAGCTGGTCGTGGGAATGATCGTGAGCCCGTTTTGCTTGGCTGCGAAATAATTCCTGCGCAATGCGGTGCCCTCTCCCCTTGTGGAAGAGGGCATCGCCGGTCCATCCATATGTGCGGTCGCGTGACGGGTATCTCTCCACGAACGACACCATTGATTCTACAGATCAGTTCGGCCATTCGATGGGCGTAAAGCGCATCTGCCGTCGTCGCATTTCAGCCTGAAGCTCCTGGGCGTATTGCTTGGCCCGGTCTCCGATGAGCCGATAGGGTCCCCCGATCCGACTATCAGCGGCAACTTGCTTTCGGACACTCTCATAATAGGCCAACAGACTTTCGTCGGTTGAATTCTCAAATCGCATCGATGCTCCCCGAAACGCAACCTTAGGTATCAAATTTTGCCACTATCGCCGCGGCATGGCAGTGACATAGGTTAAGTTCCGTTGCCCAAAAAAGTTCCTTGTGTGTTCCGGATTATGGCCGAGCGAATTTCGCTCCGGAGCCCGGGGGGGGGGGAACTTAGGACCGCTGGCTGCGTAGAATTTGGGGTGTCGGCGTCGACCGAGCGCTCAGGAACCTGCGGTTCGGCAGCGGTCGCGCGCATGGGACGAACAACGGTTTCGCGGCAGACGCGGCCGAGCTGTCAAGAAGGGCGAGGGGCTGCGATGCGCACCGAAGTTCTCGTCGTCGGCGGCGGGCCGGCCGGCCTGATGGCCGCGATCTATCTGGCGCGGTTCCGACGGGACGTCGTGATCATCGACAGCGGCGCATCTCGGGCAGCCCTGATTCCCCGCAGTCATAATCTACCTGGCTTTCCTGACGGCATTTCGGGACATGAGCTGCTCGCGCGGATGGAGCATCAGGTGGAGGACCTCCGCGTCCCGATCATCCGCGGCACGGTGACATCGCTCGACAGGACCGGCGCGGACGTCGTCGCGACATATGCTGACGGTGCAATCGCCGCGCAGCGGGTGATTCTGGCGACGGGGATCGTCGACAGGCAGTTTCCTCTTCCCGACTGGATCGAGGCGGTTCGCCAGGGTGAGCTGCGCTACTGCCCTGTCTGCGATGGCTACGAGGCAGCCGACCGCAAGATCGCGATCGTCGGTGCACTCGGTCATGCTGCAGGCAAGGCGCTGTTCATGCGTGTCTACAGCGCCGACATCACGTTGATCCCGAGCGATGACGCGCAGAACGACGCAGCGCGGGAGGAGCTGGCCGCGGCCGGGGTTCGCGTGATGCCGCCTCTCCGGTCGCTTCAGCGCCGGAGCGGTGCCATCGAGGCGGTGTTCGCAGATGGCGCCAGCGAACGCTTCGAGGTCATCTATCCCGCGCTGGGGGCTGAGGTCCGCTCGGAGCTCGCCATCCGGATGGGCGCGCGACACACGGCCGAGGATTTTCTGGAGGTGGACGCCAAGCAGCGCTGCGGCGTCGACGGGCTTTATGGTATCGGCGACGTCGTCACCGACCTACACCAGATCTCGGTCGCGTTCGGCCATGCCGCGGTGGCCGCCTGCCACGCACATCATTCGCTGCCGATGCGCTATGTGTAACCTTCCGGCAGGACAATCATGCGAAGTCGATCACAACCTCAGATCGCGCTATCCTGTGTTAACGCGTTTGGTGTTGATCTGTCGGACCTTGGCGCATGGACAGGAAATCGGCATGTTTGGCGGCGGCGTCAAGCTGCCATGAGGAAGCCGCACGCGATCCGGCACGCCGCGACCTTTGGCTGCAGGAAGCATCGAAATGGACGGCGCTGGCGGGCGAGCCGGCTGGCAACGCGGTGATCGTCTGCGAACAGGGCGCCTCTGCGACCAAGGAAGCCCGCGGCTGAGTGCAGCTATTGCAGCGTCGGGTCGAGCCGGTCGCGCAGCCAGTCGCCGATCACGGACACCGCAAGCGTGGTCACGACGATGATGATCGCCGGCGCCAGCATGATCCACGGCGCGCGCGTGAGATATTCGCGGCCATAGCCGACCATGTTGCCGAGGCTCGTCATCGGCGGCTGCACGCCGAGCCCGAGGAACGAGAGGCCGGACTCCAGCAGGATGACTTCCGGAAACACCAGCGTCATCGACACGATCAGGGTCGAGGCGATGTTCGGCAGGATGTGCTTGAGATACACGCGCTGCGGCGTCGCGCCGAGCTGGCGCACGGCGGCGGCGTAGCCTTGCGCATTGGCGGAGATCGCGAGCCCGCGCGCGATGCGCGCATAGCGCTCCCAGCCGAACAGGCCCATCAGCCCGATCAGGAGCGGCAGCGAGTTGCCGAAGAAGGCGAGCACGGCGAGCGCGAGGATGAGGAACGGCATGCTGGCTTGGAAGTCCGCCAGCATCAGCACGAACTGCTCGACCAGTCCGCGAAAATGCGCGGCGAGAAAGCCGAGCGTGGTGCCGGCGATGGCGGAGATCGCGGTTGCGCCGAACGCGATCAGGAGCGAGATCCGGATCGAGACGATCAGGCGCGACAGCACGTCGCGGCCGAGTTCGTCGGTGCCGAGCCAATGCGCGGCGTTGCCGGGCAGTGCCAGGCGATTGCGCAGGTCGAACTTGGTGAAGCCATAAGGTGCGAACTGGTCGGCGAAGACGGCGAGCAGCAGCATTGCCGCGATCCAGCACGCGGCGATCGTGACGGAGACGGGAACGTCGGGCCAGCGCAGCCGCCGCGCGGCAGGTGCCTTCATCGCAACGTCGGTCATGCCTCCGCTCCCTTGCTGCGCAGCCGCGGATCGAGCAGGCCGTAGAGGAAATCGACGATCAGGTTCGACGTGACCATCGTCATCGCCACCAGCAGCAGGATGCATTGCACGACGGCGAGGTCACGATTGGCGACGGCGACGACGAGCAGGCGGCCGACGCCCGGCCACGAGAACACGCTTTCCACCACGACCGCGCCGGCGATCAGGCTGCCGACCATGAAGCCGAGGATGGTGACGGTCGGGATCGCGGCGTTCGGCAGCGCATGGTCGGTGATGACCCGGCGCCAGGGCACGCCCTTGGCTGATGCGGTCCGTATATAGGGCTGGCCGAGGATCTCGAGCATCGCGCTACGCGTGAACCGCGCCAGCACCGCAGCGCCGCCGAAGCCGAGCGTCACGATCGGCAGGATGGCATGACGCCAGGAGTCCTGCCCGCCCGACGGCAGCCAGCCGAGCTGGACGGCGAAGATCAGCACCAGAATCAGCGCCAGCACGAAGCTCGGCACCGTGAAGCCGGCCACCGCCGTGATCATCACGGCGCGGTCGATGGCCGAACCGCGGTGAAGCGCTGCATAGATGCCGGCGGGAATGCCGAGCAACACCTTCACCAGGAACGCCGGGATGGTCAGCGCCAGGGTCGCCGGGATGCGCTCGATGACGAGCTGGATCGCCGGCCGGCCGTCGCGCATCGAGCGTCCGAGCTCGCCCTGGCCGATTGCCTTGAAGTAGTCGAGATATTGCATCCAGATCGGATGATCGAGGCCCCACGCCTTGCGAAACGCGGCGATGACCTCGGGCGGCGCTTCCGGCCCCATGATCATCAGCGCGGGATCGCCCGACAGCCTGAGCACGATGAAGGCGAAGGTGACGACGAGTGCGATCGTCAGCAGCGCGCGCGATAGGCGGATCGCGAAATAGCGCAGCATCACGCGGCATCCTGGGTCTGTGACTGTGGCCCCGTCACGAGATGGCAGGCCACCTGGCGCTGCTGATCCAGCGCGGTGAGCGCGGGCACCTCGTTGGCGCAGCGGGCGGTCGCGCGGCTGCAGCGCGGATGGAAGGCGCAACCGGAAGGACGCGCGGCCGGATTCGGCGGGTCGCCCGTCAGCACGATGCGATTCGAGCTGCGGCGGCCGGGGGCAGGGGAGGCCGAGACCAGCGCCTGCGTATAGGGATGCTGGGGCCGCGCGAACAGATCGTCGGCATCGCCATATTCGACGATGCGGCCAAGATACATCACCGCCACCTTGCTGCTGATCTGCCGGACGACGCGCAGATCATGGCTGATGAACAGCATGGTCAGCCCTAGCCGCGCCTGGAGTTCGATGAGCAGGTTGACCACCTGGGCCTGGATCGAGACGTCGAGCGCGCTGACCGGCTCGTCGCACACCAGGAAGTCGGGCTTGGTCGCGAGCGCGCGCGCGAGCACGATACGCTGGCGCTGGCCGCCAGACAGAGCGCCCGGATAGCGGCGGCCATGGCTGTCGTTGAGATCGACGGATTGCAGCAGCTCGTGCACGCGAGCGTCGCGCTCGGATGTCGTTCCGATACCGTGGATCTCGAGCGGCTCGCGAATCTGCGCGGCAACAGGGAGCCTGCGATCGAGCGCGCCGAGCGGATCCTGGAAGATCATCTGCATGCGCGCGCGCTGCGCGCGCCAGGCCGCCGAGCCTGGTGCTGCGATCGGCGCACCGCCGAAGCGCACGCTGCCCTGGTCGGGCGGCTCGAGCCCGAGCACCATGCGCCCGGTGGTGGATTTGCCGGAGCCGGATTCGCCGACGATGCCGAGCGTCTCGCCCTTCGCAATCGCAAAGCTCAAGCAGTCAACGGCGTGGACCGATGCAGGACGCCCGAACAGGCCGGACCTCATCCGGTAGGTGCGCGAGATCCCGTGGACCTCGACCAGCGGCGCGGTCATTCGGCGGCGAGCTCCACCGGCAGACGCTGCGGCCGCAGGCAGGCCACCGCGCGGTCCGGCTCGATCGGCGCCAGCGGCGGCACGCCGGCATGGCAGCCGTCGCCGGCAAAGGTACAGCGCGGTGCGAAGGCGCAGCCGCTCGGCAGCGCGCGCGGATCGGGCACCGTGCCGGGAATGGCCTGCAGCCGCCGCCTGATGCCATCGAGCGGCGGCAGCGCGCCGATCAGGCCCTGCGCGTAGGGGTGCCAGGGATCATCGAACAGCCTCGTCGCCGGGGCGCGCTCGACGATGCGGCCCGCATACATCACGCAGACGCGGTCGCAATTCTCGGCGACGACGCCGAGGTCGTGGCTGATCAGGACCATCGCCATGTTGAACTCGCGCCGGATGGCCGACAACAGATCGAGGATCTGCGCCTGGATCGTGGCGTCGAGCGCGGTGGTCGGCTCGTCGGCGATCAGGAGGTCGGGCTGGCCGGCGAGCGCCATCGCGATCATGATGCGCTGGACTTGGCCGCCGGAGAACTCGTGCGGATAAGCCGACAGCCGCCGCGCCGCATCGGGAATGCCGACGAGACTGAGCAGCCTGAGCGCCTCGGCCCGCGCGGCCTCGCCGCGCAGCCCGCGATGCAGCGCGAGGCTTTCGCACAACTGGCGGCGGATCGTGAGCACCGGATTGAGCGCGCTCGCCGGATCCTGGAAGATCATCGCGATGCGCCGGCCACGCACCTGGTCGAGCACCCCGCCATCAGCACCCAGCAGCTCGCGGCCTTCGAGCTTGGCTGATCCGGACACTTTCGCCTTGACCGGCAACAGGCCGAGCGCCGCGAGCCACGTCACCGACTTGCCGGATCCGGACTCGCCGACGAGGCCGACGGCCTCGCCCTTGCGGATGTCGAGATCGATGCCATGCAGCACGGGCGTGCCGTCGAAGGCGACCCTGAGGCCGGAGATGCTGACCAGCGGCGCCACGGCATCACGCTCCGTAGTTGCCGGTGCGGAAGTCCATCGCGAAGGCCGGCGAGGCCTTCCACTTGATCGACTTCGGCTTGGCGGTGAAGGTCGCGTTCTGGTGCAGCACCGTGTAGGCCGGGTCCTCGCGCTCGGCGATCTCCAGCATCCGGCGGAACGCCTTCTTGCGGGCCTCGCGATCGGTCGAGGTTTCCAGGAACTCCGACAGCCGGTTGAGCTCGTCGTTGCTCCATTCGCCGACCTGCTGCTGCTGGCCGTTCGGACCGTGCTGGGCGACGAGCGACGACACCGGATCGTTGAACGCGGCCGAGTTCGACCAGTCGCGCACGGCGCGGGTGGGCGCGCGCTCCAGGATCTGCGACCAGTTCTCCTTGGTCTCGATCTGCACGTTCAGGCCGACCGCCTGCCACATCTCGACCAGCACCTGCGCGGTCGCGACCTGGTTGGTGTAGTAGTTGTTCAGCAGGCGATAGGGGATCGGGTCGCCCTTGTAGCCGGCCTGCTTCAGCAGGTCCTGCGCCAGCTTGGGATCGAATGCTGGCACGCTCCAATCGGCGACGAACATGTCGCCGTAGAACTCCCACTGCAGGCCCTTCGGCACGCGGGTGCGGCCGGCCCACAGGCTGTCGACGATGGCCTGGCGGTCGATCGCGTGGGTGAAGGCGCGCCGCACCAGCGGATTGGCGAGCTGCGGATGATTCTTGTCGAACACGGTGAGGCGGTGGTTAAGGATGGTGCCGCCCTGGACCTCGAACGCCGCGTTCTTCTCGATGCCGGCGATCTGGTCCGGCGGGATGTCGCAGGCGAACTGATATTCGCCGGAGAGAAGCCCATTGATGCGGCTCGCGACCTCCGGCACTTCGAGGAAGCGGATGCGCTTCAGCGGCGGGCGGCCGCCCCAATATTCGTCGTGGGCCTCGAGCGTCAGCGACACGTCGGGCTTGAACTCGACGATCTTGTAGGGACCCGTCGTGATCGGCTTGCGCGCCCAGTCGAGGTAGCTCGCCGCCTCCTCCCAGCCGCGCCGGCTCATGATATCGGAGCCGTAGCGCATCAGGCGGCCTTCGATGGTCACGTCAGGCGTCGCGTTGACGAAGCGCACGGTGTATTTGTCGACCGCATCGACGCGGACCAGATCCGGCCACATCCGGCGGGCGACGCCAATCACGTCCGGCGGCAGCTCCTTGCCCGGGCGCGGCGCCGGGATCTTCTCGAACGCCTTGATCGTGCTGCGGCTCTTGGCCTCGCTGTCGCCGAACATGCGCTCGCGGCTGAACGAGAATACGACGTCCTCGGACGTCATCTCGTCGCCATTGTGGAACTTGACGCCCTGGCGCAGCTTGAGCTCGACGGTCTGGTCGTCGATGCGCTTCCACTCGGTGGCAAGGCCGGGAACGGCTTCGAGATTGCCGCGGAAGTTCTTCGAGATCAGGCTTTCCCACAGCGACGAGTAGAACACGCGCTCGCCGACATTGGACTGCTCGCGCAGCACGTCGAGCACGTTCGAGTTGGTCACCTTCTGCACGGCGATGGTGACCGAGGGACGGTTGTCGGCTTGCGCGATCGAGACGCGTGGCAGGATGAAGCTGCCGCCGATCGCGGCGCCGGCGCCGAGCAGGCCGCGGCGGGTGAGCTTGGTCATGGCAATCTCTCGTTTGTCAGCGTGTCTGGATTGGAAACGGATCGGCCTAGACGGCCAGGCCGAGCGAAGCGAGATGCGCAGCGCCGTCCCTGACCTGATCGTGGTTGCGCAGTTCGAGGATCAGGCGCGGGTTGGAATTGAGTCGGGCGAGCGCGCGGAACACGGCGACCCAGCGGATATTGCCTTCGCCCGGCGCCCAGTGGCGGTCGGCGTAGCCATCGGTGTCCTGCAGATGGACATGGGTCAGCATGTCGCCGGCAGAATCGACGTAGTAGTCGACGGGTGGCGCGCCGGTCGAATGGTGCGCGTAGTTGGCATGGCCGGTGTCGAGCGAGACCCGCACCTTGCTGCTGCCCAGCGCCTTCGCCAGTCCAACGCGATCCTGCGGGTTCTTGTCCTCGATGTTCTCGATCACGATCTCGCAGTTGGCCTGCTCGGCAGAGGCAATGACGTCGGTCAAGGTCGCCCGCACGCGCTCGATCAGCGCCTCGCGATTGTCCGGCAGCATGTCGATGTTGTTGGCATCCCAGGTCGTGTACGGCGAGTGGATCACCATCTGGGTGGCGCCGAGAAATTCGGCGAACTCGAGCCCCTGCAGCAGGCGTTTGGTCACGGCGCGGCGGATCATCGGGTCGTGACTGTCGATCTTGAAGCCCCAGAACGGGCCGTGGATGCCCAGCCGACCCGAGTGACCCGACAGCATCGACTTGATCTCCTTGGCGGTGCTGCGCCAGTCGCTGTCGAGAAGGTCCGCTCGGAAGAAGTCCTGGATCTCGAGATCGCGTTGACGTTCGAGCAGCCAGTCGCGATGAGCCGGAATGGACTTGACGGAGAGGGCGGCGCCGAGCACCGGCAGCGTGGTGGTCATGTCGAGGAAACCCTTTCGAGGAAGCCCTTGGCCTGCGTGAGACCCGGCAAGCGCTAGCGGAGTTCGATGACGCTCCCATGAAGGGCTGTGGAGGACGTCCGCGACATGTTGTGCCTTCGTGGGCACGAGGCCGGTCGGCCTCGCAATCCCTGGGGTAGTCGCACGTTCTTCGCTGCTACTTGACGTAGCCGCGGGAATTGCAACAATGCGGCGAAAACGGGGAATTGGGATGACGGTGCGGCGTACGATCGTTGGAACGATGCTTTCGCTCCTGGCGCTGGCGACAGCTGCGTTGAATGAGCCTGCGCATGCGAAGGGGCCTTACGGCTCCATCTCCGTCGCGGGCTGGTCGGGCGGCGCCTACACCGACGACAACACCGGAAAATTCTCGAGCTGCATCGCTTCCGCCAGCTACAAGAGCGGCATCAATTTCGGTGTTCTGGCGCTGCCGACCTTCAACTGGGCTCTCGCCTTCATCCATCCCGGCTGGTCGCTCTCGCAGGGGCAGAAGTTTCCCATCGTGCTCAGCTTCGACGGGCGCAATTCCTACAATGTCGAGGGCTCGGTATGGTCGGCCAACATGGTCGTCGTGCCGATGCCGAACGACTCCAGCCTGATCAAGGCGTTCAGGGCGGCACGGACGATGTCGGCCTTCGCGCAGGGCAATCTGTTCCAGTTCGATCTGAACGGCACGTCCGTGCTGCTGCCGTCGCTGGCGAATTGCGTGCGCATGATCAATGCCGGCGGAATGGCGGCCGCGACGAATTTCACCGTGCAGCACGGCGCTCCCTCGGCGCAGCGTCAGGGAGCGCCGCCCGCCGCCACCGCGACGGCGAGCACGCAGCCGGCGCGGGCGTCGGAGGACTCTCCCGAGTTGCAATTGGAAGCGATGCAGATCGCCTCCAACTTCATTCTCAAAGCCGCGCTGTCGCATCCGGCCATTCTGGGCGGGGGCGAACGGCCAGTGTGGTTGACATCGGGCGGGGTCGCCTGGAAGGCCGACAACGCCACCGGGTTCGTTCGGATCGTGCCGCCGCAGCGGAATGTCGACGGCCTCGAAGTCGCCGCCACGATCATCGGCAACGACGCGCGCGACTGCAAGGGCAAGTTCATCTCGGCGCGCAACAGCGAACTGGTCGACAGCGCCGTCGTGTTCCGCGGCATGTCCTCCTGCGAGGACAGCGAGAAGTCGGACATCGCCGAATACTTCATCTTCCCGCGCAAGGCCGGCGGCTTCGTCCTGTTCTCGGTGGTCACGCCGACCAAGCCGGCCGGTGGCGGCGGTGGCCAGCAGCTGCAGACCCGCGAGGAAGCCAACGCCAACTTCCGCAAGGCGGCCTATACGTCGATCGGGAAATAGGGCTGCCTTCCCTTCGCTACGCCGTCCGCGGGTCGATTTGCCGGCTCACCCTCGCGACCGCTTCGGCCGCCTGACGGCGCGGACCTTGCCGCTGCCGCCGCCGCCGCAATACAGCGTCTCGCCGCCGTCGGATTCCATGCCGGAGACGCCGGTGCCAGCAGGCATGTCGAGCTGGTCGAGCACCTCGCCGGTCGCGGGATCGATGCGCCTGATGTCGCTGACGTCGTCTTCCCAGGTGCCATGCCAAAGCTCGCCATCGACCCAGGTGACGCCGGTGACGAAACGCGTGCACGGGATGCTGCGCAGGATTTGCCCGGTCGCGGGATCGATCTGGTGGATCTTGCGATCGCGATAGGCGCCGACCCAGAGCGATCCCTCGGCCCAGGCGAGCCCCGAGTCCCCGCCTCCCGACGGCGCCGGGATCGTCGCGAGCACGCGGCCATTATCGGGATCGACCTTGTGAATGCGATCTTCGGCAATCTGATAGAGGTGCCGGCCATCGAACGCCGTGCCGGCATGCGAGGGGATATCCAATGACTTCCGTACCGCGCCGTCGGCCGGATCGAACGCCTTGATGCTGTTGCCGGTCGCGATCCACACCTGCCGGCCGTCATAGCTGACGCCGTTGACGCGCTCGGCGTCGTCGAACGGGCCGTACTCGCGAATGATCTCTGCGGTTGCTCGTGTCATGTCTGCCATCCCACTTTTTCCGATGGACCCACGCTAGTCGAGCGACGACCACGCCGGGAGTAACAACGCGGTCGCGAATTCCGGCACGACGGGGCAGGTCCAGCGTTGCGCGCGGCCCCGACCGAACGACTGGACCCTGCCGGACGATGCCAGTCCATCGAGGGCACGCTGCACCGTCCGCTGGCTCGCGCCCAGCGCCAGCGCAAGGCCGGAGCTCGACCATGCCTCACCGTCGGCGAGGCAAGCAAGCACGGTGGCATTGTCGTCCTCGATCGGCTGTGCGAGGACGACGACGTCGTGATCGCGACACGGCACCAGGGCAAAGCCGTCGCGCGTGGCATTGATATCGGCCAGGCCATGGAGGAGCTGGCGCAACCGTCCGATCTCGACGCGCAGGCGGGCGCGGTGCGACTCGTCGGCTTCCTTGCCGCGGAATGCATGCGCGATCAGTGCGGCCCGCGGCACATCATCGGGGACCCCCTCGGCCAGCCGCCGGGCGAGTGCAAACAGCACCGGGCGCCGCGCCAGCGACACGATCTGGCTCGCCCGGCGTACCGCCAATCGGCAGGCATCGATGATCAGCACATCCGACCGGAATAGCGATTCGACGTCGTCGAGCTGCAGCAGGCGTTCCTCGCCGCGCAGGATCATCCGCGCGGCCGGCGCCGACAGCGCCGACGAGGCCCGCTCGATCTCCGCCTGGAGCTCCGGAATGCGGGCCTGCCGCGCCGACCGCGTCGCGCGCTCGAGCGCCGATCGCGCGGTCTTCGTCTGTAGACGGCGCAAGGCCAGTCCGGCGACGATGAGCTCGTAGATCGTGCGCGCGGCCGGCAGAAGCGGCGAGGGATCGAGCTCGGCGAGGCTGCGCTCGGCGTCATCGAGGTGCCCGATCAGAATCATGCGCCTGATCTCTAGGCTGCGCGCATAGGCGGCATTGGCGCGGTCGCCCTGCTGCTCCAGGGTCTCACGCGCCGCTGCGAGCGACTTGGTCGGCCAGCCGAGATCGCGCGCTGCGAGTGCGATCTCGGCCTCTGCGACGGTGCAGCGGGCGCGGGCCAGAACTGCCTTGGGGCCAAAGCTTCGCGCGGCCTGCCGCAGCAGCGCCTTCGCGCGCCCGAAATCGCCAAGCCGCGCCATCGCGATGCCGCGCAGCGCCAGCGCCGGGGGATCATCGCGCAACGCAACCCGGTTCAATGCGCCGAGCGGATCGCCCGCAGCGAGTGCCTGCGCCGCCGCTGAGATCAGCGAGTCCATGCAAATCCCGCCATACTTGTCACTCCCGGCCCCTCCCGTACCGATCCTAGTCTGAGCTGCGGTCAACACGCAAAAGGATGACGATCATGACCATGCATATCACCGGGACGCGCGAAGATTGGTTGAAGGCCCGGCTCGACCTGCTGCAAGCCGAGAAGGAACTCACCCGCCGCAGCGACGAGTTGGCGGAGCGCCGCCAGGCCCTGCCATGGGTGCGCGTCGACAAGGCCTATCGCTTCGACACCGAGGACGGACCCGCCGCGCTGCCCGACCTGTTCAGGGGGCGCTCGCAGCTGCTCGTCTATCACTTCATGTTCGGACCCGACTTCCAGGCCGGCTGCCCGTCCTGCTCGATGATTGCCGACGGCTTCAACGGCTTCCAGGTCCATCTCGCCAATCACGACGTGATGCTGTGGGCGGTGTCACGCGCGCCGCTGGCGAAGCTGAAGGCGTACAAGGCGCGGATGGGCTGGACCTTCCCGTGGGCGTCATCGGCGAGCAGCGACTTCAACTTCGACTTCAACGTCGCGATCACCGAGGAGCAGCAGCGCCGGGGCGGCACCGACTACAACTACCGCACCAGTCCTCCGCTCGGGGCTGGCGACGTGCCGGCGATGGTGGCGGAGATCGCCGCCGGCACCGGCACGGATGGCGCGACCTTCATGCGTGATCGCCCGGGCATGAGCGCCTTCATCATCGAGGATGGTGCCGTCTATCACACCTATTCGGCCTATGCGCGCGGCCTCGATGGGCTGTGGGGCGCCTATCAATGGCTCGATCGCGCACCGAAGGGCCGCAACGAGCAGGGCGTGTGGTGGCGCCGCCGCGACGAATACGGCAAGCGCTGACACGCAGGAGCAAAGCCATGGCGTTCTTCCACTCCAGGATGCGCGCGATGCCCGACATCGCCAATGGTCTCCGCTTCGCTGCGGCGCCGACCTTCGCGCTGATGGCCGTGCTGAACGCCATGGCGCGTGACGGCCGGTCGGACGTGATCTGCACGGCCATGCCGGCGGGCGCGCCGCTCGGCGACATGACGGTGATGTATTTGCTGATGAGCGCGTTCCACCTCGTGCCATGGTTGAAGCGCATCGGCCGCTACGTTGCTATTCGAGCGAGCGGACGATGTGCTGCTTCAGCCGTTGCGCCGGCAGCGACAGACCCTTGACCTCGAGCAGCGCGATCTCGGTGTCCTTGAGATCCGGCAGGTCATGGCCGTCGAGCACGTGCAGGCCTGCCGGCACCATGTCCTTCGGCAGCACCGCGAGCCCGAGCCCGGCCTTGACCGCGGCATGCGCGCCGGACAAGGCGGCGCAGGTGTAGGAGATGCGCCACGGCTTCCCCGCTCTGTCGAGGGCCGTGGTGGCGCGCTTGCGGTAGACGCAGGGCGGCGGCGACACCACCAGCGGCACCTTCGCGCCGTGATGCAGGAAGTCGCGGCTGCCGGACACCCACACCAGCGGCTCGCGCCAGACGCGCAGGCCCTTGGCGCGCACCGACGGCTCCTGCTTGACCAGCACCAGATCGAAATCGCCGGCGCGGAAGCGGTCGACCAGGTTGAGCGTCAGGTCGCAGGTGACTTCGAGCGCGACAGACGGATAGGCCTGCGCGAATCGCGCGAGCACCTCGGGCAGATGGCGGGTCGCGAAATCCTCCGGCGTCCCCAGCCGCACCACGCCGGTCATCATCGGCTCGCCGAACCGCGCCACCGCCTCGTCGTTCAGGTCGAGCAGCTTCTGCGCGTAGTCCAGGAACAGCTTGCCCTCGGTGGTCAGTGCCACCGCGCGCGGCGAGCGCTCCAGCAGCTTGGCGTTGACCGCGCTTTCGAGCCGCCCGATCTGCAGCGAGATCGTCGATTGCTGGCGTCCGAGCCGCTCGGCGGCCTGGGTGAAGCTGCCGAGCCGCGCGATGGTCGCGAAGGTGCGCACGAGGTCGATGTCGAGATTGGTCAACGTCTTCGGCATGGGCGGTCATGATTGAGAAACACAATGGTAAAGGTTTCAATAATCAATTTTACAAATTATCGCCATTTGCTGCAAGTGCGGCCGGCGCCCATTGGTGGCGCCCTTGGAGGGCGGAGGCCGGCACCAGAGGCCGTCCGCCCGATGCGGAGTAGGGCTTCATGGGGCTGACCGAACTTGCGTTTCAGAATCTGCTGTCGCCGATGGTGTTGTTCTTCGTGGTCGGCCTCGCCGCCGCGCTGGCGAAGTCCGATCTCACCGTGCCTGAGGCGGTGGCGAAGCTGCTGTCGCTCTATCTCCTGATGTCGATCGGCTTCCGCGGCGGTGTCGAGGTCGCGCATCACGGCATGAGCTGGGATCTGGTCGCCGCGATCTGCGCCGGCGTCCTGCTGTCATATTTCACGCCGATTCTGGCCTATCTGCTGCTGACGCGAATGAGCCGGCTGTCGCCGGTCGACGCCGCGGCCGTGGCCGGACACTACGGCTCGATCTCGGCGGTGACATTTGCCGCCGTCACCGGCGCGCTCAATCTCGTGTCGTTGCCGTTCGCGGGCTACATGGTCGCGGTCGCGGCTGCGATGGAGACGCCCGCGATCGTGTCAGCACTGCAGCTCGCGCGTCCGCATCGCAAGACTGAAACGGGGGACGGGCATTCGATGTGGCGCGAGGTGATGCTGAACGGCTCGGTGGTCACTCTGCTCGGCGCCTTCCTGGTCGGCATGATCACCGGCCCCAGGGGGCTCGCGACGGTGAAGCCGTTCCTGGTCGATCTGTTCCCAGGCTTCCTCTGCGTGTTCCTGCTCGACATGGGCTTGATCGCAGGCCGCGGCCTGCAGCACGGCCGCAAATATCTCAGCGTGCCGCTGTGCAGCTTCGCCGTGCTGATGCCGCTGATCGGCGCGACGCTGGGCGCTCTGCTCGCGAGCGCCATCGGGCTATCGGCCGGCTCGGCCGCCGTGCTGATGACGCTCGCGGCCTCCGCGTCCTACATCGCCGTGCCCGCGGCGCTGCGGCTGGCGCTGCCGGAGGCCAATGCGGCGATCCCGCTCACGCTCTCGCTCGGGATCACCTTTCCGTTCAACCTGCTGGTCGGCATTCCGCTCTATATCGGCGCTGCGACGATGCTCGCCGGCGCCGTGAAATGAGGGAGGGGACGATGAAGACATTCGCCAAGAAGCGTATCGACCTGATCATCGAGATGCCGCTGCTGCGCCGGGTCACCGAGCGCTTCGACCAGGCCGGCGTGACCGGCTACTCCGTGCTGCCGGTGATCGCCGGGCGCGGCCAGTCCGGCCCCTGGTCGGCCGGCGGTCAGGTCTCGGAGGTCGGCCAGATGGCGGCCATCATGTGCATCGTCGATGGCGGCCGCGTCGATGCCGTCCTCGACGCCGTCTTTGCCGTGGTCCAGCATCAGATCGGCCTCGTCACCGTGTCCGATGTCGAGGTGGTCAGGCCCGAGCGGTTCTGATCGGGCGCGGCGGGGATTACGCCTCCGCCGCTACCTTCAGCGCCTCGGCGCGGATCTCCTCGACCAGCCGCTCCTTGAGCGCCACGAACTCCGGCGAGGTCTTGACCTTGTAGGAGCGCGGATGCGGCAGCTCGATCTTGATGTCGGCCTTGATGCGGCCGGGCCGCGCGCTCATCACCAGCACCCGGCTGCCGAGGAAGATCGCCTCCTCGATGTCGTGGGTGACGAACAGCACCGTCTTCTGGTCGCGCTCCCAGATGCCGAGCAGCATCTCCTGCATCAGCACGCGGGTCTGGTTGTCGAGCGCGCCGAACGGCTCGTCGAGCAGGAGAATCTTCGGATCGTTGGCGAGCGCGCGGGCGATCGCGCAGCGCTGCTGCATACCGCCGGACAGCTGCTTGGGCCAGTGGTTCTCGAAGCCCTTGAGGCCGATCTGCTGGATGAAGCGGTCGGCGATGGCATTGCGCGCGGCCTCCGCCACGCCGCGCTCACGCAGGCCGAAGGCGATGTTCTCGCGCACGCTGAGCCAGGGGAACAGCGTGTAGGACTGGAACACCATGCCGCGATCGGCGCCGGGGCCGGTCACCTCGTTGCCGTCGAGCAGTACCTTGCCGCTGGTCGGATGGTCGAGGCCGGCGACGATGCGCAGCAAGGTCGACTTGCCGCAGCCGGAGGGGCCGAGAATGGTGACGAAGTCGTTGGTGCCGATCGTGAGATCGACCGGCTCCAACGCGCGTGTCGGCGCATGGCCCTGGCGGGCCGGAAAGGTGCGCGTGACGTTGTCGATGACGAGCGTGGTCATGCGAGCTTCCACGGAAACAGCCAGGCGTTGAACGCCTTGAACAGGAAGTCCGAGATCAGCCCGATCAGGCCGATGACGATGATGCCGAAGATGATCTGTCCGGTGTTGAGCAACGCCTGGCTGTCGGTGATCATGTGGCCGATGCCGGAGGACGAGCCGATCAGCTCGGCGACGATGACGTAGGTCCAGGCCCAGCCGAGCGCGAGGCGCAGGACCTCGGCGATATCAGGCGCAGCGGACGGCAGCAGCACCCGGCCGATGATGCCGCGGTCGCTGGCGCCCAGCGTATACGCAGCCTCGACGAGATCGCGCCTGGTATTGCCGACAGTCACGGTGATCATCAGGATGATCTGGAACACCGAGCCGATGAAGATGATCAGAAGCTTCTGGAGCTCGCCGATGCCGGCCCACAGGATCAACAGCGGAATGAAAGCGGAGGCGGGCAGATAGCGCGCGAAGGACACGAACGGCTCGAGGAACGCCTCGATCGGCTTGTAGGCGCCCATCAACAGGCCGAGCGGAACGGCGATGACGGAAGCGAGCACGAAGCCGCCGACGACGCGCCAGACGGTCATGCCGATATCATAGAGGAAGCCGAACTTGGTCAGCAGATCCCAGCCCTCGTGCAGCATGGTCAGGGGATCGGCGAGGAACGTCTTCGGCACATAGCCGCCGAACGTCGCCAGCGACCACGCGGCGACGAACACGACGAAGAAGCCGAGGCCGAGCGCGGTTCTCGATCTGGCGCTGACGGGGTCGAGGGGACGGATCACGGATCAGGCTTTCGCGTTGGATGCAGCCCGCGAAGGATTGCGGGCTGCGGATGGTGAGTCTGAAAGAGCTCGGAGTACCCTGCTCATTGTTGGGCAAGATGCATCAACGCCGTCACTGCGAGGAGCGAAGCGACGAAGCAATCCAGAGGTCGCACTCTGGGCCCTGGATTGCTTCGCTTCGCTCGCAATGACGGATTGTGCGGGGCGGGCTTTAACGCCTACTTGATGAAGCTCGCATCATACAGATCCTCGATTTTCGGGATCTGCTTGATGATGCCAACCTCGAGCAGGAGCTCGGCGGCCTCCTTGTTGAAGGTCTTGAACTCCGTCTCGAAGAACTTCTGGCTCGCCGCCTTGTCCTGCCAGCGCAGATACTTTGCCGAGTTGCCGAACTGCTCGCCACTCTGCTTCACATCCGCGCCCATGATCTCGTACGCCTTGGCCTGGTCCTTGGCGATCATGTCGAGCGCCTCGTAGTAGCTGTCGGCGAGCGCCTTGGCGGCCTTTGGGTTCTCAGTCAGGAACTTCGGCGTGCAGCCGAACGTATCCATCACCATTGGATAGTCCAGCGTGGTCGCGATGATCTTGCCCTTGTCGGGAGCGGCGCGCACCGTCGACAGATACGGCTCGTAGGTCATCGCCGCGTCGTTCTGACCGGCGACGAAGGCCTGCGCTGCGGCGGCCGGCTCCAAGTTCACGATGGTGACGTCCTTCACCGTGAGGCCGTTCTTCTTGAGCATCCAGGCCAACCCGAAATAGGGCGAGGTGCCGGGTGCGGACGCGGCGACGGTCTTGCCCTTCAGATCCTTGATGGAAGCGATGTCGTTGCGCACGGCCATGCCGTCGGCGCCGTAGCTCTTGTCGAGCTGGAAGATCTGCTTGGTGGCGACGCCGTTGGCGTTCCAGGAGATCCAGGTCTCGACCGTAGTTGCCGCGCACTGCACGTCGCCGGCGGCGATCGCGAGGTGGCGATCCTTCTGCGGGATCTTCTTGATGGTGACGTCGAGGCCGTTCTTCTTGAAGATGCCGGCTTCCTTCGCCAGCGTCAGCGGCGCGAAGCCGGTCCAGCCGGAAATGCCGATGCCGACCTTGACGTCATCGGCGTAGGCGGTCGTCGAAGTCAGGAGCGCGGCCGTTACTGCAAGTAGCCCGAATCTGCGCATCGTCATCGTCCTTTGCGGTGGGAGGAAACTGGTCGCGCGGCTCGCGCGCCGTCAAGGCTGCGCGGTCCGCCTGCGTCTGCAAGCGTGCTTGCAAATCTCGTGCTCAGGCCGGGCGCGCTTGATCGTTTCATTCGCTGCCCCTGAACCGCGCCACAAGCCGATGCTGCTCGCCGGGATAGACCAGCCGCACCGCTGTGAGCGGCTGGTTCTGGCGCCAGGTGTGCCGCTCGATCACGAGGCAGGGTGCGCCGATCGCGATGTCGAGCCCATCGGCGATCGCCTCGTCGGCGACGATGGCGCTGATCGCATGCTCCGCTTCGGTCCATGGCACGTGATGTAGCAGCCAGGAGCCGGGCGGATCGACCTTGAAATTGGCCTTGGCCGCGTCGGGGACGGCATCGAGGTCGATCAGGCGATCCTCGATCGCGAATGGCAAATTGTCGGCGCTGTGCCGGCAGCGGATCGCGATCACCTTGCATGGCGTCTTGACGCCGAGGCGCTCGCGATCGGCCGCGTTGGCGGTGCGGCGCGTCGATGAGATCAGCTCGTAGCCATAGGCGCGGCCGAGCGCGCCGATCTCGGCGCGGATGTCGGGGATCTTCAGCACGGCCGACAGGAATTGCGGTCGCCGCACGAAAGTGCCAGCGCGCCGCCGCCGCTCGATCAGGTCGGCCTGGGCAAGCTCCGACAGCGCCTTGTTCACGGTCATGCGCGAGCAACCATAGTGCTCCATGATCTCGTGCTCGAACGGGATGCGATGGCCCGGCGGCCATTCGCCGGTGAGGATGCGGCGCTCGATGTCCTGCCGGATCGTCTTGTAGAGCGTGCCGGTTGCCTGCTTGGCGCTGTCATCGGCGAGGCTCATGCGAGCAGCCTCCGCACGGCCCTGTTGAAGCCGCGCCGGGCCGTGTCGCGCGAACGATGGTGGCCGCCCTGGACGACCTTGGCGCCGCCGGCCCAGACGCAGTCGATCGCGTCGTTCGACGTCGCGAAGATCCAGCCGTCGAGCAGCGCATCTTGCGTCCGCCCCGCGAGCGAAGGATGCGTCAGATCGAACGTGACGATGTCGGCACGGCCGCCCACCTGCAGCCCGGCGAGAGATTGCGCCAGCGCCTGCGCGCCGCCGGCGAGCGCGGCATCGAGAAGCGTGCGGCCCGTCGACGCATCCGGACTTGACGTCAGCACGTTGCGCTCGCGATGCGTCAGCCGCTGGCCGTATTCGAGCTGGCGCAACTCATCGCTAACGCCGACCAGCACGTTCGAGTCGGTGCCTACGCCGATGCGTCCACGCGCGCGCAAGAAGTCGCGCGCCGGGAAGATGCCGTCGCCGAGGCTGGCTTCGGTGATGGGGCAAAGGCCGGCCGTCGCGCCGCTGCTCGCGAGTGCCGCCGTTTCATCCGGCGTCATGTGCGTCGCGTGGATCAGGCACCAGCGAGCATCGACGGCATGATGATCGAGCAGCCATTGCACGGGACGCTGCGCCGACCAGGCCAAGCAGTCCTCGACCTCCTTGACCTGCTCGGCGGCGTGAATGTGGACCGGGCCGCCGTCCGCAAGCGGCAACAGCGCGCTCAGCTCATCCGGCGCCACCGCGCGGAGGCTGTGCGGCGCGATGCCGAGATTGGCGCCGGGAAGAGTGCTGATAGCCCTGCGCGACGCCGCGAGCAGCTTCTCGAAGCGATCGACATCGCAGATGAAGCGCCGCTGTCCCTCATGCGGCGCGGCGCCGCCGAACCCGCCATGCGCATAGAAGCTCGGCAGCAGCGTCAGGCCGATGCCGGATGATTGCGCTGCACCGGCGATGCGCACCGCCATCTCGGCGATGTCGGCGTAAGGCGTGCCATCGCGATCATGATGCAGATAATGGAATTCGCCGACCCGCGTGAAGCCGCGCTCCAGCATCTCGACATAGAGCAGGGTCGCGACCGCCTCGACATCGTCGGGGCTCATCGCCAGCGCGAAGCGGTACATCGTCTCGCGCCAGGTCCAGAACGTATCGGTGGAAGGTCCGCTGATCTCGGCGAGCCCGGCCATGCCACGCTGGAACGCGTGGCTATGCAGGCTGGCGATGCCGGGAACCGCGAGCGCGTGGCGCTCGTCGCCGGGTGCGAATGGAACGCCTGTGGTCACGGCCGCGATCGCGCCGTTGCTGATCACGACCTGCACGTCCTCAGCCCATCCCGTGGGCAGAAGCGCGGATGCGAAGTGCAGTGACGCCATGATCGAAAGCCCGCTGGACAGAACGGCGGAAGCGAGTTTATGTATAGACATATCGCCCGTCAAGCTTTCGTGAAGGTGGAGGCAGCAGCATGGCCGAGCGCTTCGATCGGATCTGGCACAATGCGCGGCTGGCAACGCTACGCGAGAGCGAGCCCGGACTTGGTGTGATCGAGCAGGGCGTGGTGGCTGCGCGCGACGGCCGCATCGCCTTTGCCGGCCCGCAGTCCGATTTTCCAGCCAATGCGGATGCGCCCGAGCGCATCGACTGCGAGGGCCGCTGGATCACGCCGGGCCTCGTCGATTGTCACACCCATCTCGTCTACGGCGGCGACCGCGCCCATGAGTTCGAGCTGCGCCTGGCGGGCGCGAGCTATGAGGAGATCGCCCGCGCTGGCGGCGGCATCGTCTCGACCGTCGCTGCAACGCGCGCCGCCAGCGAGGAGGCGCTGGCTGCAAGCGCTCTGCCGCGGCTCGATGCACTGCTCGCCGAGGGCGTCACCACGATCGAGATCAAGTCCGGCTATGGCCTGGAGACCGCGACCGAGCTGCGGCAATTGTCCGCAGCACGCGCGCTCGGCCGGCGGCCGGTCGGCGTGCGCACCAGCTTTCTCGGCGCCCACGCGCTGCCGGTGGAGGCTGGCGGCGACAAGGACCGCTACATCGATCTCGTCTGCAATGAGATGCTGCCGGCGGTCGCAAGGTCGGGCCTCGCCGATGCCGTCGATGCGTTCATGGAAAACATCGCCTTCTCTCACGCGCAAACGTCGCGGGTATTTGCCGCGGCGAAAGCGCTCGGCCTGCCGGTCAAGCTGCATGCCGACCAGCTGTCCAATCTCGGTGGCGCTGCGCTCGCCGCCGAATTCGGCGCGCTCTCGGCCGATCATCTCGAGCACACCGACGATGCCGGCGCCGCCGCGATGGCGCGCGCCGGCACGGTCGCAGTGCTGCTGCCCGGTGCCTACTACTTCATCCGCGAGACGCAGAAGCCGTCGGTCGAGCTGTTCCGCAAACATGGCGTGAAGCTCGCGCTCGCCACCGACTGCAATCCAGGCTCGTCGCCTTTGACCTCGCTGCTGCTCACGATGAACATGGCCGCGACCTTGTTTCGCATGACCGTCGACGAGTGTCTTGCCGCAGTGACGCGCGAAGGCGCCCGCGCACTTGGTCTGTCGGCTGAGACCGGCACGCTCGACGCCGGCAAATGGTGCGATCTCGCGATCTGGGACATCAGCCGCCCGGCGGAGCTGGTTTACCGCATGGGCTTCAATCCGCTGCATCAGCGTGTCTGGAGGGGCCAATGAGCACGATCATTGCGGCGCCCGGCCGCGTCGGCCTCGACGATCTCGCGCAGATCTATGCGGGAGCTGCGGTCGTGCTCGAGCCTTCCTATTGGCCTGACGTCGAGGCGGCGGCCGCGATCGTCGCCAAGGCGGCGCAAGGCGCCGAGCCGGTCTATGGCATCAATACCGGTTTCGGCAAGCTGGCCTCGAAGCGCATCCCGCCCGATCAGACCGCGCAGCTCCAGCGCAATCTGATCCTCTCGCATTGCTGCGGCGTCGGCCCGGCGACGCCCGAGCCGGTCGTGCGGCTGATGATGGCGCTGAAGATCATTTCGCTCGGCCGCGGCGCCTCGGGCGTGCGGCGTGAGATCATCGAGCAGCTCCAGGCGATGCTGGCGCACGGCGTGTCTCCGTTCGTGCCGCAGCAGGGCTCTGTCGGCGCCTCCGGCGATCTGGCGCCGCTCGCGCACATGACGGCGGTCATGATCGGCGAGGGCCAGGCCTTCCACGATGGCCGGCTGGTGCCCGGGCGCGAGGCGCTGGCGCACGCCGGCCTGACGCCGGTCACGCTCGGGCCGAAAGAAGGCCTCGCGCTGATCAACGGCACGCAGTTCTCGACGGCCTATGCGCTCGCTGGCCTGTTGCGCGCGCATGATCTGCTCAACGCCGCGCTGGCGGCCGGCGCGCTGTCGGTCGATGCCGCGATGGCCTCGACCGCGCCGTTCCGCCCCGAGATCCAGGCGCTGCGCGGTCATCCCGGTCAGATCGAAGCTGGCCGCGTGCTGACGGAGCTGCTCGACGGCAGCGCCATCCGCCTGTCGCATCTGGAAGGTGACGAGCGCGTGCAGGATCCGTATTGCCTGCGCTGCCAGCCGCAGGTCGCAGGCGCCGCGCTCGATCTGTTGACGCAGGCGGCGCGCACACTGGTGACCGAAGCCAATGCCGTCACCGACAATCCGCTTGTGCTGGTCGGGACCGGCGAGATCATCTCCGGCGGCAACTTCCATGCCGAGCCGGTGGCGTTCGCTGCGGACCAGATCGCGCTGGCGCTGTCCGAGCTCGGCGCCATCAGCGAGCGGCGCATCGCCACGCTGGTCGATCCCGCGCTGAACTTCGGCCTTCCGCCGTTCCTCACGCCGGAGCCTGGCCTGAACTCCGGCTTCATGATCGCCGAGGTGACGGCGGCGGCTTTGTTCGCCGAGAACAAGCAGCGCGCGCTGCCATGCTCGATCGACTCCACGCCGACCAGCGCCAACCAGGAAGACCACGTCTCGATGGCCGCGCATGCGGCGCGGCGGCTGCACGACATGGCTGACAATCTCGCTGCTATCATCGGCATCGAGCTGCTCGTCGCCGCCCAAGGCATCGAGCTGCGAGCGCCGCACGGCACCAGCGCGGCGCTGTCTGCTGTCATTGCCGCGCTGCGCGCGCATGTGCCGGCGCTGGTGCACGACCGCTACATGGCCGACGATCTTGCCAAGGCGGCCGCGCTCGTCGGTGGCGGTGTGCTGGCCACGGTTGCAACGCATGCACTCGGACGCGATCCGTTTCCCAAGCTTGGATAAGAGGGACCCATGAACCGACGCCTGGACAATGAACGGGTGATCCGCGCGCCCCATGGCAGCGAGATCAGCGCCAAGAGCTGGCTCACCGAAGCGCCGTTGCGGATGCTGATGAACAATCTCGATCCCGATGTCGCGGAGAAGCCGAGCGAGCTGATCGTCTATGGCGGCATCGGCCGCGCCGCGCGCGATTGGGACAGCTTCGACCGCATCGTCGCCTCCCTGCGCAAGCTCGAAGCCGATCAGACGCTGGTCGTGCAGTCCGGCAAGCCGGTCGGTATCTTCCGCACCCATCCCGACGCGCCGCGCGTGCTGATCGCCAACTCCAACATCGTGCCGCATTGGGCGACGCTCGATCACTTCAACGCGCTCGATAAAATGGGCTTGATGATGTATGGCCAGATGACGGCCGGCTCCTGGATCTACATCGGCAGCCAGGGCATCGTGCAGGGCACCTACGAGACCTTCGTCGAGGTCGGCCGCCGTCACTACAATGGCGATCTCGCCGGCAAGTGGATCCTGACCGCGGGCCTCGGCGGCATGGGCGGCGCGCAGCCGTTGGCCGCCACGATGGCGGGCGCGTCGATGCTCGCCGTCGAATGCCAGCCGAGCCGCATCGAGATGCGGCTGCGCACCGGCTATCTCGATCGCCAGGCGGCCACGCTCGACGAGGCGCTGGCACTGATGGCCGAGGCCGCCAACACCAAGAAGGCGGTGTCCGTCGGCCTGCTTGGCAACGCCGCCGAGATCTTCCCGGAGCTCGTGCGCCGCGGCGTGCGCCCCGACATCGTCACCGACCAGACCAGCGCGCATGATCCGATCAACGGCTATCTGCCGAAGGGCTGGACGCTGGCCGAGTGGGAGGCCAAGCGCGCGTCGGAGCCGAAGGCCGTCGAGCAGGCGGCGAAGACCTCTATGGTCGGCCACGTCCAGGCGATGCTGGATTTCCACGCCATGGGCATCCCGACGCTCGACTACGGCAACAACATCCGCCAGATGGCGAAGGACATGGGCCTCGCCAACGCGTTCGATTTTCCGGGCTTCGTGCCGGCGTATATTCGCCCGTTGTTCTGCCGCGGCATCGGCCCGTTCCGCTGGGCTGCGCTGTCGGGTGATCCGCAAGACATCTACAAGACCGATGCCAAGGTGAAGGAGCTGCTGCCGGACAACAAGCACCTGCACAATTGGCTCGACATGGCGAGGCAGCGCATCAAGTTCCAGGGGCTGCCGGCGCGGATCTGCTGGGTGGGGCTCGGCGATCGTCATCGCCTCGGGCTTGCGTTCAACGAGATGGTCGCCCGTGGCGAATTGAAGGCGCCGATCGTGATCGGGCGCGACCATCTCGACTCCGGCTCGGTCGCGAGCCCGAACCGCGAGACTGAGGCGATGAAGGACGGCTCGGATGCCGTTTCGGACTGGCCGCTGCTCAACGCGCTCCTGAATTGCGCGAGCGGTGCGACCTGGGTGTCGCTGCATCATGGCGGCGGGGTTGGCATCGGCTATTCGCAGCATGCCGGCATGGTGATCGTGGCGGACGGCACACCGGACGCGGCGCGGCGGCTGGAGCGCGTGTTGTGGAACGATCCGGCCACCGGCGTGATGCGCCATGCCGATGCCGGCTACGAGGACGCGATCGCGTGCGCCGAGGCCTACGGCCTCGACCTGCCGAGCCTGGCACGCTGAGGGCGTGCATTCCTCACGGGTTGAAGTGCGGCCCCTGATTGCGATCTCATGCTGACAACGCGAAGGGAACTCGTCGCGGTGCAGGGGAAGCTCATGGGGATCGCCTTCCGTTCTCGGCCATCGTCGGCCAGGACGAGATGAAGCTGGCGCTGATGATCGCTGTCGACGATCCGAAGGTCGGCGGCGTGCTGGCCTTTGGCGATCGCGGCGCCGGCAAGTCGACCGCGGTCCGCGCGCTCGCAGCGGGCAACTAGCTCCCCTTTTCGGTTTCCTCGTCGTCGCTTTCTTCTGGTTGGCTGAGGTCATACCGATCGAGCTTGGCGTAAAGGCTTTGGCGGCTGAGACCAAGAATTTCGGCGGCCGACGTCCGATTCCCATTGGCGAGCTCGAGCGCGGCACGGACGTAATGCTGTTCAACGACCTCGACCGTGCTCTTCACCAGCTTGCGCAGCGGAGTCTTGCCGACGGATTCGTTCAGGGCGGCCAGCGCGACCCTGAGGTTGTCATGCTCCGCAGTCGGCAACAGCCGCCTGGCGACGTTGCGCAGCACCAGCGCAATCCGGGGATGGCCGTCCAGACCATAGGCCGCAGCCGAGATCTCGACCTCCGTTTCGGTGCCGAGCTCGCCTTGGATGGTCGTGGATAGCAGCCGAACGGTGCCGTGGCGCTCGACGTTGGAGATCAGGACCGAAAGGTCGGCGCCTGGGCGCGTCAACCAGCGGCTCAGCTTCTCGCCGATGACCGCCTCCGTCGACCCGATCTCGACCAGTTCCAGAAACGCGCGATTCGCGCGCTTGATGGCACCGCCGCCGTCGATGCTGATGACGGCGTCGGGGAGGCTGTCGATCAGCGCTTCGGGATTGTCCGGAACGAGGCCAGGCTGCGCAGCCTTGCCGATCGGCGCCATCTGCAGCAGGAACATCGGCCCGGTATTGCTGGTCATCAGGGATCCCCTGAGCATCCAGGGGACGGCCTCTGCGCCGAGATGGACCACGATGCCGGGCGCCTTGCCCTGGTCGCGCACGCGTCTCAGCATCTGTTCAACCAGCTCGCGGTCAGTGGCTGGAATCTCCTGCAGAAACTCGCGGCCGACCAGATTGTCCCTGCGGCGGCCGGATGCCCCCAGCGCGGAGGCCGCGGTCCGGTTGGCTTCGACGATGCGCAGATCCCGGACCTTCGTCAGCAGTACGGCCTCGTTGGAATCCTCGATCACGAGCCGGTAGCGCGTTTCGATCTCGCGCAGCTTCCAATAGTCGCGCTCGATGGTCTGCTGGGCCGAGATCAGCCGGGCCTGCAGCTCGGCCACGGCCTGCAGGTTCTTGCCGATCGCGAGCATGCCAGCCCGACCGCCGAGCAGTACAGTCGTGAATTCCATCGGAAGTTCGAGGCCGCTGGGGAAGCGCTGCGTGATCTGGCGGAATGCGGAAATGCCGGTCCGCTTGGTGTCCTGCATGATGCGTTCGATCTTCTCGCTCGCACCGTCGACGATCTCGGACCAGGGACGGCCAAGCCACACGTCGACATTTTCGGATGACATGTTGGGAGACAGCGTCGCCTCACGGATCACGCCGTCCATGTCGAGCAGTAATGTCACGTCGGCGCGTGGACCGTGAAATTCGGCCATGGTCTAGGCACCCGTTGGAGACGCTCAAGGACCACGGCCGACGCCGTCGGTGTGCATCTTGAGGCGCTAGGTCGCATCCCGCTAACGTCTTGAGAGACTCGACAGTCCATGCTGCGCCCTCAGTGTCAAGGCTTATTTACAAGCACATACTTCCAACTGTATCCCTGCGCCCGCCGCATGCTCAAACTGCGGCTTGATCGCTCGTTTTCAGCGATCATTTCATCGACACATGGCATGACAAGTATTCATTGCACTAATCACTGTAAGGAATAGCTGCGCGAGGACTCGGAAAATCGGAACAACGCAGGATGCTGAGAGCGGGTGTGGTTGCGACGGTCGTGTTGGCAATTTCGGCCGACGGCACTCTCGGCGATCTGGGCCGAGATAGGGCTGGCGCAGGCCGCGTGAGGTCTGGTGCGCGCGCACATCGACGTGCGCGCGCACGGTGCCACCACGCCGGTCCCTCACCGCGCCGTCAACGGGGCAGGAACCGTGCGCCCTCCTTGCCGAGGAAATCCAGCATGGCCTGCGCCGGCGGCAGCAGCAGCTTGTCGGCGCGCCGTACCGCATGCCATTGCCGGATCACGGGCAGTCCGGGCACCTTCAAGGTGACCAGGCGGCCCTCGGAGAGCTCGTGCGACACCGTGTGCTGCGAGATGAAGGCGATGCCGAGGCCGGCGATGACGGCCTGCTTGATGGTCTCGTTGCTGTCCATCTCCATGCTGGTCTTGAGATGCAGACCGTGCTTCTCCAGGAAGGTCTCCATCAGCATGCGGGTTCCCGAGCCGCTCTCGCGCGTGATGAACACCTCGCCCGCGAGCTCTGCGGCCGCGATCCGTTTTCGGCGCGCGAGCCGGTGCCCCGCCGGCGCGACGATGACATGCGGATGCTTGCCCATCGGCCGCATGTCGACGGGAATGTCCGCCGGCGGCCGTCCCATGATGGCGATGTCGAGATCGTATCCTCTGAGCGCTTCGCGGATGGTGTCGCGATTGCCGATCCGCAGGGTGACGTCGATCTTGGGGAACCGTCGCGAGAATTCCGCTATGGCGAAGGGAACGAAATATTTCGCCGTGCTGACCGCGCCGATCGCGACCCTGCCGCCGCTGCGCCCCGCCAAAATGTCGAGCGCCTGCTCGCAATCCTGCAGCGCCGCCTCGACGCGTTCGGCCAGCGCCAGCACGCTGCGTCCGGCTTCGGTGAGAATCATGCCGTCGGTGGTGCGCTGGATCAGCGGCAGGCCGGCGAGCTCCTGAAGGTTGCGAATTTGCAGCGTGACCGCAGGCTGCGTCAGGTGAAGACGGCCGGCCGCGGAGGTGACCGATCCGGACTCCTGCACGGCTGCGAGCGCGCGCAGCTGGCGAATGGTGAGGTCGCGTGAGAAGCGCCGGCTCATGGAACCCTCGATATAAGGAAAACTTTTGTCGATCCAAAGATAATGAAATTTCCCTAATCACGCAAACCGGGCCTTGATGGGGGTGCGGCACGACCCCTTCGTGCCGCACGCATCAAGCTCTCCAAAGAATGGGCTGATGGCAAGGGAGTGGCCCATGGATCATCATCAGACATTGCAGGCACATCTGGCGGCGCAGGGTGCCGACGCCGATTGTGCCGCGGTCATCGAGGCTCTGGCCGAGGCGGCGCGCGAGCTCGCGCGGCAGATCGCTATCGCGCCGCTGTCCGGCGTCGACGAAGGCGCCGCCACCGTGAACGCCGACGGCGACGTCCAGAAGGCGCTCGACATCGTCGCCGACAATCTGATGCGGGATGCGCTGCGCCGGGCTCCTGTCGCCGGCATCCTGTCCGAAGAGGTCGATCGGCCGGAAACGGTCAACGCTGCTGCCCCACTTTGCGTGGCGATCGACCCGCTCGACGGCTCCTCGAACCTGCAGAACAACATCTCGGTCGGCACCATCTTCTCGATCCGGCTGCGCGGCCGCGACGTGCTCTCCAGCTTCTTCGAGCCCGGCACCGCGCAGCGTGCCGCCGGCTTTTTCGTCTACGGACCGCAGACCTGCCTGGTGCTCGCGATCGACCGCCGCGTCGATCTCTACGTCCTGCATCCGACCTTGCACGAGTTCATGCTCGCCAAGTCCGGAATCCGCATCCCGCAGGATACGCCGGAGTTCGCCATCAACGCCTCGAACCGCCGGCACTGGAGCGGGACGGTGCGCAACTATGTCGACGAATGCCTGGCGGGCGCCGCGGGCCCGCGCGGCCGCGACTTCAACATGCGTTGGATCGCCTCGCTGGTCGCCGAGGCCTATCGCATCCTGATGCGCGGCGGCGTGTTCCTCTATCCGGCCGACTCCCGCCCCGGCTATCGTGAGGGCCGGCTGCGGCTGGTCTACGAGGCGCATCCGATGGCGCTGATCATGGAATGGGCCGGCGGCTCGGCCTCGAGCGGCCGTTCGCGCATTCTCGAACTGTCGGCGCGCTCGCCGCATCAGCGCGCGCCGCTGATCATGGGCGACGTTCGCCTTGTTCGTGACGTCGACCAGCTGCACGAGGGTGTCGAGCCGCTGTTCGAAACCAGCGATGCGCCCCTGTTCGCGCGGCGCGGCCTGTTCCGCTGAGCCTGCCTGCCGAACGCGCCTTCCGGAGAAAAGTCATGTCACGTCGTCATCCCATCATCTCGATCACGGGCTCGTCGGGCGCCGGCACCACGTCCGTCAAGAAGACCTTCGAGAACATCTTCCGCCGCGAGAACGTCAAGGCGGCCTACATCGAGGGCGATGCCTTCCATCGCTACAATCGCGAGGAGATGCGCCGCAAGATGGTCGAGGAGGCCGAACTCGGCAACAAGCACTTCAGCCATTTCAGCCCCGACACCAACCTGTTCGAGGAGCTCGAGAAGACCTTCCGCGATTACTCCGAGACCGGCACGGGCATGACGCGCCACTACGTCCATGACGAGGAGGAGGCGCGGCTCTACGACACAAGGCCCGGCAACTTCACCGACTGGACGCGGCTGCCGGAAGAGTCCGATCTTCTGTTCTACGAAGGCCTGCATGGCGCTGTCGTCACCGAGACGGTCAACATTGCCCAGCATGCGGACCTCAAGATCGGTGTCGTTCCGGTCATCAATCTCGAATGGATCCAGAAGCTGCACCGCGACCGTGCCTCGCGCGGCTATACCACCGAGGCGGTCACCGACACAATCCTGCGGCGCATGCCGGACTATGTGAACTACATCATTCCGCAGTTTTCCGAGACCGACATCAACTTCCAGCGTGTACCGACGGTCGACACGTCGAATCCCTTCATCGCGCGCTGGATTCCCACGCCCGACGAGTCGATGGTCGTCATCCGCCTGAAGAATCCGCGCGGCATCGACTTTCCCTATCTGCTCTCGATGATCCAGGGCAGCTTCATGTCGCGCGCGAATTCGATCGTGATCCATGGTTCCAGGCTCGATCTCGCCATGCAGCTCATTCTCACCCCCATGATCATGCAACTGATGGACCGAAAGAGGCGCACGCTATGACCGCCACCGCCGTGCAGACGCTGGCCCCCAAGACTGATAGCAAGACCGATATTAAGGCCGATCCCAGCCATGCGGAGATGGCGAATGCCATCCGCTTCCTCGCGATCGACGCCGTCGAAAAGGCGAAGTCGGGCCACCCCGGCATGCCGATGGGCATGGCCGATGTCGCCACTGTGCTGTATCAGCGCTTCCTGAAGTTCGATCCCGCCGATCCGGCCTGGCCCGATCGCGACCGTTTCGTGCTGTCGGCCGGACACGGCTCGATGCTGCTCTATGCGCTGCTGCATCTGACCGGCTATGAGACGGTCACGATCGATGAGCTGAAGAAGTTCCGGCAATGGGGCGCCAAGACGCCCGGGCATCCGGAATATGGCCACACGCCGGGCGTCGAGACCACGACCGGTCCGCTGGGGCAGGGCATCGCGACGGCGGTCGGCATGGCGCTCGCCGAGCGCCTGATGAACGCGCGCTATGGCGACGATCTGGTCGATCACTACACCTATGTGATCGCCGGCGACGGCTGCCTGATGGAGGGCATCAGTCACGAGGCGATCTCGCTCGCGGGTCATCTCAAGCTGAATCGTTTGATCGTGCTGTTCGACGACAACGGCATTTCGATTGACGGCTCGACCGGACTGGCATGCTCCGACGATCAGCTGGCGCGCTTTGCCGCCTCTGGTTGGACGACCTGCCGCATCGACGGCCATGATCCGGAAGCGATTGCTGCGGCGATCGCAGCGGCGCGGCAGAGCGATCGTCCCAGCATGATCGCGTGCCGGACGACGATCGGCTTCGGTTCACCCGGACGGCAGGGCTCGGAGAAGGCGCATGGCGCGCCGCTTGGGCCGGAGGAGGTCGAGAAGACCCGCGCGGCACTGCACTGGCCCCACCGTCCGTTCGAGGTGCCGGCCGACGTGCTGGTGAGCTGGCGCGAGATCGGCGCGCGAGGCCGCAGCGTGCGCCAGGCCTGGAAGGAGCGTGCGCGCAAGCTGTGCACCGCGGACCGGTCGCCCTGCCACGACGCGCTGAACAAGAAGCTTCCAGCCGCCTATACCGAGCGCATGGCGCAGTTCATCGCGCAGCTCACGGCCGAGCGGCCGAAGATCGCCACCCGCCAGGCCTCGCAGAACGTCATCGATGTCATCGCGACGGTGCTGCCCAATCTGCTCGGCGGCTCGGCGGATCTCACTCACTCCAACCTCACCAAGGCCAAGACGCACAAGTCGGTCACATCAGCGACCATGGACGGCAACTACATCCACTATGGCGTGCGCGAGCATGCGATGGCCGCGGCCATGAACGGCATCGCGCTGCATGGCGGCTTCATTCCCTACGGCGGCACCTTCCTCGCGTTCGCCGACTACAGCCGGCCGGCGATTCGCCTGGCCGCACTGATGGGCATCCGCGTCATCCACGTGATGACCCACGATTCCATCGGCCTCGGCGAGGACGGCCCGACGCATCAGCCGGTCGAGCATGTCGCGAGCTTGCGGGCCATTCCGAACCTTCTGGTATTCCGCCCGGCCGACGCGGTCGAGACGGCGGAAGCCTGGGATTGCGCGCTGCGTGCGGAGACCTCGCCGTCAGTGCTGTGCCTGTCGCGGCAGGCGCTGCCGGCGTTCCGCACCGAGGCATCGGATCACAACAAGGTAGCGCTCGGCGCTTACGTGGTCATCGAGCCCGAGGCCGGTCGCGACGTGACTTTGATTGCGACCGGCTCGGAGGTGGCCATCGCGCTGGAGGCGGCCAAGCTGCTGGCGGCCGAAGGCGTCCAGGCGGCGGTGGTGTCGGCGCCGTGCTTCGAATTGTTCCGCAAGCAGTCGGCAGAGTATCGCGCCGAAGTGCTCGGCCATGCGCCACGCATCGGGGTCGAAGCTGCGATCGAGGGCGACTGGGCGCGCTGGCTCGGTGATGCCGGCGAGTTCGTCGGCATGCAGGGCTTTGGCGCCTCGGCGCCGGCCGAGGTGCTGTATCGCGAATTCGGCATCACGCCTGCGGCGGTCGCCGATGCGGCCATGCGCAACATCATCCGGGCGCGGGCTTCCTGAGCCGCGTCACAGAACAGAACATCGAAACAGGAACGGAGATCAACATGGCGCGGATCACGCTCAGACAATTGCTGGACCATGCTGCCGAGCGCAGCTATGGCGTGCCGGCTTTCAACATCAACAACATGGAGCAGGGGCTCGCGATCATGGAGGCGGCCGCGGCGGTCGACGCCCCCGTGATCATCCAGGCCTCGCGCGGCGCGCGCTCCTATGCCGGCGACATCATGCTGTCGAAGATGATCGACGCGCTGGAGGAGATGTATCCGCAGATTCCGCTCTGCCTGCACCAGGACCACGGCAACGACGAGGCGACCTGCGCCACCGCGATCAAGTACGGCTTCACCTCTGTCATGATGGACGGGTCGCTCAAGGCCGACGCCAAGACCGCGGCGGATTATGACTACAATGTCGACATTACCCGCCGTGTCACTGACATGGCGCATTGGGTCGGCGCCTCGGTCGAGGGCGAACTCGGCGTGCTCGGCTCGCTCGAGCATGGCGGCGGCGAGCAGGAGGATGGTCATGGCCTCGAGGGCAAAGTCAGCCGCGAGCAGCTGCTGACCGATCCGGACCAGGCCGTGGATTTCGTCCGCGCCACCAAGGTCGATGCGCTGGCGATCGCGATGGGCACCTCGCACGGCGCCTACAAGTTCTCGCGCAAGCCGGACGGCGAGATCCTCGCCATGAACGTGATCGAGGAGATCCATCGCCGGCTGCCGAACACGCATCTGGTGATGCACGGCTCGTCCTCGGTGCCCCAGGCGCTGCAGGACATGTTCAATCAGTTCGGCGGCGAGATGCCGCAGACCTGGGGCGTCCCGGTCGAGGAGATCGTGCGCGGCATCCGCCATGGCGTCCGCAAGGTCAATATCGACACCGACTGCCGGCTGGCGATGACCGCGATCTTCCGCAAGGTCGGCGCGTCGTCGAAGGTCGAGTTCGATCCGCGCAAGTTCCTGAAGCCGGCGATGGATTCGATGCGCGAGTTGTGCCGCGAGCGGTTCGAGCAGTTCGGCGCTGCCGGCAATGCATCCAGGATCAAGGTCATTCCGCTCGCCGAAATGGCCAAGCGCTACCGCTCCGGCGCACTCGATCCGCGAGTTGGGGGAATGACTGAAGCTGCCTGACATCCACGGCCATAACGAACATTCAGGAGGAACACATGAACGACCCATCGATCACGGTGCGCGGCAAGGATCGCTACAAGTCCGGCGTCATGGAATACAAGCGCATGGGCTACTGGGAGCCGTCCTATCAGCCAAAGGACACCGACGTGATCGCGCTGTTCCGCGTCACGCCGCAGGACGGTGTCGACCCGACCGAGGCTTGCGCCGCGGTCGCCGGCGAATCCTCGACCGCGACCTGGACCGTGGTGTGGACCGACCGCCTGACGGCGGCCGAGAAGTACCGCGCCAAATGCTACCGCGTCGAGCCGGTGCCGGGCTCGCCCGGCAGCTACTTCGCCTATATCGCCTATGACCTCGACCTGTTCGAGCCGGGCTCGATCTCCAACCTGACGGCCTCGATCATCGGCAACGTGTTCGGCTTCAAGCCGCTGAAGGCGCTGCGGCTGGAGGACATGCGGCTGCCGGTTGCCTATGTGAAGACGTTCCAGGGGCCGGCGACCGGCATCGTCGTCGAGCGCGAGCGGCTCGACAAGTTCGGCCGGCCGCTGCTGGGCGCTACCGTCAAGCCGAAGCTCGGCCTGTCCGGCCGCAACTACGGCCGCGTCGTCTACGAGGCGCTGAAGGGCGGGCTCGACTTCACCAAGGACGACGAGAACATCAACTCGCAGCCGTTCATGCATTGGCGCGAGCGCTTCCTGTACTGCATGGAGGCGGTCAACAAGGCGCAGGCGGCCACCGGTGAGATGAAGGGGACTTATCTCAACATTACCGCAGCGACCATGGAAGACATGTATGAGCGCGCCGAGTTCGCCAAGGAGCTCGGGTCATGCGTTGTCATGATCGACCTCGTGATCGGCTACACCGCGATCCAGTCGATGGCGAAGTGGGCTCGCAAGAACGACATGATCCTGCATCTGCATCGTGCAGGACACTCGACCTATACGCGGCAGCGCGCGCACGGCGTGTCGTTCCGCGTCATCGCCAAATGGATGAGGCTCGCCGGCGTCGACCACATCCATGCCGGCACCGTGGTCGGCAAGCTCGAGGGCGACCCGAACACCACACGCGGCTACTACGACATCTGCCGCGAGGACTTTAATCCGATGCGGCTCGAGCACGGCGTGTTCTTCGACCAGAACTGGGCCAGCCTGAACAAGCTGATGCCGGTGGCGTCCGGCGGCATCCATGCCGGCCAGATGCACCAGTTGCTCGACCTGCTCGGCGAGGACGTCGTGCTGCAGTTCGGTGGCGGCACCATCGGCCATCCGCGCGGCATCGCCGCCGGTGCGACCGCCAACCGCGTCGCGCTGGAGGCGATGATCCTCGCCCGCAACGAGGGCCGCGACTACGTGCATGAGGGCCCGGAGATCCTGGCCAAGGCGGCGCAGACCTGCACGCCGCTGCGCGAGGCGCTGGAGATCTGGAAGGACGTCACCTTCAACTACGAATCGACCGACTCGCCGGACTTCGTGCCGACCGTCACGCCCGCCGCCTAGTCATTATTCGATGCGCCGCCGCGACGCGGGCCGGAGCCCGCTCGCCCGCATCAGCCACATCAGGAGACATCAACATGCGCGTGACCCAAGGCTGCTTTTCTTTCCTACCCGATCTGACCGACGAGCAGATCACGGCCCAGATCCAGTATTGCCTCGAGAAGAATTGGGCCGTGAACATCGAGTTCACCGACGATCCGCATCCCCGCAACACCTATTGGGAGATGTGGGGCCTGCCGATGTTCGACCTGCGTGACGCCGCCGGCATCATGCGCGAGCTGGCCGAATGCCGGAAGATCTATGGCGACCGCTACATCCGCATCTCGGCCTTCGACTCCACCCACGGCTGGGAGTCGACCCGGCTGTCCTTCATCGTCAACCGGCCGCAGAACGAGCCGGGCTTCCGGCTCGACCGGCAGGAAACCGTCGGGCGCAATCAGCGTTATTCGACGCGGTCCTACGCGGCCGAGCGCCCCGAAGGCCAGCGTTACTGATCCCTGGCGGGCGGAGGTCGCTGCTGCGCCTGCAGGTCTGCGGCGTGGCAGGGATCTCCGCCCGGAGCGGCCATATCACCTTCTATTTGCCGTTGCTTCGTTGCTGCCAGGTTCGAAGGCACGGCGATCTGATGCGAGCGTCCCGAACGGAGCACGAGCGGATGATGCAGGCCACGCAGGCGGACACCACCCAGGCGACGCCGGTCGATACCGTCGACCTGCGCCGCGAGTTCGAGAGCGTCGATATTGCGCCCGTGCTGGAGCAGCTCGACCGTGAGCTGGTCGGGCTCGCGCCGGTCAAGACGCGGATCCGCGAGATCGCCTCGCTGCTGATGATGGAGCGGATCCGCCGCAAGATGGGGCTGGCGACGACGTTTCCGACCCTGCACATGTCGTTCACCGGCAATCCCGGCACCGGCAAGACCACGGTCGCGCTGCGCATGGCGGGCATCCTGCACCGGCTCGGCTTCGTCCGTCGCGGCCACGTCATCAGTGTCACCCGCGACGATCTCGTCGGCCAATATATCGGCCACACCGCGCCAAAGACCAAGGAAGTGCTGAAGAAGGCGATGGGGGGCGTCCTGTTCATTGACGAGGCCTATTATCTCTACCGTCCCGAGAACGAGCGCGACTACGGCCAGGAGTCGATCGAGATCCTGCTGCAGATCATGGAGTCGCAGCGCGAGGACCTCGTGGTCATTCTTGCCGGCTATGCCGACCGGATGGAGAAGTTCTTCCAGAGCAATCCCGGCTTCCGCTCGCGCATCGCCCACCACATCGACTTCCCCGACTATTCGGAAGCCGAGCTACTGACGATCTCCGAGATGATGCTGGAGGGACAGAATTATCGCTTCACCCCGGAGGCCCGCGCTGCTTTCGAAAAGTACATCGCCGTCCGGCGCACCCAACCGTTGTTCTCGAACGCGCGCTCGATCCGCAACGCGCTGGATCGGATCCGCCTGCGCCAAGCCAACCGGCTGGTGTCGCGGCTCGACCGCGTGCTGACGTCCGATGACGTGATGTCGATCGAAGCCAGCGACGTGCTGGCGAGTCGCGTGTTCGCCAAGGGCGCCGACGCAGGCGACGGCAGGGCGGAGGCGCAATCATGAGTCTCGCTTTGGTGATGAACGCGCCGCTCGACGATCTCAGGCGCCGCATCGCCGACGCCGGCGCGCTGATCTTCGATGTCGACGGCACCATGGCCGAGACCGAGGAGATCCATCGCGAGGCCTTCAACGAGGCGTTCGTCGCGGTCGGCATCGACTGGCACTGGGGCCGCCGCATCTACAAGGAGCTGCTGCGCGTCGCCGGCGGCAAGGAGCGCATTCGCGCCTTCGACCAGAGGCGGCGCACGGGGCCGCCGCTGAGCGACGCAGTCATTGCCCGGCTTCATCGCATCAAGACGGAGCGGTTTGCCGCGCTGATGGCCGACAAGGGATGCCCATTGCGCCCGGGCGTTCAAGCATTGCTGGGGGCTGCCTCGGCACGCGGGCAGCGGCTCGCGATCGCGACGACGACCACGCGCGCCAATATCGATGCCCTGCTGGCGCCCGTGTTGGGCGTGGATTGGGAGGCAGGATTTGCCGCCGTCGTGGCGGCCGACGATGTCGCGCGCAAGAAGCCTGCGCCCGATGTCTACCTGGAGGTCTTGTCGCAGCTCGATCTACCCGCGGCCAGTTGCATCGCGATCGAGGACTCCGGTAACGGGTTGATGGCTGCGACCCGCGCCGGCGTTCCCGTGCTGATCACGCGCAGCCTCTACTTTCATGACGACACGTTCGACGGTGCGCTCGCTGTGCTCGACGATCTCGTGGAGTTTGTTGCCTGAGGTATTTTGAGGTGCCTGTGCTGATGCATTGCCGATTATGTACGCCACCATGCGCATAGCCGCGTGGCGTAGTTGTTCTATTGCCGTCTCGACAAGAACGTGTAATCCCTTAACGATATGTCTTCATGTCGAGTCGAGGTCGTTGAGTATGGCCCGCACGCAGGCCAAATTGAAACGTACGGACGTTGCACGCACGGAAGCGTTTCGCGGGCGGGTGGGACGGCCGCCGAAGGCGCTGGCTGGAAACATCGAGGAACGTATTCTGGACGCTGCGCGCGCGGTGTTTCTCGAGCGCGGCTTTGACGGCGCCAGCATCGACGAGATCGCCGAACGCGCCCCCGCCAGCAAGCCGACGATTTATGCCCGATACACCGGCAAGGCCGCCTTGTTTGCCGCCGTCGTCGAGCGCTCCATCAACGACGTGATGAATCTCGGGGCCTACACGCCGGTCGCCGGCACTGCACAGGAAAAGCTGGTTGGACTTGCCATCGCCATCGTCGATCGCGCGCTGAAGGAATCGCTCGGATTGTTACGGGTCACAATCGGGGAGGCCTACCGGTTTCCCGATCTCAGTTGTCAGTTTCATGACGTCTCGCGCAAGCGCGCCACACATGCCGTGGCGGCGCTGCTCGCCGAGACGATCGGCGTCTCGGCCATGACCGCCCGCCGGACGCCGTCGAAGGCGTCGGCGGCCTCCGCCGAGATCTTCATCGACCTGATCGTCATGCCGGTGATCATGCGCTCGCTGATGGGCGAGAGCGAACGGACGATCCGCAGGGAGCTGCCCGGCTTCGTCCGTGACCGGGTCAAGATTTTCCTGGCGCTGCAGCCGAAGGCCTGAGCAGCGCGATCAGCGCCGCCGCAGCAATGACGGTTCGAGCGTCACCTGCTTGAGATCGTTGCCGCTGACGACGACCACGATGAAGGCGAGCTTGCCGTCCTTGTTCATCAGGCCGCCACTGATCGCCCGGCCGGCCGCCGAGCGCTCGGCGATCCGAATCGCATCCGACATCTTGAGCCGGACCGTGGTGAGGGCGGCCAGGCTGTTACGGTCGCTTTCGCTCAGTCCGTCCACGGTCGAGAACAGCACGCTGTTGCGCACCTTTGCCGTGGTGCCGTCGATGTCGGATTCCCAGATCCGTCCGCGCTGCAGGGTTCGGACCTTGTAGATGGGGGCGTCGAGCCCACCCTCGAAGCTGATGTCCGCGGTCTTGGAGCCAGGATGAATCCTTTCGGCGATCCGCAGCGCCTGGTGCAGTGACACCTCCGTCCGCCTGAACTTGTCGAGCTCGCGATCAATCGTCTCCTGGCTCAGCGCCGGATCGGTGGAGGCTTGCGGATCACCCTCCGTCTGCATGCCGGTGCCGGTTCCGGCGACGGCGTGCGCCAGGGGAGTCCATGACAGCAGGATCAAGGTCAACAGAATGATTCGTTTCATGACGGCCTGCTGTCTCCGATCTCGGTCGGTGCTTGTAGAGCATTCCCTTGGGAAACGGTTGCGATAAAACGAAACTGTATCGTTTTATAATTGTCGATGGCGCGGTTGTCAAGGTAACGGCGCCGGCGGCGTCTGGGTCCAGAAGCGACCCGAGCGCGCGCCGTCATAGCCAAGGGTGTAGAGCGAGCGCATGTAGTCGGTGTCGAAGCCGACGCCTTGGCCCTCGGGGACGGACGGGTCGATCGCCGTCATGTTGAAGGCTAGGCCATTGTGCCGGGCGAACTGATAGGTGGCCGAGAGGTAGCTCCGGATCTCGCGTTTGCTCTTCATGGCCAGCGAGCGGATCGCGATCGCCTTGGCGCTGTTTTCGACCGGCTGGAAATCGGTGGACGTCCGGCCGTTCATGATGATGTAGATGGCGGGCCTCGCTGAGGCCATGCGCCGCGATGATTCGGGCTGCATCAGCAGACGGTCCGGAAAGGTGAACACCTGGGTCGAGACACCGCCGTCGACATGCATCTCCTCGATCGGCTTGCCGTCGGAGGAGGCCGCGATCAGCGACGGCGGAAACGCCACGGGAACGCTGGCGGACGCGGTCAGGACCTGCCGGAACAGGTCGAGCGCGCGTGGCGTCCGCGCCGAGGCGATCTCACCCATGTTCCACAACACCGGGCGCCCCGCGTCCAGGTCGGTGGTCACGACGAACAGTCTCCGGCCCTTGGCGTGTTCTCTGGCGATCGCCGCGAGCAGGTCCGGCGTCGTGTAGTGGCTGATCGCGTCGCGGAGCGGCTGCCCATCGAACAGGGATGAGCCGAACACGGCGTTGAGCGCGTTGGGGGAGGCCGCGAACGAGCTGGCGAGCCCGCTCGTATACATCTCCTTCAGCGTCGCATCGTAGGCTGGCCCGAGGAAGGCGAACGGAGCGATCAGCGCGCCGGTGCTGACGCCCGAGACGATCGTGAATTCGGGACGAGCGCCGCTTTCGCTCCAGCCGTTGAGAACGCCGGCGCCGAATGCGCCGTCGCCGCCGCCGCCGGACAGCGCAAGATAGGCGAAGGGCTTGCCCGGTTGCGGCTGCGGCTTGAACGCGGCGTTGTCGAAGCTCGCGGCCGGCGCATCGGCCCACATCCGGATCGCGCGAAAGCCGTCGATCGTGGCGCGTTTGGCATCGTCGGCCGAATAGGCCGCGCGCTGAACGGCGGCACAGCCGCCGAGCAGGAGAGCCAGGCTGCAGAACGCGGCCAGACTCCCTGCCGCTCGGATCCAACGCGATCGCACGTCCCACCTATCCGTTCACTAAACGAAACCGTATAGTATTGTTATTGCGATTTGATCAAGCCCGAAGGCGATCGACGCGTATCCGCGGATCACGATTGCGGGAGCTGGATCTTGGAACCTGCACGGCAGCCTGGGCCGATCGTCCTGCTGCTCGATCACAGGCGGCGCTCGGCGCGTTCATCTGCGGCTCACGCGCCGCCGGCTATGATTTTCTTCCATTTCCGATAGGTTGTCGCCGTTTCAACCAGGGGCGGCCGATATTGCCGCGCAGCGGCGCCTGATGTTCCGACAGGGGCACGATGCAGGCCGCATCGGCGGACGCGACCAGAGGAGTCTGAATGATCAACCGGCGGGCCATGATCACCTTCACGTTCACTGCCGCGACGCTGCTCGCAGCCTGCGGCGGCGTTGCGCAGGCGGCGCAGTGCGGCTCGTCGCCGGCGGGGTTCGAGGCGTGGAAGCGCGAATTCAGCGAGGAGGCGAGGGCGAAGGGCGTCGGCGGCACCGCGATCGCCGCGCTGATGCAGACCAACTACGCCTCGGCGACGGTCGCCGCCGATCGCGGCCAGCGCAGCTTCCAGCTCTCGCTCGATCAGTTCCTCGCCAAGCGCGGGGCTGCGGCGATCGTCGCGCGCGGCCGCCAGCTCAAGCAGTCGCAGGCGGCGATGTTCGCCTCGATCGAGCAGCGCTACGGCGTGCCGCCCGGACCCCTGATCGCGATCTGGGGCATGGAAAGCGCGTTCGGCAGCCAGCGCGGCAATCAGCACATGCTGTCGTCGATCGCGACGCTCGCCTATGATTGCCGCCGTCCGGAGTTCTTCACCGACCAGCTCTATGCCGCGCTCAAGCTGATCGACCGCGGCGTGCTCTCGGGCAACACCCGCGGCTCGATGCATGGCGAGGTCGGGCAGACGCAATTCATGCCGAAGAACATCCTCGCTTACGGAGTCGGCAATCTCGACGTCGCCGCCAACGCGCTGGCCTCGACCGCGAACTTCCTGCGCGCCAACGGCTGGAAGGCAGGCGCCGGCTATCAGCCGGGCGAGCCGAACTTCGCCGCCATCGAGGCCTGGAACGCCGCCGGCGTCTATCAGAAGGCGATCGCGCTGATGGGCCGCCAGATCGATGGCGGCGGCTCGGCCGCGGCGCGCTGACAGGCTTGCGACTGGCAAGCATGTCGAAATGAAAGAAGCGGCGCTTCATCACTGAAGCGCCGCCTCGCATTATTCTCGGTCAGTCAGCTTCTCGACTTAGGCCTTCAGCTCGAACCGATCCAGGTTCATCACCTTGGTCCAGGCGGCGACGAAGTCCCTGACGAACTTCTGCTTGGCATCCGAGCTCGCATAGACCTCGGCGAGCGCCCGCAACTGCGAGTGTGAGCCGAAGATCAGGTCGGCGCGGGTGGCCGTCCACTTGATCGCGCCGGACTTGCGGTCGCGGCCCTCGAAGGTGTGCTCGCCCTGATCGACCGGCCGCCACACCACGCCCATGTCGAGCAGGTTGGCGAAGAAGTCGTTCGTGAGTGTCTCGGTCTGCGCCGTGAACACGCCATGCTTGGAGCCGTTGGCGTTGGCGCCGAGCACGCGCAGGCCGCCGACCAGCACGGTCATCTCCGGCGCGGTCAAAGTGAGCAGTTGCGCCTTGTCGACCAGCAGCTCCTCGCCCGACAGCCACTGCTGGCCGCTGAGATAGTTGCGGAAGCCGTCATATTTCGGCTCGAGCACCGCGAACGACTCGACTTCGGTCTGCTCCTGCGAGGCATCGGTGCGGCCGGGCACGAACGGCACGGTCACCTCGACGCCGGCCTTCTTGGCCGCCGCTTCGACGCCGGCATTGCCGGCCAGCACGATCAGGTCGGCGAGCGAGATCTTCTTGCCGCCGGTGGCCGATGCGTTGAACTCCTTCTGGATGCCCTCGAGCGTCGAGAGCACCTTGGCGAGCTCAGCCGGGTTGTTGACCGCCCAGTCCTTCTGCGGAGCGAGACGAATGCGCGCGCCATTGGCGCCGCCGCGCTTGTCCGAGCCGCGGAAGGTCGAGGCCGAGGCCCAGGCCGTCGACACCAGTTGCGACACCGACAGGCCAGAGGCGAGGATCTTCGCCTTGAGCGACGCGATGTCGTTGTCGTCCACGAGCGGATGGTCGACCGGCGGCACCGGATCCTGCCAGATCAGATCTTCCTTCGGCACCAGCGGGCCGAGGTAGCGCACCTTCGGACCCATGTCGCGATGGGTCAGCTTGAACCAGGCGCGGGCGAAGGCATCGGCGAACTGATCCGGGTTCTCCATGAACCGGCGCGAGATCTTCTCGTAGGCCGGATCGAACCGCAGCGCGAGGTCGGTGGTCAGCATCGACGGCGCGTGGCGCTTGGACTTGTCATGCGCATCCGGCACGGTGTTGGCGCCGGCGCCATGCTTCGGCTTCCACTGGTGCGCGCCGGCCGGGCTCTTGGTCAGCTCCCATTCATAGCCGAACAGATTCCAGAAGAAGTTGTTGCTCCACTTGGTCGGCGTCGTCGTCCAGATCACTTCGATGCCGGAGGTGATGGTATCGCCGCCCTTGCCGGAGCCGTACTTGCTGGCCCAGCCGAGACCCTGCTGCGCGATGTCGGCGCCTTCCGGCTCGGCCCCGACCAGCGACGCATCACCCGCGCCGTGGGTCTTGCCGAAGGTGTGACCGCCGGCGATCAGCGCCACCGTCTCTTCGTCGTTCATCGCCATGCGGGCGAAGGTCTCGCGGATGTCGTGCGCGGCAGCCAGCGGATCGGGATTGCCGTTCGGGCCTTCCGGGTTGACGTAGATGAGGCCCATCTGCACGGCAGCGAGCGAGCCTGCGAGCTCGCGGTCGCCGCTGTAGCGCTCGTCGGCAAGCCACTTGCCCTCGGGGCCCCAATAGATGTCCTGCTCGGGCTCCCAGGTATCGGCGCGACCACCGCCGAAGCCGAAGGTCTTGAAGCCCATCGATTCCAGCGCGACGTTGCCGGTCAGCACGAACAGGTCGGCCCAGGAGATCTTCTGGCCGTACTTCTGCTTGATCGGCCACAGCAGGCGGCGGGCCTTGTCGAGGTTGGCGTTGTCCGGCCAGCTGTTCAGCGGCGCAAAACGCTGCTGACCAGTGCCGGCGCCGCCACGGCCATCGCCGATGCGATAGGTGCCGGCGGCGTGCCAGGCCATGCGGATGAACAGCGGACCGTAATGGCCGAAATCGGCCGGCCACCATTCCTGCGAATCCGTCATCAGCGCGTGCAGATCCTTGACCAGCGCGTCGAGATCGAGGCTCTTGAATTCCTTGGAGTAATCGAACGCCTCGCCGAGCGGATCGGAGAGGTTCGAGTGCTGATGCAGGACCGACAGATTGAGCTGGTTCGGCCACCAATCCTTGTTCGAAAATCCCTTCAAGCCGCCCGAGAACGGGCACTTGCTGACGTCATCCATGTTTGCCTCCTGACGTGATCGTCATGGTTCCCCCCTGGGGTGGGAGCCGGGACCCTACGCGGCTACTTCGATCAGGGGAAATTGAGATTGATGATCATAACGATAAGATTATCTGATGATGTGGTGTGACGCTGTCCAAACGCATATGGACGCGGTGCGTTACCTCCGCATCTCAAGATTGTGGTCAGGAAAATTGACTTCGCGACGCTGATCGATAAGATAATCTGATGATACATTTGACGATGCGGCAGCTTCGCTATTTCGACGCGCTGGCGCGTCTGGGGCATTTCGGCCGCGCCGCCGAGGCCTGCGCGATCTCGCAGCCGGCGCTGTCGATGCAGATCAAGGAGATGGAGGAGGCGCTCGGCGGCGTGCTGCTGGAGCGCAACGCCCGCCAGGTCGTGCTGACCCGGTTCGGCGAGCAGCTCGCCGAGCGCGTGCGCGAGATCCTGCGCTCGGTCGATGAGCTCGGCGACTTCGCCCGCGCCTCGCGCGACAAGCTCACCGGCCGGCTCCGGCTCGGCATGATCCCGACGATTGCGCCTTATCTGCTGCCCAAGGTGATCGGGAACCTGACGCGCAAACATCCCGAGATCGACATCCACGTCCGCGAGTCCAAGACGCCGACCTTGATCGAGGAGCTGATCGAGGGCCGCCTCGATGCCGCCATCGTCGCGCTGCCGGTCTCGGAGCCGTCGCTGACTGAGGTCGCGCTGTTCGCGGAGAACTTCCTGCTGGTGCGGCCGCCGGAATATGAAGGGGCGGCGGTGCCGAGCAGCGAGATGCTGCGCGAGATGCGGCTGCTGTTGCTGGAGGAGGGGCACTGCTTTCGCGACCAGGCGCTGTCGTTCTGCAACATGCAGGCGCCGCGCGAGATGCTCGATGCCTCCTCGCTGTCGACCCTGGTGCAGATGGTGGGCGCCGGCATGGGCGTGACGTTGATTCCGGAGATGGCGGTCGGCGTCGAGACGCGCTCGGCGTCGGTGTCGCTGGCGCGCTTCGCCGATCCGCAGCCGCAGCGTACGGTCGGCATGGTCTGGCGCAAGACCAGCCCGCTCGCCAAGCAACTGATGCAGATTTCCGAGATCGTCGGCAGCGCGGCCCAGGGTCTGCGCAAGCAGGCCGCGGCCGGGCAGGGCCGCAAGCGGCGAGGGTGAGCGCAGACGTCGTGCGTTTCTCCCGGAACGTTCCGCGATGCGGAGATTTGTCCGTCTCCTGCCGGAGAAGGAGAACGGGCGGCAGCAGCTCTCTACGGCTATGTCGGCGTCGGCTACGGGCCGTACTACGGTCGTCCATACGATGCCCGTCCATATTGGCGGCACCGCTATCATGGTTGGGTGCTCCTTGGCGCGGCCCGTGGTGGTGAGATCGGCCGATTGATCCTCTGACACGAGATCGTCTGCGCGCCAGATCGCGCAGGCGATCTGGCGTGACGGCTAGCCGGCTGACGAGACCTCCGCTGCGCCCCGCTGGGTCGGAACGCGCCGTCGTGATGGCCCCTGATGTCCTGCTTTCCCATGGCATAAGTCTTGTATCGATCTCCGCGAGCGGTTGAACGTCCGACGCGCATGCGGTGTGGCGATGCCGTCGGATTGTGATCTCGGTCGGTCGGTTCGCCGCTCGCGCGGCTTGCTGGTCGAGACCGCGTGCCTGGAGAACGGTCCATGTCTGAGTCGCGCAATGCCCGGGAGCTCTGGGCTGCCACGATTATCGATTGGCTCATCGAGAACGCGAGCCTCAGGCGGGAGCGCGTCGACCTCGCGCGGAAGTTCACCCAGGAGCCCTACAATCTAAGCGTCGTCAGGGTCCTGACCATGATGGACGAACTCGTTGCGCGCCACAATGCAGCGAGCGGCGCCAGCCTCGTGCTGTCGCAGAACTGGCGCCTGGCGCATCGCAGCCACACGGTCGGTGACTTCATCGCGGCTTTCCTGCAACTGGTGCTTCCCGAGGGGCGCGGCGCCACAACGGACGACGCCGCGAGGGACAACGGCGTAGCGACGCCCGGCGACGCGTCGGAAAGCCGACAGGGCCGGACGCAGTCGCGCCGCATCGATGCGCTGCGGGCTAGTCCGGGCGGCGACTGGAAGCCGGTCGATTTCGAGATCATCGCCTCGCAATACGCGATCAAGTTTCGCAAGATCACCGGCACCCACGAGGTGTTCCTGCATCCCGCGGTCCCGAATTGCGTGACGATCCCGCTGAAGGCGAGGATCAGGCCGCCGCATGTCCGGGCCTTCGTGGCGATGATCGACGGAATGGACGAGGCGGCGCGATGAGCGATTCCCGCGTCTATGCCTATGAGGTCACGGCGCTCGGCGCCGAGGATGGCGGCGGCTTTCTCGTCACCTTCCCTGACATTCCCGGGGTCATCGGCATCGGCGCCCACGCTGAGGAGGCGGTTGCCGACGGTCAGCAGGCGCTGTTGGCATGTCTCGACGCGCTCAAGGCCGTCGATCGCGGGCCGCCGGTCCCGGCCGCGGCGCGAGCTACCGTGCCGCTGGCGTGATTCTTGATGTGAGGTCCGGGACGCCAATGCGACGGGAGACAGCATGCCATTGACAGAGGACGCCATCCAGGTCGGCAAGTGCTACAAGACGAAGATCGCCGAGAGCTACAAGGTGCTGTCGATCACGCGCGGCATCGTCACCTATCAGACGCTGACCTCGCCCTTGCGCATCAACACCGGCATCAAGGCGTTCGCCGACGCCGTCTACAAGGAGATCAACTGTCCGCGGCAGGGCTAGCGATCCGGCGGCGGCCGTATCGTGCGGCACGCGGACCGGGGGCAGGCGGCAGGCTCGGGGCGGACAGAGAGCGCACCACCTCTCCTCCGTCATTGCGAGGAGTGTCAGCGACGAAGCAATTCAGACTGCTTCTACGGAAAGACTCTGGATTGCGTCGCTGCGCTCACAATGACGTGGAGAAGGCTCGCCTTTGTTCACGCGCTGCGGAGGTAGGAATGAAAGTCGAACAGCGCGATGACGGCGTGCTGGCCGTCGTCGACGAGGAAGGCCGCGTCTGGGCGCAATGCGCGCGGTCCTCGCAACATGCCGATGAGACGGATTACGTGATCGAGGGGCCCCTCAGTGGATTCGTCTATGAGGACGGCACGTTCACGGCGGACAGCGAGCAGGCCTTCCGCGCCTGGCTCGCCGACCGCCTGATCAGCGACGAGATCTTCCATGTGAAGGACAGGGAGACCGCGTTGGCTCTGTGCCGGCGTATCGCGATCGTGGCCCGCGAGATCCTGAAGGACAAGGCAGGCCCGGCTCATTGTTGAGTGTCCCTGCGTTCCGCGGCGCCATCGCAGATCCCGATCCGGGCCTCAGCCGAGGTCCGGCCTTCCTCGCGCGCTCTCCTCATTCAGAGGGACATGATCGATGCACGACCTGGGCGCAGTGCGCCGCGTGGGATGAGCGGCAAGGTATCGATCGGCCTCGTTGATTTTGCTGCGTTCTCGTTCGATTTCGATTGAGTTCGTTGCGGTTTGTTCGGATCGTTTCTGGTGCGGCCCGTCGGGGGCAACATCCTCTCTAGGCTGAAACAGGGGTTCGATTCCCTAGAGAACCTTAAGATCACTTGGCAATCAGGGGGCCACCTCGTGTTGTCCGGAAGCCATCATTGGTACACAATGCATTTTCCGAGAGCTGGCAAACCCTGAGTCCTCAAGAAAAGACCGGCTGGAGGCTTGCCTGGGCCGTAGAGCCATCCTGCACACAAGCGGCTGAGCTTCGCTATTGCGAAGTCCCGCCCAGTCTAACTGAGGGAGTGTCAGTCAAACTCCCCCGTCAGATAACGACCTTCCGCCACTTGCAGCGCATGATCGTCTCGGTGTTGCCGGATGGATTGATGTCGGTGCCGACAATGACCGTGCCATCGGCGGCGACGCCGTTGTGCCGGCCTGAGATATTAATCCGGAAGCAGTCGGCGGACAGGGATCGATCGCATACCAGTGGCCGCAGTCTGGCGAACCGCGTTCTGACGCGGGAAGCAGGACAACGTGAGAGTGTTGCCCCCGCAACAGCCGCCTTTTGCGGGTCGACGTGGAGAGCAGAGTACAGATTCTGTGACGAGTGCAGTTAACGCAAGGAGGCCTTGCGGTAGCGTAAGCTTCCCCGGCTGCGCTATTTCAGCGTCGACAGATAGGCGACGACGTCGGCCCGCTCCTTCGCGTCCGCCAATCCCTTGAAATACATCTTGACGCCGTGAACGTCCCCGCGCGGATCGGCGATATAGGCATCCAGCGCGGTCGTGGTCCAAGGCGCGTTGTTTTTTTTCATGCCCTCGGAGTAGGCGTAGTCCGGTACAGCCGCCGGTTGCCGTCCGACGATGTTCCAGAGGCTCGGGCCGACCTTGTTGATGCCTATCTCGGCAGAGTGGCAATTCTGGCAGATGCGCTGGAAGATGCCCTTCCCAGCGACGGGATCTCCATCCAGCGCCTGGGCGCTCGACGCCAGACTTGCGAGAACAACGACAAGAGCGATGCGGCGGAGCATGCGAATCCTTCCCTTTTGATCCGGAGCGGGCGCGGGCCAGCCCCGCGGCCAGGCCGGTGAGCAGATCGGTGCAGATGATCTGACGACAGCCCGGCCCAAGTCCTTGTTCTGGATCAAGCCGCGCAGTTGCCGTTGCTGCTCAATTGGCTTAATCTTCTAAAAAAACGAACGATCACCAACACGAAACCCAAGTGTCGTTCTGGGAGGTGCCCGGTGGGAGACGCCGATCCTCGGCCCGCGCGTCCGTCTGGCGTGATTGCGGCGAAGTCGAAGGCTGCGACGGAGGCCGCCGCGGCGGCCGACATCTGCGGCCAGTTGCCGGCTGACGGCTTGGCCATGGTGCTGATCTTCCTGTCGCCCCACTACGACCCAAACGCGTTCATGGCGGAAGTGACGACCCGTCTCGCAGACATCCCCGTGTATGGTTGTACGACGGCTGGAGAGCTGTCGCCCGATGGCTGGGACGACAACAGCGTCGTCGCTCTCGGCTTTGCCGCCGATGATTTCACGGTATTCGCACAGCCCATCTTCGGGCTGTCGGGCTTCCGCGTCGACGAGGGCCGCCGCCTTGGCGTCCAGTTGAGGCAGGATCTGTCGCGGCACGGCGGTCGCGACGATGACGGCGTGTTCGGGCTCGTCCTGATCGACGGCATGTGCCAGCGCGAAGAGGCGATCATGTCGGCGATCTATGCGTCGCTCGACAATATCCCCTTGGTCGGCGGGTCGGCCGGCGATGGTCTGCGCTTCGAGCGCACCTGGGTCTTTCACGACGGCAAAGCGCATACGGACATGGCGGTGCTGATCCTGATCAGGACGTCATTGCCGTTCCGGCTGTTCAAATGTGACAATTTCGAGCCGACCTCGACCAAGATGGTGGTGACGGAGGCCGATCTCGAACAGCGTATCGTCAAGCAGCTCAATGCCGAGCCGGCGGCGGAGGAATATTGCCGCGCGGTGGGCATCGCGGATTCCGAGCTCGACCCGTTCCTGTTTGCAGCCCATCCGGTGCTGGTGCGCGTCGGCGGCTCCTATTTCGCGCGCTCGATTCAGCGCGTCAGCCCTGACGGCTCGCTGCGGTTCTTCTGCGCGATCGACGAAGGAATGGTGCTGACGGCGGCAAGGTCGCGCAACTCCGTGGCCGCCGCCCGCGAGATGCTGGCCGAGGTTCGAGACGACATCGGCGAGGTCTCGATCTTCATCGGTTTCGAGTGCATCCTCCGTCGTCTCGACGCTGAGCAGCATCAGTTCGCGCGGGAAATGTCCGAGCTCTATCGCGATAACCGGATCGTCGGGTTCCATACCTATGGCGAGCAGTACGGTTCGATGCACGTCAATCAGACGCTGACCGGCGTCGCGATCGGCAAGCGTCCAGGGGCGCAGCAATGACTGTTGCCGGGTCTCCGGAAGACCTGCAGCGCGAGGCGGCCAAGCTCAGGAAGATCAATGCCGCACTGATGTCCCGGGTCGAGCGCTCGATGGACCAGCAGTTCAATGCGTTCTCACTGTTCGAAACGGCGATCGCACTCGATCAGCAGGTGCGCGAGCGGACGCGGCAGCTGCGCGATGCGCTGCGTTCGATCGAAACGGCCAACAAGGACCTGTTTCGCGCCAAGCAGCAGGCCGAAGCGGCCAGCTCCCTGAAATCCTCGGTTCTCATCTCCGTCACGCATGATCTGCTTCAGCCACTCAACGCGGCGCGGCTGACGCTGTCGACCTTGGCGGACGAAGTCTCGTCCGATCGTGGCACAGCCATGGTCGGCCAGGTCGACCATTCGCTGGCCATGCTGGAAGATCTGCTGCGGTCCCTGCTGGAGATTGCCAAGCTCGATGCCGGAGCCCTGCGGCCCGACGTGAGGCCCGTTCTGATCTCGAGCCTGTTCGAGCCGCTCGAACGCGAATTCGCCCCGATCGCGGCCAAACGCGGGTTGTCCTTGCGCATTTGTCCCTGCTCGGTCGCGGTGGTCTCGGATGCTATGATGCTGCGGCGCATCTTGCAGAATCTCCTCGCGAACGCTCTGCGCTACACGCGGCGAGGCGGCGTCGTCATGGGATGCCGGCGCGGACCGGGGGCAAGCCGGGTTCGGATCGAGGTCTACGATACCGGCCCTGGCATTCCCAAGCCGCAGCAGGAGGCGATCTTCCTCGAATTCCAGCGCGGTCATTCGAGCGCCGAGGACCAGGCCGGCTTTGGGCTCGGCCTGTCGATCGTCCGTCGCTTCGCCAATGCATTGGACCATGAAGTCAGGCTGGCTTCGCGGGTTGGCCATGGATCCACATTCAAGCTCGCGCTCGACCGGGCAGACCCGGCAGCCGTACCGCCGGATCCGCATCCTGCTGAGCACGTCGAGCACGATTATGGCGGGCTCGAAGGCGCCAAGATCCTGTTGATCGAAAACGACCTGGCCACCGCCGATGCCATGGTCGGTCTGCTGGAAAAATGGGGCTGCGACGTCGTGGCCACGGTCTCGTCGAAGGACGCGCTGCGGCGCCTGAGTGCGCTCGGGGCGGCCCCCGAGGCGATCATCGCCGATCTTCACCTGGATGGCGACGAGAGCGGGCTTGCCGCCATCCGGGACATCCGGCAATTCCTCAGCCGAGATGTTGCGGCCATGATCGTCACCGCTGACTATTCCGAAGATGCAGCCAGGGAAGCGAGCCAATACGGGCTCGAGATCCTGACCAAGCCGGTCAGGCCTGCGGAGCTTCGCGCGCTGTTGTCGTTCCTGCTGTCATGAGCGCGTCAACGCCGCTCGCCCGCGCCGGCATGCGTGGCCCGCTGATGAGGTTCACGAAGTCGATCTTTTCCATCTCGATGATGGCCTTGGTCCGGCTCATCACGCGGAGCTTTCGCAGGATCTCAGAGACGTGGACCTTCACTGTCGTCTCGCAGATCCCGAGCTCGAAGGCGATCTGCTTGTTCTGCAGTCCGCGGCGGATCAGGTCGAGCACGCGCAGCTGCTGCGGCGTCAGCTCGTGAAGACGCTTCAGGAGATCTTGAGCGGGAAGTCGGCCACGGCGCACGCCGGCGCAGAGGGAGCCACCTTCAACGTGGACCTCGCCGCGCAGCACCGCCTTGATCGCGTCGGCCAGTTGCTGCTTCGAGGTTGATTTCGAGATGTAACCGGAAACACCCAGCGCGAGAACATGGGCGACGAGGCGCGGGTCCTGATGCGCGGAAACCACCAGGATCGGTGTGCGCGGCGCGGTCTTGCGAATGCGGATCACGCCGGAGAGCCCGGTCGTTCCGGGTGTTGAGAGGTCGAGCAGGATCAGGTCGAATCTCGGAGGCGATGACAGAAGATCGACGGCCATGTCGATGGATGTTGCCTCGCGCATCTCGGCATCAGCCAGAGCGGCGCGGATCGCACTCTCCAGCGCCTCGCGAAACAGCGGATGGTCCTCGACGATGAGCAATCGAGCCACGTGCCTGTCACCCCCCGGCCGGATCGGAGATCCGGTTTGTTCATTGTCGCGGATCCGACATTCAAACCAGTGCGCGCGCTGCGTCTTCGAAAGAACGTCAGGGCCGGAGCACCAGCGATAGCGCGTCGGTCGGCCTCAATCAACGACCAAGACGCCATCAACGGTGCGACGCCTGCGGCGGCCGTCACCTCCTGCAGCGCAGCAATAGCGCTACGGGTGCTTTCTGCGCGAGGCGTTGCGCGATCCCTGGCGGTCGGTCGGAACGGGCGGCGCGATCTTGCCGATCTCGATAACGGCCTTGTTGCGGCTGAACAGGCGGAGTTTTCTCAGGATCTCCGTGATGTGCGCCTTGACGGTCGACTCCGCGAGTTGAAGCTCGCCCGCGATTTCCCGGTTCTGGTAGCCACGCCTGATCAGGTCGAGGACGCGAAGCTGTTGCGGGGTCAGCTCCTCGAGGCGCGCCTGCAGCGCGCGGGCGGAGCCGTGGCCGTGGCGCTCGGCCACGGGCACGAAGTCCTTCGGGACCGAGATCGAGCCGCTGAGCACGCGCTCAATCGCGGACGTCAGCTCACGCTTCGAGGTCGACTTCGGCAGATAGCCGGCGGCGCCGAGCGAAAGCGCCTCGCGCACGACGTTGAGGTCTTCATCACTCGAGACGATCGCGACCGGAAGCCGGGGATGCGTGGCACGAAGCCGCAGGAAGCCCGAGAAGCCCACGGCATCGGGCAGCGTCAGGTCGAGCAGCGCCAGGTCGATGTCGGGTTCTAGCGCGAGGGTGTTGAGCGCATCGGCAATCGACAGCGCCTCGAAGATCTCGGCGTCAGGATGCGCCAGACGCACCGCATTGCCGAGGGCTTCGCGAAACAGCGGATGATCGTCGATGATCAGAAAGCGCGTCATGTCCGCCCCCCCTCACTTGCCCCCTGTACGCGCCGGGTGATCCGGCAGATCGAGCGGCCGGTGTCCGCCTCCTTCAATTGGCCGTTTCGGACGACTGCACGGTCCGCAGGAACGCATAGATGCTCTCGAACTGCTCGTCGGTAAAGACCTCCTTCCAGGCCGGCATGCCCTTGGACGGACGGCCTTCATGCACGGTGGTCCAAAACTTGTCGCGCATATCCTCGCCATAACGGGTCTGCAGCCGCCGCAGGTCGATCTTCCGTTCCGCCTGCACGGCGTCCGGTCCATGACAATGCGCGCAGGTGCCGTTGAAGATCTCCTTGCCGGCGCTGACCGCCTCGGTCTTGGAATCGCTCGCAGCAGCCGCGTCCGAAACCCTGATCACGGCCGCCTCGGCGACCGGCTGGCGGAGAAGCTGAGCAGGGCCGGCCAGCGAGGCCAGCTTGATTGGGCCAGGCAGCGCGCCGAGCCTGATCGGTGGTTCGTTCGGCAGCCCGTATTTGCCAGCCAGCTTGGCTATCAGCGGTGCGAGTTGCGGCAAGGCGGCGTCGATCTGATCGCGCAACTGCGTGGAGCTCTTGGCAAAGCCGATCGCGGCATCCCAGGACAGACCGTCGCCTTCGACCGGCTGGATCCTGAAGCTGCTCTCGTAGGTCGTCTTGTTCAGCCAGCCTGCAACCGGTCCCCAGACGAAGGCGACGTCGGCCTTGCCCTGTGCCAGCGCCGCCAAGCCTTCGTTCGGCGTCAGCACCGTCACCTTCTCGATGTCGTCGCGCTGGGCCAGCAGATTTTGCGGCGTGGTCTGGTATTGCACGGCGACGCGCTTGCCTCGGAGGTCGTCGATGCTGTGGACGACGAGCGTTCCGCGGCTGACAAGCGCGTAGGTCTCGGTCGCGATCTTCTTCGAGAAGATCACCGTCGGTCCCATGAAATCCGAGGACAGCGGCAGGCCGATCATCGCGTCGCACTGCTTGCCGAGCAGCGTCACGCGCACGGTTCGCTTGCCGAAATAGGATTTGTACCAGTCATACGTCACGGGCCGTCCGAGCTGCTGTGACAGCGCCTGGCCGACCTCGAGGTAGAATCCCGGCTGCGTTGGATTGTCGCTCGAGAATGGAAGATTGGTCGGATCCGCACAGAGCCGCAGCGGCTCTGCCTCGTTGGCCAGGCCCGCCGCCGACGATGCCAACAGGGTAGAGGCCATCAAGGCGGCGAGAGTCGTCGCACGTGCCGACAGTTCGGCGGCGGCCCGCCACTTCGAGCCAGTCTGACGGCGATTCAGGCGCATCCTCGATCCCTCGATCTTGTTATCTTGTTGGTATGGAGCGGCTCGGTCCCTCGCGGCCGAGCCATCTTCCTCCGCTTGATGCGGGTTGGCTGAGCGGCGCGCGTGTCCCGCGTCCGGGGACACGCGCAGCCGTCGCGAGCGTTGCGGCTATTGAACCGCGAACACGAACAGGGCGCCGCCTTCGGGAGCCGCGTTCGTCATCTTCTTGCCGATCTCGCCCAGGAAGGCCGGGATCGAGGCGGTGCGGCCGACGACGACGGCAACGTACTGCTTGCCGTCCACCGAATAGGTCACCGGACCGGCGCCGATGCCGGAGCCGAGATTCTTCTTCCACAGGATCTTGCCGGTCTTGGCGTCGATGGCGCGGAAGTCGCCGTGCAGATTGCCGGAGAACACCAGGCCGCCGGCGGTGCTGAGCGTGCCTCCGTTGAACGGAAGGTCTTCCTGGATCGACCACACCTTCTTGTTGTTCACGGGATCCCAGGCAATGAGCTCACCGAGGAACCCGCCGGGGCCTTCCTTGGTCGGGAATTCCGCACCGAGATAGAACACACCGCGCTTGTAGGAGACGTCGCTGACCGACCAGTCCATGCAGACATTGTTCGCCGGGATGTAGACCAGCCCGGTGTCCGGATTGTACGACATCGGCTGCCAGTTCTTGCCGCCGATCAGGTTCGGGCAGACGTCCTTGACGGGATGTCCAGGGCCCGGCCGTTTGTTCGGATCCTCGACCGCGCGCAACGTCGAGATGTCCCATTTCTGCGCCCAGTTGGCGAAGACGTACTTCTCGGCCGAGATCACCTTGCCGGTCTCGCGGTTGGCCACGAAGAAGAAGCCGTTGCGATCGGCCTTCATCAGCGTCGGGACAGCCGCACCGCCAACCTTGAGATCGGCGAGAATAGCCTCGTTGACGCCGTCATAGTCCCAGGCATCGGCAGGCGTCGTCTGGATGTGCCACTTGATCTTGCCGGTGTTCGGATCGAGCGCCAGCGTGGACGCCGTATACAGATTGGTCAGCTTGCCGAAATCGCCATTGCCGGTCGAGCGCACAGCGGTGTTCCAAGGACCGGGGTTGCTGGTGCCCCAATAGACCGTGTCGCTCTTCGGATCGTAGGAGCCGACCAGCCAGGCCGCGCCGCCGCCATGCAGGCCGGTGTCGCCCTTCCAGGTCTCGCTGCCGGGCTCGCCGGGCGCAGGCACGGTATAGGTCTGCCAGACCATTTTGCCGGAGTTGATGTCGTAGGCCTGCAGCGAGCCGCGCACGCCGTACTCGCCGCCGCCGAAGCCGGTGATGACCTTGTCGCGCACGACCAGCGGCGGCGAGGTGATCACCGAGCCCTGCTTGTAGTCGACCACCTTGGACGTCCAGAGCTCCTTGCCGGTGGCGGCATCGAGCGCGGTCAGCTTGCCGTCGAGCCGGCCGACGAACAGCTTGCCGTCGGCATAGGAGATGCCGCGGCTGTTCACGTCGCAGCAGGCATATTGCAGCGTATCGTCCGGAATGTCCGGCTCATAGGTCCATTTGCGCGCGCCGGTCGCGGCATCAAGCGCATAGACGTATTTCGGCCCCCACGACGTCGAGACGTAGAGCGTGTTGCCGATCACGATCGGCGAGGCCTCGTTCGAGCGTAGCGAGGCCAGCGAGAACGAATAGACCAGCGACAGCTTGCCGGCGTTCTCGGTGTTGATCTCCTTGAGCGGGCTGAACCGGGTGTTGCCGTAATCATGGCCCGCCATCGCCCAGGCCCCGGGCTCGCCGGCGGCCTTCAGCGCCGAGTCGTTGGCGCGGACGCCAAGCGTGCCGGCGACGAGGAAGGCAACCGTCGAGATGCCAGCCAAGAATCTCCTGCTCGTGAAATTCATCAGTTCCCTCCGCATATTTCTTTGTTGTGGCACGTGCGCGCCAAGCCCCAGATGTGCAGTCGCGCTGCAAGCATCGGGAGCGATTACAGCATCAGCTCTGCCAGGCTCTCATAGGCGGAAGGTAGTAGGCCGTGGGGCCGCCGTTGAACGTCGATTCTCCAGCAATTTCGCAGGCTTATGATGTCCGGACGCCAAATGTCCGACTTCAACACGATGGTCAATCGCGTGACCAAGGAAGCGGGTATCGACAAATTCACGATACGTGACTTGAGGCGCAGCTTACGCACCGTCGTGCCACGCGCGTCTACGTCCCATCGATAAAAAGCTCGCCGGCAATCTGGGCCATCAGCGCGGGAGCAGGGGTGGTCCGGCAGAGGGCAGCGGACGAGGCACTGACGACTGCACAGCCGATGACTGCGCCCTGGGTTGCGAGGGTTTATGCTGCGAGATCGGGGCCGCTAGCTGCTGGGACGGCGACGAAGGCGGGGTTGTCGACATTCTCTGCCTGATGTCGTCTGCGACAGCTTGCAGCGTCGCAATGCTCTGGGCCATCTGCTCTTGCTTGCCGGTGAGTTGCTCGACGCTGCGCCGCACGACATCGAGATTGAACGCCAGAGGCTCAAGCTGCTGCATCGGGTCCGGGACAGTTGCAGCAATGGCTGGCGACTTCGTCGTCGAGACGGATAACAACCAGCCCAGCGATGGAGCCCGGGCCACCACCTTGTCCCTTGCTGCGTTACCGTAGGACTGCCAGGCAAGGGTGGCGCCGATACCGATGAGAACTGCAATAACGAGCCGGGCAAGGGTGTGGAGTGTTCGCCTGCCAATCGACGGCCGGTCGCTCGCGATATTGTCGTCCTTGAGGCCGGAGGGGCGAGGAGAACGGCCAGGCGGTTTCATGGGCTTTCCAATCCGCGGATCGAATCGGGCGTTTGGATCGCGCGCAGGCCCGTCCCACGCATTCTCTACGAGAGGTATGCTTTGCGAGTACATAAGTAGCTCCTTCCTGACTATTCACGGATCGTGATCGCGAGCTGAGCCTGCGCGACGAGTTTCAGCACAATCAGTCTCAGCAATGTCGATTTTCCGGACCCGTTCCGATTGTTCCGGGGCGTGAAGCCAGGGTCGACTGGCTTGATGCCTTGGTCATCACGGCATGGCGATAGACGGTTTCGATTCCTTTCCCGAAGGCGTCGACGGAATACTGCGTCGTTGCGCGAATCCGGGCGGCATGGCCCATGCGCCAGCGCCGCTCCGGATCGCGGAGCAATGTCTCGATTGCTTCCGCCAACCGAACATGATTGCCAGGTGGAACGGTGATGGCCTCGATGCCGTGGCGCGCCACGCGTGGAACGGCCGTGTCAAGCCATGTATTGATGATCGGCCGTCCCGCCGCCATCGCTTCCAGTTGAGCGATGCCAAACGTTTCCGCATTGGTCACGGACGGCAGGACAAAGACGTCCGCTGTACACATGAGACTGGCGAGTTTGGCCTTCGGCGCGGAGCCGAGCAGGCGGACGCGATCTGCGACGCCGAGGCTATGAATCATTCGTTCAAGCCGCGCCCGTTCTGGACCCTCGCCGATGATCCAGACCTCAAAGCGGTGGCCGACCGCCGCTCGCACCAGCACATCGAAGCCCTTGTAGGGAACGAGTTGCCCGCAAGCCAGCACGAGCCGTCCACGATCGCGTTCGGCAGCGTCATTGTCGCGCGGCTCCGGCCAATCGTACTTCGAGGCATCGACGCCGAACGGAACGACGTGACATTTCTCAGCGAATTCCTGCAGCAGCGGGCTGCTGTACAGCAGAATGGCATTGGACACGATGATTGCGTCTGCCTGCCGCAGCGTCCGGCGCAACAGCGGCTTCATAAACCACCTCAGTCCGGCATGCGAAACGATGTCCGCATGGTAGTGCACGACCAAAGGTCGATCGCGGCCCAACCCCAGGGCGAGCATGAGATCGGCGAGCGAAAACGGCGCATGAAGCGCGAGCAGATCGTGATCGGCGACCTGGCGCCACAACCGCAGCGGATAAGTCGGCGCGGCCGGAAGCGAACCTACATCGCCGAACGAGCGCACGCGCTCGATCGTTACGCCGTTCACGACGATGCGCCGTTGCCCGTTCGACTTGGAGCAGACCAGCACGCAGGCGGTGAACGCGTCTTTCAGTCCTGCGCATATGTCGCGGATCACCGACGGGGCTCCGCCGAACAGGTCGGGATAGCAGTCATTGAAGATGTGAAGCACCGAGAGGCGCCGAGAGGGAGCGAGCATGGCCGAACTCTCCATGACTGAGCGCCTCTTTTATATGTGGGAAAATTTCACACGTCAATTGATCTCGACGGAAAAGTGGGATTGTATCCCACGGGACTCGCCGCTACAATTTCGCCATGAACGCCAAATCCCGGAGATCGAAGTCGGCTTCGCATCAGCCGATTGCGGCGGCGAGCCTGCGCGCGCCCTTGGCGCGCCTGCTGCGCCCGCTGGTGCGGCTATGCATCCGCGGCGGAATGACATTTCCTGAGCTGGCTCAGCTGTTGCGAGAACTCTTCGTCAATGTTGCCGAGCACGACTTTGCCCTGGAGGGAAAGGAGCAGACCGACAGCCGCGTGAGTCTGCTCACCGGAATTCACCGCAAGGAGGTTGCGCGGCTGCGCGGCGCCGGTGCGCCGGTCAATGAAACGCCTGCCACTCTGTCGCTGACCAGCGCGATCATGGCACGCTGGCTCGCCGCTCCGGAGTTCACGGACGCGAACGGCGATCCGCTGCCCTTGCCGCGCATGGCCAGTGGCGATGCGCCCTCGTTCGAGCAGCTCGTTAGTTCGATCACGAAGGATGTCCGCCCGCGCGCAGTGCTGGATGAATGGCTGGACCGCGAACTCGTGACCATCAACGGCGACGAAGAGATCGTGTTGGTGGACACCGGCTTCGTTCCGCGCGGCGACGACGAGCGCAAATGGCACTATCTCGGCCGCAACCTGCATGATCATATCGCGGCAGCCGCCGAAAACGTATCCGGGCCAGCACCCCGTTTCCTCGAACGCGCGGTGCACTATGACGGCCTTTCGGCCAAGCTCGCAAAACGTCTCGAAGGGCGTTCGCGCGAACTGGCCATGGACGCCCTGAAGATCGCCAACCGGGAAGCAAACCGCGCGCTCGCCAGGGACAAGGGCGGCGACCACCGCTGGAATTTCGGCATCTACATTTACAGCGAAGGTCCGGACGACGCGGCGAATGGTGATGCTGACGAAGGCGGCTCGTCATGACCAAGCAGCCCGTCATCTCGCGCCGCTCGTTGCTTATGGGACTCTGGCTTGCCGGATCGTCCTCCGCCTGGGCGCAGGTGCGCCGCGGCAGCGATCAGGGTATCGGCGGCACCGGTATCACGCGTGGCCACGATCAGGGCATCGGCGGCACCGGCATTGTTGGCGTCATTCAGCGTTTCGGCAGCATTTTCGTCAACGGCCAACGCATCAGCTATGCGCCGAACGTCCCGGTGCGGATCGATGGCGAACCGGTATCGGCGAAGGCGCTCAAGATCGGACATCTGGCCCGTGTGCTGGCGCTGCCGCAGGCGAACGGTTCGCTGATCACCCGCGGCGTCAACGTGGTCAGCGAGGTGATGGGGCCGATCGAAAGCGTCAGGGACGGCGAGATGACCGTGCTGGGCCAGCGGATCATAGCGGCCGGCCACGAAAGCTGGCGCCGTCCGGGCGCCAATGTCGCGGTCTTCGGGGTGCGCCGCATCGACGGCGTGATCGTCTCAAGCCTGGTCGAGCAACGCCTTAACGCGACAACGCGGGTTTCCGGACCACTCGAACGCGATCGCGGCGGCCTGCGAATAGGCGGGTTGCGACTCAACGGCGCCGATGCCGCACTCGTCGGGCAACGTGTTCAGGCTGAGGGACGCGTTACGCAAGGCGTGATGCAGATCTCGCGCATAAGGGCTGACAACCTTTCTGATTTCTTCGGCGCGAACCGTCTGTCGATCGAAGGCTATGTCCGCCGCGTCGGCAGCTATCTGCAATTCGGCTCGGGCTATGTCGCGCATGACAATAGTCGCTTCGCATCCTCAGGCAATGCCCGCGTGGTCGTGAACGCCACCTTTGACAGTTCCCGTGGCTTGCGGGTTGAATCCATCCAGTCCGTCAACAAATTTCCGGGTGACTCGATCCAAGGTACGAGATCCGAGCAAACTCCGGGTGCGACGCCCGGCGGCTCGGACGTCCCGGGCAGTGGCACTACTGTGCCAGGCGGCGGTCCTCCCGGGCTGGGCGGTGGCGGTCCTCCCGGCCTTGGCGGTGGCGGTCCTCCCGGCCTTGGCGGCGGCGGTCCTCCCGGCCTTGGCGGCGGCGGTCCTCCCGGCCTTGGCGGTGGCGGTCCTCCCGGACTTGGCGGCGGCGGTCCTCCCGGCCTGGGCGGCGGCAGTCCTCCCGGCCTTGGCGGCGGCCACGGCCGGCGATGAACAACGAAGATTTGGCAGAGCGGGCGAGAGGCGCGCGCTCGCAGCGTCGTCCAGCTTCGCTATGCGATTCATCGCGAGCAACTTGCGCTGCGAACAGCTAGCCCGAGTCGCGGATTCGCCCTCGAAAATTGGGATTTTGCGATTTTTTGGCGAGCTAAGTAATTGATCTGCAAAGGGTGGGGTGTTCGATTTCGGGCGAGAATGGTTGTCGTGAAGACCTCCCCGATTCCCAAGGGCGTGGCGATGCGGGTGGATTCGCCGCGCGATGTTTCTGCGACGCACGGAGCGACGAGCCCGCGGCTGAGCAGAATATGAACAACCGGACGGCGCTCGCAGCTCTGGCGAGCGCCGTCTCGCAGACAGTGCGACGACAGAAGATTGGCCGAGTTTCCGCTGATCGGCGGAGAGACGTTTGGTGAATCGAAGCGGATGCGGAGAGCACGCTATCTTGCCGGCGATGACAACTCGATTGAGACGTCGAGCGCGCTATTGTGTCTGTGTTGCCCCGCGATCCTGACGAGGACATGTGCGCCCGCTTGGCAGGCGGGGCTGAGCACGGACTCTCGGATGGACCACCAGATGTCATCACCGCGAGATCACGACGGAAGCCGGACCAATGCTATGCTGTCGACCGCTCGTGTGCAGCCGTGTAGTATCGAACAGAGGAGACGATCATGTCGAATAAGAAGGCGAAGAGACGCCCGATGTAAGCGTCCGGCCGCTGCACATGGCCTCAGATCTTGGCATGATCGGCCGGCTTCCAGCTCCACGGCAGCACGTCGCCGTTGTGAGCCATCGGACGCCGAACTTGGCAGTGTTTCCGCACGAACGAAAAGTGGACGTATCTGGTGCGCCGAGCCCGCAATGGCAAAATCACACAAGCCGTTCATTGAGATCGCTGGTGGGCCCCGCAGGACTCGAACCTGCAACCAGACCGTTATGAGCGGGCCTGCTTGCTCGAAGGTCTCGGAGAACATTGACGTTTTTCGTGGCGTCGCCTCACGAGCTTCCACGTTCGTTCACCCTGTAGCGGTGGTCAATCGGTGGTCGAATTCTGAGGGGCGGCGCACAACGTCGGTCGACGAGCCAATTAGCAGTAAGTAGGTCTCGGCTTGACGCTGCTCCCTTTCTCGGACGCTCTACGAGCACGCCTCCGTAATTATCACCACCAATCTTGCTTTCGGCGAATGGCTCAGCGTGTTCGGCGACGCCAAGATGATAACCGCGCTGCTTGGCCGGCTGACCCATCACTGCGACATCGTCGAGACCGGCAACGACGGTTGGCGGTTCAAAGGCCGAGACGACGATCACGCCACCATCTCGCCTCCGATATTCCAGTCGGCTCCGACAAGACGAGCGCTATCGCCAAAACCCGCCGCGCAAAGGGCGAAGATAGACACACCAGAGTAGTAAGGCCTAGAGTCGCATGGCGCCGAAATCTCAAAAACCCGCAACCCAATAGCAGGCGGGTCGAGGTTTGCGTCTTCATCGGGCCTGGGGCATCAGCTGCGTCTAGTATTCCAGATATCGGGCTCGGCTTCGGCTTGAGAGCGAAATTGGTCCCGTAACTCAATTGAAGCTAAAGGAATTTTAGTCCATCTCCGGCTTCTCGACCGAGCGCAAAAATGGAACAAAAACCCGAACAATCCGGGACTTCCGGTCCAAAAGTCCCAGAATAAGTCCCAGACTTGGATTCATCGTTCTTGGGAGGTTCTCGGCGCAACGGCCACCGCCCAAAGGGGCGGAGGCCGTGTTTTTCACGTCCTGGCTGGCCCGCAAGGCGGCCGATCGAGCAATGTTTCGTACACGCCGATTTTCCGTCGCAGCTCCCCGACTGCGTCAATGGAGGCGCCCATCGGGTACAGGGAGGGCGCCGATTTCAGGCTTTCGAGCCGGCGTCGTCTATCGGAAATTCGCGCACGCCAATTGTCGCAGAAGCCGCACATAGTGGCCTCGTCTGATTGGGTTTCGGATGTTCGAACTTCCCAAGCGGCGCGCTGGGGTCCCGTCGATCAGGCGATCTGCGGCGCGCAGACCAATTCAGCAGCTTTAAGCGGCCTCGGCGCGAGACCTGAACAGCTAGGGTCCATATATCCCATTTTGGGCGACGAAACAAACAATTCCCTGGGCTGCGCCTCCTCCGAGGACCCTTGTCGGCCCTCGATAGAGCCGCAAGTGCGGCCCCGGAAGCGCCGCTCGCTCTCTGACCGAGAACCGAACTGCGACGAGCTGATTGCGACGTATAGCCCGCGCACCCGCATCAAGCGTCCTCCCGATTGCGGGTCAACTTGCGTCAACCACGACTCGGTTATTCGAACATTTCTTGATCAACCGTGGCCGCGTGGGCGAAAGAGAAGAGCGTCGACCCGGCTAAACTCAAGGTGCGGTCGTAGCGCTCGATCCGAAGATTGTCGTGCCATGATGAGCCATCCATCATGATCTGATATTGGCCTAGAAGTGGGCGTTCTTAGCCTCGAGCCAGGTGCCATCGATGAGATGGAAATACACCCATAGTCCCTCCGAAGAAGGTCTCCGGCCCACGACCAAAAGCAGAAACCCCGAAAGATGGTGGGCGGATCGGTGGACCTTCTTGGCGAGGCTCGTCGGGTTGTTGGAGGAAGGGGTGTCAGTCAAGAGCATTGAATAGTAAGCGGTTTTCGAACCTTGGCTTATAAAACTACGGTCCTAGCTACGGTGCACGCGAGGGACCGTAGCTTCGACAACTGGGCATTTGCGTAATTCAAGCGAGCCGCGGGTCGGGCCGTCGAGAGCATGGATGAGAAGGGACGAGCACAGCAGGGCACCACACCTAGTCTAGTGATTGCAAAACGGCTCTTCCGGGACAAGTTGACACAAGACGTTTGCGGCGAAGCACGTTTCTAGCTCGCCGAGGCCTGTCGAACACACGGCGCGCGCCATCAATCAACGCGAATCGTCGAACGTCAATCTCGGAACGTGCGCGTATCAGAGAGCAGCTGCCTTGGCGAGAGCCTGCACGTATCTGGCGTAGTCGCTCTTGCCGAGCGCTGCCCCCAGCCGCTCCAGCTGCTTCTGCTCGATGAAACCCTGTTTGAACGCGATCTCCTCCGGACAGGCGATGCGAAAGCCTTGCCGTTTCTCCAGGGTCGCGACGAAGTCCGCGGCGGCCATGAGACTGTCGGGTGTTCCAGTATCCAACCAAGCGAAGCCGCGGCCCATTTGCTCAACAGCGAGCAGCCCTCGTTCCAAATAGACCCTGTTGACGTCGGTAATCTCAAGCTCCCCTCGCGCGGAGGGAACAATGCTGGCGGCAATTTCGACCACCTGGGGATCATAAAAATATAGCCCCGTCACGGCAAAGTTCGATTTTGGAGTTGCGGGTTTCTCTTCTATCGAAGTTGCTTGTCCTGTGCTGTCGAAGCCAACCACGCCGTACCGTTCGGGGTCGGCGACATGATAGGCAAAGACCGTCGCACCGAACCGGCGGCCAGCGGCCCTGACAAGCATGTCCGGCAGACCATGGCCAAAATAGATGTTGTCGCCCAAGATTAAGGCTGACGATTCGCCGCGCACAAAATCTGCCCCGATAATGAAGGCTTGAGCCAGGCCTTCAGGTTTGGGTTGCACGGCATAGGATAGCGTCAGTCCCCATTGCCCGCCGTCGCCCAGCAGGGACTGAAATAGCGGAAGATCGCCCGGTGTCGATATAATCAGTATGTCCCTGATACCCGCCAGCATCAATGTCGTTAGCGGGTAGTAGATCATTGGCTTGTCGTAAATCGGCAGGAGCTGTTTGGACACCACCAACGTCATGGGATAGAGGCGGGTGCCGGTTCCGCCAGCCAGAATGATGCCTTTCAAGATCTACTCCAAATTGGCGTGAGCGGGATCGCACAGGCGATCGAGGCAGATTCGCAAGGATTGCGATGAGTGAGGCAGGCGCAGCCCGAAGACAGAGTTCAATCTGTCGCAGTTCAGACGGGAATTCGCCGGCCTAACAGCGGCCGTCGGATAGTCCTTCGTCGAGATCGCCTCAACACGGGCTGGACAATCTCGTCTCGTTGCGAGGTCGAGGACGATGCGTCTGGCGAACTCGAACCAGCTCATTTCGTCAGGACCCGCCAGATGCGTGACGCCGCCATGACCAGACTGCCAGCCCGAACCCGCGATCTGCCGAGCGACGGCAATGATGGCATCGGCGATGTCGGGCGCGTAAGTGGGGCAGCCGATCTGGTCGTTGACGATACCCAATCGATCCCGTTGCCGGGCGAGCCGCATGACCGTCTTTACGAAATTGTTGCCATAGGGCGCGTAGACCCATGAAGTTCGCAAGATCAGGTAACGATCGGCGGCAGACGCCACCGCGACTTCGCCGGCGAGCTTCGATCGACCATATACGCTCTGCGGCGAAGTCGCGTCGGTTTCGACGTAAGGAGCCGGATTCTTGCCGTCGAAAACGTAATCCGTCGACAGATGGATGACGGGAACATCCAGTCGACTTGCTGCTGATGCGACCGCACCAGCTGCCTTGGAATTGATCGAGTAGGCCAGATCCGGTTCCGTCTCCGCACGATCGACAGCGGTATAGGCGGCAGGATTTACAACGATGTCTGGCGAGAACTCCGCCAAAGCCCTTTCAATCTGTTCGATGCGCAACAGGTCGAGGTCGGAGCGCGTGGAGCATCTGATCGTGATGTCGGGGTTCGCTGCGGCAGCTTCCCGCAATGATCGAGCGACCTGACCTTCGCTCCCAATAACATATAGACGCATCGTTCTGCTCAATGTCGACCAAGACCTAGTCGCTCGCCACGGTATACGTTTTCGCGCAGCGGCCTCCACCACGCGGGATGCTCGAGATACCATCTGACCGTCTTTTTGATGCCGCTTTCCAGAGTCTCCTCAGCGCGCCAACCCAGAGCCGTTTCGAGCTTTGTTGCGTCGATGGCGTAGCGCAAATCGTGACCCGGACGATCCTCAGTATAGGTGATCAAGCCGTCGTGCGAATGTGCGGGCCCACGCAGTTCGTCAAGGCATGCGCAGACTTGTCTTACCACCTCGATGTTGGAGCGTTCGTTGCGACCACCGACATTATAGGTCTCGCCTGGAACTCCTTTCTCGAGGATCAAGCCCAGCGCGCGCGCATGATCCTCGACAAACAGCCAATCCCGGACATTTAGACCATTTCCATACACCGGCAACGGCTCCCCATGCAGAGCGTTGAGGACCATCAACGGAATGAGCTTTTCAGGAAATTGATAGGGCCCATAATTGTTTGAGCAATTGGATACAATGACGGGCACGTCGTAGGTTCTGTGCCAGGCCTTTGCAAGATGATCGGACGCGGCCTTGGTCGCTGAATAGGGGGAACTCGGATCATATCGCGTAAGTTCGGTGAAAAGTCCGGTCTCTCCCAACGAGCCGTAGACTTCATCGGTCGAAACGTGAATGAACCGGAATCGATCGGCGAGCAGGGGATTATGGTCGAGATGGCGGCGCGTGGCCTCCAGCAGGGTGAAGGTGCCTACAACGTTTGTTTGGACAAATGCATTTGCGCCCGTAATCGACCTGTCGACGTGGCTCTCTGCTGCAAGATGAACGACTGCAGTCGGTCTATGCTTGATGAAAATCTTCTGCAGGGCATCGGCATCGCAGATGTCGGCCCTCTCGAACGCATAGTTGGGATGCTCGGCAACCAGCGCAAGCGAGGCCAAATTGCCGGCATAGGTCAATTTGTCGACGACAACGACCTTGAGGCCAAGGTCAAAAACAAAATGCCGACAGACCGACGAGCCGATAAATCCTGCTCCGCCCGTGACAAGAATGTGCATGTTCAGTGGTTCCCCAGCGCATTCTCGAAGGAAGAGAAAACGGAGAAGGGAGAGACAACGGAACTGAGTCGAGGATTCCGCTGATCCTTTTCAGACAAAATGGGCTCGCCTGCTAATCGCCAATCGATTGCAAGATCTGGATCATCCCAGGCGATCCCTCGCTCAAGATCCGGGGCCCAATAGTCGGTCACTTTATAAATAACCTCGACTGGTGCTTCCAAGGTCACATAGCCATGAGCGAATCCTGACGGTACCCATAGTTGCTTCCAGTTCGCCGCAGACAGCTCGATCGCTACATGACGTCCGTAGGTCGGAGATCCTCGCCGGATGTCCACGGCCACGTCCAAGATCGATCCTCCGACGCAACGAACGAGCTTGCCTTGGGCTTTGGGAGGCAGTTGAAAATGAAGTCCGCGCAGCACCCCGCGTTCGGCGGAGAAGACGTGGTTCTCCTGGACCAGATCGTCCATCACGCCGTGTGCCCTCAGATCATCCTTGCGGAAGGTCTCCGAAAAAAAACCCCGATGGTCACCACGCCTTGAGGGGACGATGAGAACAAGACCATCGATTTCGAAATGCTGAAAATCCATTTCACACCAAGCTCATTAGGTGCCAGCACCAGGAAGCTTCCGTCCGATCGCGCGACAATAGCGGGAAGCCGCATCTTTGCAAGGCGCGTCCAGTCGCGAGTGACCCGGCGCGCTTAAGGCCGAGCCCGCGCGCGGCATCTCGTTAGCACCGACAGCAGCACCACCAAACTGATGCCTGATCTGCTCATGGAAAAGAAAATTGGATTTTCGTCAGCTCGATAGGCTGCGGCTTTGCGACGCAGCTACGAGAACTCGCAGCAATGCTGTTCCAAATCTGATTGTCGTGCAATTTTCATTTGCAACCTCTGAATGCGTCGAGGTACTATCAACTTCAGGGCATCGTCCGTGAGCTCGGCGGAATCCTTAGCTTCGGATTCGTCTGATGGTGGGGATGTGAAGCTTGGAGAGTCGTTATGCAGCCTATCCTCGTTCATAAACCATTATGAATGCTGTGGTGGCAGCTCAGGAAGGCACGAATTCAAGTAACCAACGGTCAATAGTCACGATGATCTTCACCGCCAACGCAATGGTCCGACGGCAACATCACCAACAGGGACCAGAAGTGTCGCCGTATCCCCCAAATCGGTTATGGATCAGCTCGAAGAAAGGCGCGGCTGTCGTAGGCAAGGGGGGGGCGACATGAGGGTATTTGAACAATTCGTTCAAAATCTGACGACATGCGACAACGCGCATGAAATCGAGCGTCTATTGCGACAGACCTTGGATCAGTACGGCTTTCCATGTTTCGCTTATCTAAGCTTCACGCCGCGAGGTGACGAAGACGATACACTGGCAATGACGACGTATCCGAGTTCCTGGGTGGAGCGGTACTGTGCAAATCGGTACGACAGGATCGATCCGGTGATCGCCCGCTCGGTTACAACGACGCTTCCCTTCGCTTGGTCGGCTGATCGATTTGATGCAGGGCTGACCAACAGGCAGAAGGGGCTTCTAAAAGAGGCGAGCGAGTTCAACATTCGACGTGGTGTCACGATTCCGATCCATGATCGCCAGGGTAAAGTTGCCACACTCACGCTCTCGGCTGGCAATTCCCGTCCGGCGTTCGAATCCCAAGTCGAGAAATACCGCCATCAGCTGCATCTCATTGCGATCTACCTGTATGCGCAATTGCGTGACGTAACGCCATCGCCCACGTCATCGCCTCGCCCATACCTGACACAGCGCGAGAGGGTCTGCCTGCAATGGGCAGCTCGCGGAAAGAGCGCTTTGGACACAGCGGAAATCATAAACGTCAGCCGACGAACGGTTGTCTTTCACACCCAGAATGCCAAGCGCAAGCTCGGAGTTGCGACCGTGCAACAGGCGGTCGCCAAGGGACTGGCGTACGACATCATCAGCATGTAGCCGTTCGTCGAGCGGTCCGAAGTGCCGCGACCTTGGAGTGGCCGCGCCTGGGCTTGCAGATGCGCGTCTTGATAGCGTCGCTCTCCGTAGCGTCGCTCTTCGAGGTCACTTGGTGTCGCATCCGTCTATCGTGTCGGCACCACCCGTTGTGGCCGCGTCGGTGCATAGCGCAGCATGTTCGCGAGCCACCGACGCCGACTCTAGGGCAGTCCCCAAACACGGGATACCTGCAAAGGTAGACAGCTCGAGCTGATGTTGGCGCCGGGTCATACTCCAGCCTGACGGACGGCACGAGGACGCCAATGATACGAATTGTCACGAAGGACAATGCAGAACGCCACATCAGCGGTAGCGGCTTGTATCAAATGCATCGTCTTCGGAAGGCGGTCTTCAAGGACCGGCTCGGTTGGGACGTCATCGTAAGCGGCGAACTTGAGGTTGACGAATACGACGCCTTGCGGCCTCGCTATCTGCTCTCGCTGGACAGACACGGCATCCTGAACGGTTGCGTCCGCCTCCTGCCGACGACCGGTCCGAATATGCTTCGCGATATCTTTGCGTCCCTTGTGACCAAGGCAGCCGTGCCTCGCGGAGAACGCGTGTGGGAAGCCAGCCGATTTGCAGTGAGCGGGAACACCGGCGGCACTCAATCGGGCATATCACAAGCGACCTACGATCTGCTGATCGGAGTTCTGAAATTCAGTTTGTCGAACGGCATAAACACGATCGCTTGTGTTGTCGACGTGCGTATGGAGCGAGTCCTGCGGCGGGCTGGCTGGCGACTCGAGCGCCTCGGCCCCGCGCGCCGAGTCGGCAACACCATCGCCATGGCCGGACAGCTTGACGTGTCTACACAAATCCTTCGACAGCTTGAAGCGCGTGTGGGCCTCGCGCACGCAGCCGCGGCCTGATCGTGGGCGCACGACTGAAGTCATCCCCTAGTCGAGATCGGAGCACGAGACGTGAGTAACCCTTTCGATGATCAGGGCGGCACCTTCGTCGTCCTGCTCAATGACCAAGGTCAACATTCGCTCTGGCTCGCAGCTGCGGAGATTCCGGCCGGCTGGTCCGTGGTCTACGCACAGAACAGCCGCCGGGCCTGCATCGACTACATCGACACAAACTGGACGGACATGCTTCCGAGAGCCCGCGCTGATAGCCATCCGGCATAGCCGCAGACTCGATCATCCGTCTAAGGCATAATACATGGTTGGGGAAGCCGTGAACGCGATCAACGAACCTTCACAGGTATTGCCACTCTCCGCGGCTCAGACGGGCATGTGGTTTGCGCAGAAGTTCAGTTCGCCGGACTCGATATTCAATCTTGCGGAGTCCATAGAGATACACGGTCCGATTGATCCCCCGCTGTTCGAGGCGGCCTTGCGGCAAGCCGGGATGGAAGCGGAAACCGTGCGAGTGCGGTTCATCGAGCGAAGTGATGGAATTCGCCAGATGATTCCCCGCAGATTGGATACGACCTTTCCATTCATCGACGTTAGCTCCGAACCTGACCCGCGGGCGGCAGCAGAAAGCTGGATGATGGCAGAGTTGACTCAACCGGTCGATCTGCTGACAGGGCCGCTTTGGACCTGCGCATTGTTCAAGGCCGCGGCGGATCACTATTTCTGGTATCATCGCAGCCATCACATCGTCATGGACGGTTTCACCGGCGGGCTCTTCGCCCGGCGCGTCGCCGAGATCTACACGGCGCTCACCGAGGGACGCGCTCCCGAACAAGGTACTTTCGGTCCTTTGGCGCTTCTCCTCGAAGAAGAGACCGCGTATCGGAGCTCCGAACGATTTGCACGCGACCGCGAGTATTGGCTGAAGCACTTCGCCGATCGCCCGGTTGCGTTTAGTCTTGCCGATCAGCGAAGGCAAAATGTCGGTGGCCTTCTCCGCCAGACGACCCATCTCGGTGCTGGAAGCGTGAAGGCGATGCGCGCAACGGCGCAGGCCAGCGGCGCAAGTCTCCCACAGATCATGATCGCCGCGATCGCAGCCTATCTCTATCGCGTGACAGGTATTGACGATTTGGTCGTTGGCCTGCCGGTTGCCGCCCGGCCCAAGGGACGGCTGCGGCGTGTTCCCGGCATGGTTGCCAACGCCGTGCCGCTACGTTTGGCGATGAGTCCGAGCATGAGCGCGACGGCACTCATTCGCGATGTGGGAAGGCAGGTCCGCGAAGCGATTCGACACCAGTCCTACAGATACGAGGACCTCAGGCGGGACCTTAGCCTGCTTTCCACCAACGGGCACCTTTTTACCACTGTCATCAATATCGAGCCATTCGACTACGACCTCCGGTTCGGCGGCCATTCCGCAACGACTCACAACCTCTCCAATGGCTCGGCCGACGACCTCGCAATTTTCGTCTACGACCGTGGAGATGGAAAAGGGCTTCGAATTGATTTCGACGCCAATCCCGCCCTTTACACCTCGAACGATCTCGCCTTTCACCAGCAACGTCTCGTGAGGTTGGTCGAGGCAATCGCACACGATCCCAGTCGGCCGATTGGCGCAATCGACATTCTCGACGCGGCGGAGCGGCGTCGGGTGCTGGCGGAGTGGAATGACACGGTGCGCG